>CAZUZY010000345.1:0-9253 GCA_964624885.1 uncultured Polyangiales bacterium | reverse complement strand
GCTCGACGTCGCGCGGGCCCTCGCGCTCGGCGCGCACGCGGCGGGCTTCGCCCGGCCCGCGCTCAAGGCGCTCCACCAGGGTGGCGTCGCCGCGGTGCACGAGTACTTCGACGAGGTGGAGGCCGAGCTCCGCGCGGTGATGTTGCTGGTCGGCGCGGGCGACGTGGCAGCGCTCCGACACGCGCCCCGCATCCTGTCCGGGGAGCTGCGGGGCTGGCTCGACCAGCTCGGCCTCGACCACGCGCGCGGTTAGCCGTCGGACGCGCGCTCGCCAGCGCGGTCCGCGCCGCCTACGCTCGGCGCCATGAGCGCGCTGTCGCCCGAAGAGGCCATCCGCGAGAAGCTGACCCAGACAGCCGGGCCCGTCCCCTACTCCGATCTCGTGGCCCACCTCCAGCGCGACGCCGTGTTCGTGGTCGCCGAGACCGTCCCGCTCGTCGAGTGCGGCGTGGCCATCGCGCTCGACGACGTGGACCGCGTCCAGGGCTTCATCGCGCGGGGAGAGCTGCGCAAGCCCTCGCGGGAGGAGCGCCGGGACTGGGCCGCCACCCCGGAGAGGCGCTGGACGGCCGTGGTCGTCCAGCCCTTTGTCCTGGTGCAAGATTCGGCTGTTTTGGGTGAAATCGCAGTTGGGGTGGACGGATGAGGGGGCGAGGGCTACCGTTGCGCACCTTTTCCGAGGGGGGGTTGGCGGTCCCTGAAACTGCGCGGGCAGACGGCGCGCGAGGTGCTCGTTCGGATGGACAGTGATTTGCGGGATGCGGTCGGCGCTCTTCGCGCCGTTTTCGAGCGCCGGAAGCTAGGGTCCAAGTGGGGCACGACCCCCGCCGAGCTCGTCGAGGCTTTCAAGAAGGAATATCGCGTTCCACCGCGGTATCGCGCCTTCCTGGCCGAGGTCGACCCGGTCGAGGTCGAGACGGTCACGCCGGTCGAGAAGGTGCGCCTCCTCTCCAGCGAGAAGCTGCGTGAGGGCCAGGTGGGGTTCGCGGTCGCCGAGGACGGCACCACCCTGGTCACTGGCAAAGAGGGCGACTGGAAGAAGTCGTGGGTCGTGGTGGCGATCAGCTCCCACTTCGGCGACCCGTATTTCCTCGACGTCTCCAAGCTCGACGCCGAGGGCGACTGCCCGGTGTACGCCGGCCAGAAGACCGAGAAGGGCACGTGGAAGACCACCCTCGCCGCGTCGTCGTTTGCGAGCTTCATCCACATCCTCGCGCTCGGGATGGAGCTGGCCTCCGGGTTCGGTGAGGCGGTGTTCGACGAAGCGGACGACGGGGCCTTCCGGGAGCAGTTCGGGCCCAAGATCAAGGCCTTCGACCCGGCCGCAGCGCGCGCCAAACACTGGAGCTGAACGGCGATCGCTGCGGGCGTCGAGGCGTGACCTCTCCCAGACCGGGGGGACCTCACACGAGCCCGACCGGTGTCTTGCCTTCCAGCGGGGGCGCCGCGCTTTGCTGGCAGCGGAGTGTCTTTGCGGTCCGGGAGAGGTCACGCCTCGACGTCCTCGCTGTCAGGTTCAGCTCCCCTGCACCACGCGGTGGAAGAACCACCGTCCCGACGGTCCTGGTACCCGCCCCAGCCTCCCGCGGAGCAAAGCGACGCGTGACCGCCCGGAGCGCCCCGAAGGGGGGCGGAGGGCGGTGCGGGGAGCGAAGCGACCCGTGCAGCCCGGAAGTGACGTCGCGCAGCGCCGAAGGCGCGGAGCGGCGGCACGTAGGGCAAACAAAGAAACTGGGCTAGACTCCCCGCACCCATGTACGTCCCCTGTCCCCGGTGCGGCCAGCAGAACTACGCGACGGCAACCCAGTGCGCCTACTGCGCGACGCCGCTCACCCCTGCTCCGCAGCCGGCGCAGGCCTTCGCCCAGACCAACGCGCCGGGCTTCGCCGGGGGCGTGACGGGCGGGGGCGCGGGCATCGGCGGGGGCGGGAGCGCCGGGCAGCCGCAGATCGGTCAGCTCATCGACCGCAAGTACCGCATCGAGAAGGTGCTCGGGCAGGGCGGCATGGGTGTCGTCTACCTCGGCCACGACGTGAACGCCGACCAGAAGGTGGTCATCAAGGCCATCCTCCCCGAGTTCGCGAACCGCGGCGATTTCCGCGAGCGCACGCTCTCCGAGGGCAAGGCGCTCGCCAAGATCGACCACCAGAACGTCGTCCGCTTCTACTCGATCATCAACCACGCGGAGACCAGCGAGCTCTACATCGTCATGCAGTTCATCGAGGGCGAGTCCCTCGATCACACGCTCGAGCGAGCCAACGCGAGCGGGCAGAAGCTGCCCATCCCCGAGGTGGTGCGCATCTTCAAGATGGCGCTCGACGGCGTGCACGCGGCCCACGTCGAGGGCCTCATGCACCGCGACCTCAAGCCCGCCAACATCATCGTCCGCCAGAAGGACGGCGTGGCCAAGGTGATGGACTTCGGCATCGCCAAGGCCGAGGGCGCCACCAAGGGCCCGACCCAGGCGGGCGGCATCGTCGGCTCGCTGTTCTACATGGCGCCCGAGCAGATCAAGGGCGCGCGCGATCTCGACAAGCGCCTCGATGTCTACGCGATGGGCATCGTGCTCTACGAGCTGGTCACCGGCGTCGTGCCGTTCGACGGCGAGACCGAGTACGACATCATGACCCAGCACATGTCGGTGCCGGTGCCCTCGGTGCTGGCCAAGCGCCCCGACGCGCCGCCGTGGATCGACGAGGTCATCGCCAAGGCGACCCAGAAGGAGCGCAACGCGCGCTATCAATCCTGCGAGGAGATGCGCAAGGCGGTCGACGCCTTCGACGGCGGCATCGCCGTGCCGCGCTCGATGACGGCCTACGAGTCGAGCACCTCGGACGCCGGCCCGATCAAGGGCGGCACCGCCGCGATGTCGGCCATGCCTTCCCAGCCCGGTCCGGGTCCGGGCGCGTTCCCGGGACCGCCGGGTTTCCCACCGCCCGGCGGCAGCAACCCGGGCCCGATGATCCCTGCAGGGCAGTACGAGTCGGCGCCGCCGAAGAAGGGGGGCAACACCGGCCTCGTCATCGGGGTGGTCGTGCTGCTGCTCGCCGGTGGCGGGGTCGGCGCCTACTTCGCGTTCGGCCAGGACGACAGCGGCAAGACCGCCAAGGCCGACGGCAACAGCGGCGACAAGGGCGACAAGGGCGACAAGAAGCCCGACAAGAAGGACGACAAGGGCGACAAGAAGCCCGACAAGAAGGGTGACGACGACGACAAGAAGCCCGGCAAGGACGACAAGAAGCCGGTCAAGAAGAACCCCCTCGCGGTCCTCGTCGGCGAGTGGAAGACCGACACCACCAACCGGCTCCTGAAGGCCGAGCTGTCCGGTGACGAGGTCGAGTTCAAGGTGGTCGACCCCAAGGAGTGGGACGGCGCGTTCGTGAAGGACGAGGTGCGCTTCAAGCTCAAGAAGGGCGCCGACGACAAGACCTTCGAGGTCGTCGATCGCTACCGCCCCGCCCCGGGCACCGGGAAGACCTACACCACCGGTGCGCTCGCGAGCTGCATCCTCGAGTCGACGACGGTGGCCAGCAAGACCCTCGAGGCCACGCTCAAGACCGACGACCACATCGAGGTGCAACTCGCGACCGCGACGGTCGCCGTGATCCTCGACGCCGGCGACGCGACCAAGATCGCGTCGTGCAAGCCGAACCCCGCCACGGGCACGGTCAAGGCCACGCTGCGCAAGCAGAAGTGATCCGGAGGGCGAGCCTCGCCGAAGCCGGAACGATGACGCTGCGTCAGCCGGTTGACGCGACCTCGCGCGGGTTCTCGACAGAACAGCGGCTTCCTCCGACGAGGCTCGTGGCACGACGGCTGCTGAAGGGCTCGCATGGCCCGCCCGACCCCCTCCGGCCGCGAGATCACCTTCGCGGAGGACGAGATCATCGTCAGCAAGACCGACCTCCAGGGTCGGATCACCTACGCCAACGACGTGTTCCAGCGCGTCTCTGGCTACAACGAGCGCGAGCTGCTGGGCGCTCCCCACAGCATCCTGCGCCACCCCGAGATGCCGCGGTCGGTGTTCGCGCTGCTGTGGAGTCGCATCCAGGCCGGACACGAGGTGTTCGCCTACGTGGTGAACCTCGCGCGCAACGGCGACCACTACTGGGTGCTCGCGCACGTGACGCCGAGCTTCGACGAGCACGGCAGCATCCTCGGCTACCACTCGAACCGGCGAGTCCCCGACCGGCGCGCGATCGACGCCATCACGCCGCTGTACCGCGAGCTCCTCGACGTGGAGCGTCGGTCCGAGACCCGCGAGGGCGGCATCGCCGCGGCCACCGACGCCCTGCAGAAGAAGCTGCAGCACGCCAAGGTCACCTACGACGCGTTCGTCTTCAGCCTCTGATCGAAAGGAACCTCCGATGACCTTGTCCCTCGTGCCCGTACCGCGCGAAGACGCCCCGTTCTCGCCCGAGGTGCGGGCGTTCCTGAAGTCCGTCGCCGAGGTGTGTCGACGGGTCGCCAACGGGGACCTCGAGGCGCGCGTGGTGCCGAGCCCACCCGAGCCCGAGCTCGCCGAGGTGGCGAACGCCGTGAACTTCGTGCTCGATCGCACCGACGCGTTCGTGCGCGAGGCCACTGCCTCGCTCGACCACGTGAGTCACGACATCTTCTTCCGGCGCGTGATCACGCGGGGGATGCCAGGGGCGTTCCGACGCGCGGCGCAGGTCATCAACGCGGCCACCGAGCGCATGGGGAAGCGGTCCGCGGAGCTCGCGGCGATCCGCGCCCGCAACCTCGAGCTCGCCGACCGTTTCGAGACCTGCGTGATGGGGGTCACCGAGACCGTCGCCGCCGCGGCCACCGAGATGCAGGCGGCCGCGAGCTCGCTCACGGACACCGCCCAGGGGACCAGCCACATGGCGCAGGAGAGCGCCACCGCGTCCATCGCGGTGCGCGAGCGCTTCGAGACCGTGGCGCGCGCCAGCGAGACCCTCCACGCTTCGATCCGCGAGGTCACCCACCACGTCGCGGGCGCCACGCGGACGACCCGCCGCGCCTCGGAGCGCGCGGAGGAGAGCAGCCAGGAGTTCGACGGACTCGCCGAGGCCGCCCGCTCGATCGGCCGCGTCACCAAGGTGATCCACGAGGTCGCCACCCAGACCAACCTGCTCGCGCTCAACGCCGCCATCGAGGCCGCCCGTGCGGGAGCGGCCGGCAAGGGGTTCGGCGTCGTCGCCTCCGAG
Source organism: uncultured Polyangiales bacterium (assembly GCA_964624885.1). Lineage (GTDB taxonomy): Bacteria > Myxococcota_A > Polyangia > Polyangiales > JADJMO01 > JADJMO01. Next base: position 4,061 of record CAZUZY010000345.1, on the reverse strand, counting down.
GTCAAGAGCCTCGCCCGCGCCACCTCGAACGCCACCAGCGACATCGAGGGCCGCGTCGGCGAGATCCAGCGCGCGACCCAGCGCAGCGTCGCCTCGATGGGCGAGGTCTCCAAGATCATCGGCGAGGTCGACCGCATGTCGCAGATGGTGGCGACCGTCATCGAGGGGCAGACGGGGATCGCGACCGCGATCGCCAGCAGCGTCAGCGAGGCCGTGCACGACGCCGAGGCGGTGACCGACCACGCGGCGCGCATCGCGGACCACGCGGTGCACACCGGTCAGGCGGCGGGCGAGCTGCTCACCGCGGCGAGCGACCTGTCCCGCCAGTCCGAGGCCCTGCGCGCCGAGGTACGCGCGTTCCTCGCCGCAGTCCGCGCGATGTGAGCTACAGGAGGCGTCCGATCAGCTCCTGCTGGGAGTGCACGCCGAGCTTCCCGTAGATCGACTTGAGGTGGTTGCGCACGGTCGAAGGACTGATGCGCAACCGCTTGGCGATCTGCGGGACGCGCTCGTGCGAGAGCAACGCCCGCACGACCTCCCACTCCCTCGTGGAGAGCTGGGAGAGCTCGGGGACGTCGGTGCGCGGCTGGGTCGCCTTCGAGCCGGCCGCGATCACGCCGAGCTCCACGAGGACGTTGGTGATGCGCTCGATCGCGGCGCGATAGTCCCGGTGGTCGGGGGGGCCGGTGTCGGCCAACGCCACGCGGAGCGCCGAGACGAGCTGGTTCTCGGTGTAGGGCTTGCCCAAGAACCCTCGGGGCCGCATCGCGCCGGCGAGCTCCAGCACCGCGGGGTCGGTGGAGGCGCTGAGCGCCACGAACGGGATGCCGCGCTCCCCGAGCTCTCTTCCGAGCTCGGCGGCCCTCGGGACACCGAGGTCCACCAGCACGATGTCCGGCAGGTGCTTCGCGAGCAGCACCCGTGCGCCGTCGACGTCATGGACCACACCGGTCACCGTGACACCGTGGCGCTCGAGAATGGCGCGCGCATCCTGTCCTTCGTCGTCGACGATCAAGACCTGCTGCGGGGAGGTTTGCACCACGTTCGGGAACCTAGCTCGTCCGTATCGGCGTTGAGTCATCTCTACGCAAGCATTCAGTGAACCTGAGAAAATAGAGTTAGGCCATTCTCTTACCCTGGAGGTGAGGTGGGTGCATCTGCGCACCACGGCCCGGTGGGGCTGGACGACGAAGGTCCTTTGCTACGCTCGGGGGGTGCGCACCTTCCTCGCCCTCGTCCTCGTCGGGGTCACGACCGGCTGCGCCACGGGGTCCGACGAGATCATCTTCACCGATGGCGGCGAAGACGGCGCGAAGGAGGCGGGCGACGCCACCGGCGACACGACCACGGACGCCACCGACGCCGATGCGAAGGCGGACACGGTCGTCGACGCCGCGGCCGACAGCGCCGACGCCAAGGAAGCCGAGGTGGATCCCTGCCCGGGCAAGACGTCGTGCGGGGGCAAGTGCGTCGAGACCACCAACGACCTCGACCACTGCGGCAAGTGCGACAACCCGTGCCCGGACCGCAAGAACGCCGTCCGCACGTGCGTGGCCTCGCTGTGCGGCTTCGCGTGCGAGGTGGGCTTCGACGACTGCAACGGCGACAAGCTCGATGGCTGCGAGACGTCGCTCGACACCTCGACCGACCACTGCGGCCTGTGCGGCAAGGCTTGCCCCGCCGTCACCAACGCCGATCCGACCTGTACCAAGGGTGTCTGCGGCTACACCTGCAAGACCGGCTACGGCAACTGCGACAGCACGGCGGGCTGCGAGACCGACACCACGGTCAACCCGAGCCACTGTGGTGGGTGCGGAAAGGCCTGTCCGAGCGGGCCGACGACCGACCCGGTGTGCGGCGGCAGCACCTGCGGCACGGTCTGCAAGAGCGGCTTCGTGAGCGTCTCCGGGTACTGCACCAACATGGGCGGCGCCTTCTCCAAGCAGGCCGGCTGCACCGGCTGCGGCAACGGCAACCCCTACCTCTCGAGCTGCAGCTGCCCGACCGGGTTCACCGCCGGCGCTTCGTACCTCGCGCGCACCGACGCCTGCGGCATCACCAACTCGACGATCCAGTTCTGCGAGACCAGCGGCGGCGCCGCGGGCGTGTGGGGCGGCGCGTTCCAGACCGACGACGCGGTGAGCTGCGGCCTCTCCTGCCGCGTGACCAACCCGAAGACCGGCGCCTGCAGCTGCCCCTCCGGCTACATCGCGCAGTACGCCCGGGTCCTCATCACCAACACCTGCGGCAGCAAGATCGGCTCGCGCATCGGCCTCTGCGTGCACCCGAGCGTGGCCCTCGACAACTTCGGCGGCGCCTACCAGATCGACGACTCGGTCGGTGGCGGCCTCGGGTGTCGGATGGCCAACACCCGCACCGGGGGCTGCAGCTGCCCGAGCGGCTTCGTGGCCTACCCGCTCCGGACGCTCGTCGACGCGAGCGGTGGAGGGGAGATCGGCGCCCAGCTCTACCAGTGCCTGCGCTGATCAGCCCGGGTATCGCTGGGCGATCGGATACACGCGGCCCACCCACGCGCGCTCGCTGACGCGCAGGGCCTTGGCGTACTGCTGACGCTTGTACTCGTTGGTGCGCACGCGCCGCGCGATGGCGGCGACGAGCGCCCGCGGCTCGGAGGTGGCCTCGGCCGCGGCGTCGATCCCGAGCTCGCGCACCACCAGCGCCTCGAGGAGCTTGTCGAGGACGTCGTAGGGTGGGAGGTCGTCCTGATCGGTCTGGTCGGGCCGCAGCTCCGCGGAGGGCGGCTTCTCGAGCGTGCTGTCGGGGATCGGCCCGACGCCCCCCGCGGCGATCGCGCGAGCGTTCAGGTGGCGCGCGAGCGCGTACACCTCCACCTTGAAGAGATCGGCGATGACCGCCAGGCCACCGCAGGTGTCGCCGTAGAGCGTGCAGTAGCCGACGGCGCACTCGCTCTTGTTGCCGGTGGTGAGCACCAGCGCGCCCGTCCGGTTGGACCACGCCATCACCGTCGCCCCGCGGATGCGGGACTGGAGGTTCTCCTCGGTGAGGTCCTTCCAGCCCGGCGGCTTCGGCGCGACGCCGAGCATCGGGGCGAGGCCTGCCTGGTAGGAGGCAAACATCGGCGAGATGGGCACGAGGTGGCAGGGGATGCCGAGGCGGCGCGCCAGCTCTTCTGCGTCGCGCACCGAGTGATCGCTCGAGTACGGCGAGGGCATCGCGAGGCCGACCACGTGGTCCTTGCCGAGCGCCTCGACGGCGAGCGCGGCCACGAGCGCCGAGTCGATGCCGCCGGAGAGGCCGAGCACGGCGTCCGCCACGCCGACCTTGGAGAAGTAGTCGCGCACGCCGAGCACCAGGGCCGCGCGGATGTCGTCGAGGTCGTCGCGGACCACGGCTTCGCGGGGCGCGCCCTCGGTGTCCAGCACGACGACCTCGGCGACGAACGCGGCGGCCTCCCCGAGGAGGCGGCCCTCGCGGTCGAACACGCAGGAGGCCCCGTCGAAGATCAGGCCGTCGTTGCCGCCGACCGCGTTGCAGAGGGCCGTGGGGACGCGGTGGCGGCGCGCGGCGTGCCCGAAGATCACGCGCCGGCGGGCGATCTTGCCCTTGGCGAACGGCGAGGCCGAGAGGTTCACGAGCACGTCGATCCCGGCGCCCGCGAGCGCGGCCACGGGATCGATCGGGTAGCGTGGCCGTCCGTCGAGCAGCTCGTCGTCGTCGTTCCACGCGTCCTCGCAGATGGTGACGCCGACGCGGGCGCCGCTCTCGAGGACGAACACCGAGCGCTCGGGGTGCGTGCCTGGCACGAAGTACCGCTGCTCGTCGAAGACGTCGTAGGTGGGGAGCAGCGTCTTCGGGAACACGGCCTCGACCCGGCCACCCCGCAAGAGCGCCGCCGCGTTCCACAGCTCGTTCGTGCCCGACGCCTGGGCGACGGTCCCGACGAGGACGGGCAGCGCGGGCGGGAGCTTCCGCGCGAGCTCCTCGAGGGTGCGCTGCACGTCGGGCACGAACGAGGAGACGAGCAGCAGGTCGAGCGGCGGGTACCCGGGGAGCGCGAGCTCGGGGGTGAGCGCGAGGTC
>CAZUZY010000344.1:0-9282 GCA_964624885.1 uncultured Polyangiales bacterium | reverse complement strand
ACGTCGGGCACGTAGAGACCCATCGAGTAGCAATCGGCGTCGCCGGCGGGCGCCAGCACCTCGGGACGTTCTCGGGCCATCGTCGCCATGCTTAGCATCCACCACCTCGCGATGCCGGACCCGCGCTTCACCCCCACCGCCGTGCGCTCTCCCTGGAAGGCGCAGACCACCGAGATCGACTGGGCCGACGGCCACACCGCGATCTACCCGCACGAGATCCTGCGCGGCTACTGCCCGTGCGCGGGGTGCCAGGGCCACAAGGTCGACATCGCGTTCGTCCCCGGGGGCGACACCAGCATCGCCAAGATCGAGCCCATCGGGGACTACGGCCTCTCGTTCGAGTGGGGCGACGGCCACGCCACGGGCATCTACACGTTCCGCTACCTGCGCGGCCTCTGTCGCTGCGAGAAGTGCGTGCCGGCCGAGCAGGCTGCGGAGCGCCCGACCCTGAACCGCGCCTGACCCACTCGGTGTCGGAGGCTCACTCGGTGTCGGAGGCTCACTTGGTCTCGGAGACGATCTTCTTCAGGTTCGCGTAGTCGATCGGGTCGGAGAGGATCGTGGAGACGGGCCCGCCGAACGGCAGGAACCGCGCGAGCTTGCCGTCGGTGCCGTAGACGTAGAGGTCGTCCTTGACGCCGCCCATCTTCTTCCAGGCGGTCACCGCGTCGGTGTCCTGGAGCAGGGGGAAGTCGCACTTGCTCACCAAGTTGGGCTGGTCGGCCACCGCGTCGAGCGAGTTCACCGCGACGAAGGCGATGTCCTTGCCTTCCAGCTTCAGCTCTTTCTGCATCGCATCCAACCTGGACGCTTGGTTCTGGCAGAACCCTCACCAGGCCGCTAAGAGCGCGACGACGGTGACCTTGGGCTTGAACGCCGACAGGCCGTACTTGGTCTTGAAGCCCGCGCTCTTGGGCTGGAAGTCCTCGAGCTCCCAGGTGGGCATCGGGGCGCCGATGCAGGTGGTGGCCGGGTCGCAGGTGGGGGCGTCGCTCGCGTCGGCGAGCAAGCCGTCGCCTGCGCCATCGCTCGCGTCGAGGCCCGTCTCCACGAGGCCCGTCTCCACGAGGCCCGTCTCCACGAGCGCATCGAAGGTCTCGGCGAGCGCGCTGTCGGCGCGGGCGGTGTCGGCGATCGCATCGACCGCAGCGTCGGCGGCGAGCGGCGCGGTCTCGCTCTCGCACCCGAGGGCGAAGGCGAACAGGAGGGCGAGGCCGAGCGGACGCATGCCTCCCGAGGATGCCACGCTCTCCCCCGGTGTGAAAAGCGTGCCTACTTGCAGCAGCGGAAACCGGTCGAGTAGTCGTGGTAGGTCGGGCCGTGCGCGGTGGTCTTGTAGAAGCACCCGTCGCCGTTCTTGTGGGTGTCCATGTAGTAGCCACCCTGGAAGTGCGAGGTGCCCGCGCCGTCGCCGGTCCACTCGTGGAGGTTGCCGACCATGTCGTGGACGCCCCAGCCGTTCTTGCACTTGGCGAGCGCGCCGGTCTTGCTGAGGGTCTTCGGCAGCGCGTTGATGCGCGGGTCGTTCATCTTGTTGGGGTCGGCGAACGCGTCGGGCCCCGGCCCGAACAGCTCGACCACCGGGTGCTGGCGGGTGCCGTCGCCGTTGCAGCGACCGGCCACCTCGTCGTCGCCGTACGGGTACTTGGTGGGGTTCTTCCCCTGGCAGGCGTTGAGCCACTCGTCCGGCGTGCACAGCCGCTTGCCCGCCTCCTCGCACGCCGCCTTGGCCTCGACCTGCGAGATGTAGCCCTGGGGGACGATGCCCTTCTTGACGATGGCCTTCACCTTGAGCCCCGCGACGGGCGTGTACGGCGAGTGGCTCTTGGTCTTGCCGCCGGGGAGCACCTCGACGACCCCGGCCTCGTACTTGTCGATGCAGTAGCCGCCGCTCGCGTTGGGGATCGGCGCCATCCCCGCCGGGCAACCCTTGGGCGCGCTGCCGACCACCTTGGCCGTGACGAGCTTGCTGTTGGTCTTCACCGGGGCCGGGGCGAGCGAGGCCGTCTTCTTCTTGGGCGCCGCGTCGAGCACGAGCGTGCCCGTCAGCGTGGCCGTGACCACGCCGAAGACGACCAGGCTGCGAGACGTGCGCATACCGGCCGGAGGTGTAGCGCTGGGCCCGGGGTCGGGCAAAAATCGCGCAAAAAGGTCGGAGAAACACCCACCTCGGCCCCGGGCTCGCGGCTCAGCCAGGGAGCAGTTGGGCGAGGCGGGCGACGATCATGTCGAGGGCGATCTCGTTCTTGCCACCCTCCGGCACGATGACGTCCGCCCAGCGCTTGCTCGGCTCCACGAACTGCAGGTGCATGGGCCGCACGGTCGCGTAGTACTGGTCGCGGATCGACTGGAACGTGCGCCCGCGGTGCTCCATGTCGCGGCGCACGCGGCGCAGCACGCGGATGTCCGGGTCGGTGTCGACGAACACCTTGATGTCCATCTGCGCGCGGAGCTCCGCCTCGACGAACACGAGGATGCCCTCGACGATGACGATCGGCGCCGGCGCCACCACGCGGCCGCCGTCCTTCTTGCGCCCGTGGTTCGCGTAGTCGTAGACCGGCACCTCGATCGCGCGGCCCGCCTTGAGCTCCTCGAGGTGGCGCACGAGCAGCTCGGTCTCGAGCGACGCGGGGTGGTCGAAGTTCACCTTCTCGCGCTCGGCGAACGTGAGCTCGGACAGGTCGCGGTAGTAGCTGTCGTGCTCGATGAGGACGCAGCTGTCCTTCATGCGCTCGGCGATGCGGCGGGAGACGGTGGTCTTGCCGGAGCCCGTGCCGCCGGCGATTCCAATCACGATCGGCGGTTTGGCGCTGTCGACCTGCATCGCCCCGCGTACTAGCGTGGCCGCGATGCGCACGCACGGCCTGCTCGCGTCCCTGACGTTGATTGCCTGCGCGCCGGCGCCGCCCCCGTCTCCGAACCCACCGGGCGCGGTCCCTCGGCCGCCGAAGTTCGTCCCGACCGCCACGCCGTCGACCCCTTGCGCCCAAGGGCGCGCGCTGCGCGAGGCCGCGCGTACCCACCTTTCGGCAGGCAAGCTGGAGCGAACGGCGCGCGTGCTCGGCGACGCCGACCAGCTGTGCCCGGACGAGGCGCCGCTCACCTGGCCGCTCCTCCTCGCCACGCTGGTCGACCTCGGCAAGTGGGGGGAGGCGCGCGCCCTCGCCACCCGCATCGACGCGACCCCCGACGCCCCGGAAGACGCGCGCCTCTCGGTCATCGAGGCCAAGGCGCGCCTCGCCGACCTCGACCACCCACCGACCCCGAGCGCGCGCGCCGAGGCCGGCAAGAAGCTGGTCGCCGCTTCCGCGCTCGCCCCGACCGACCCGGCCGCGGCCAAGGCCGCGTTCCTCGAGGCGTGGAAGCTCGACCACCCGAACGGCCCGGCGCTCCTCGGCGCGGCCGTCGCCGCCCAGGCGCTCAAGCAGCCCGTCGAGGCGCGCCGCCTGTTCGATCGCGCGGCGGTCGACCTCGAGCGCAGCACGGGCCTCACCCTCGAGCACGAGCTCGCCAACGGCTTCGGGGGGTTCGTCGAGGCGCTCGCCTACGGACAGTCCAAGCTGTTCCAGCCGCTTGGCAGCAATGGCAGCAAGCCGGTGCTCGCGGTCGCCCACAAGAACCAGGTGTCGGTCCTCGACGCGCAGAGCCTGCGAGAGCGCGTCCGCCTGCGCGGCCACACCGCGACGGTCATCGCCGTCCACGTGCTCGGCGACGGCCTCACCGTGCTCACCGCGGCCCGCGACGGCACCGCCCGGGCGTGGGACCTCGAGACCGGCAAGGAGCGTCACCGCTTCGCCGGCCACGACGGCGCGGTGCACGGGCTCGCGGTCTCCGAGAACGAGACCCTGGTGGCGACCGTCGGCGCCGACGGCACCGCGCGCGTGTTCGACCGGGCGACCGGCAACCCGCTCGCCACGCTCGCCCAGGGCGGCTCGGCGCGCGCCGTCGCGTTCTCGCCCGGCGGCACCGAGCTCGCGGTCGCGACCGACGACGGCAAGGTGCTCGTCTGGGAGTGGAAGTCGGGCGCCAAGCTCGCCACGCTGAACGGCCACAAGGGGGCGGTGCGCGCGGTGCTGCACACCGGTGCGCTCGTCTACACGGGTGGCGAAGACGGCACGCTGCGCGTGTTCGACCGCAAGTCGTCCGCGCAGAAGCACACCGCCGCGCACCAGGGGCCGGTGGTGGCGCTCGCCCTCTCGCCCGACAAGAAGCGGGTGGCCTCGGCCTCGCTCGACCAGACGGTCCGCACCTGGTCGGCGCAGCTCGCCCCCGAGAAGGTGCTCGGTGGTCACACCGCGATGGCGCTCTCGCTCGGGTTCTCGCCCGACGGCAAGTCGCTCGCGACCGGGGACTTCGACACCGTGCACGTCTGGGACGCCGCGGCCGGCACCGAGCTCTCCCGCGTGGAGCGGCACACCCACCCGGTGGGGTCGCTGGCCTTCGTGGGCGCGACCGAGCACACGCTCCTGGTCGGCACGGGCGACGGCGCGGTGCGCGCGTGGTCCACCGCGGGCATCCGCCGCTTCGTCGGCCACACCAGCACCGTCACCGCGGTCGCCCCCGACCCGCTCGGCACCTGGTTCGTCTCGGGGGGGCTCGACGGGCACCTGCGCCGCTGGACGCTCGCCCCCTACGATCCGAGCCCCGTGTTCGACGTGCCCGCGGGCAGCGTGCAGGCCGCGGCCATCGCCAAGGACGGCAAGACCATCGCCGTCGCCACGCCCGACAAGTCGCTGCGCCGCTTCGATCCGTTCGGCGCGACGGTCGACGACGGCAAGGGCCCCGGGGCCTATGGCGTCGCCTTCTCGCCCGACGGCAAGCGCCTCGCCTTCGCGGCCATCGGCAAGGTGGTGGTGGTGCGCGAGACCGACTCGTTCGACGAGAAGCTCCGCCTGATGGGGCACACCGGCAGCGTCACGGCGGTGGCGTGGTCGGCCGACGGCGCGACCCTCGCCTCGGCGTCGGCGGACAAGACCGTGCGGCTGTGGAGCGCCAAGAACGGGGCAGTGCTCGCCACGCTGCAGCACGGTGAGCCCGTGCACGCCCTCGCGTTCCGGCCGGTGGCCTCGGGCGACGGCCCCTGGCTCGTGACCGGCTCGGCCGACGGTTCGATCCGCGTGTTCAACGCCGCCTACAAGGAGCTCATGAAGTTCGCGGCGCACACCGACGTGGTGACCGCGCTCTCGATCTCGGCGGACGGCGGCCTGCTCGCGACCGGGAGCAAGGACGGCAGCGCCCACGTGTTCACGCTGCCCGGCGCGCAGCGCAAGCTCACCTTGCGCGGCATCTCGCAGACCGACGCGGGCTACGCGTTCGCGCCCGACGGCAGCTTCGTCGGCTTCGGCGAGGTGCGCGACTACCCGGTGTGCCGCCTCGGCGCGCTCGCCGTGCGCTACGAGCTCTGCGAGGAGCGCTTCGTCCGCGACGACCTGCTCCGCGGCGTGCTCGGAGCGAAGTGAGCGACTACCCCCAGGTCGAGCCGGGGGCGAGCTCTGACGGGTCTGGCCCGACGAACCAGCCGCAGCGCTGACCGATCTCCGTCACGCGGTTCACGAGCGGGACGAGGCCCTGGTTCTTGGCGAAGAAGTCGTGGACGCCGAGGATCGAGAACCGCCAGTGGTCGGCCGGGTCGTCCTTCTCGGTCACCACGAGCACGCGGGCCTCGGCGCCGTTCGGCGAGGCCCGCAGCATCGAGAGCGTGTCGACGCCGTCGATGCCGCTCGCCCCGAGGTCGAGCAGCACGAGGTGCGGGGCCGTGCGCTCGGCGATGGCGATCGCCTCGGCGCCCGACTTCGCCACCGACACCCGCACCTGCCGTCGGTAGAACGCGAGCATCGCCGCGCGCGCGGCCACCTTGCGGAAGCTCTCGTCGTCGTCGACCACCAGGATGCGCAGGATGTCCTTGCCCTGCCCGCCCTCGGGCTGCGAAGGCGCCGGCTCCTCCTCGCCCGAGCGCCAGTGGGCCATGGCGTGGTCGAGCGCGGCGGTCACCGCGGCGAACCCCTCGTAGCGGTCGTTGGGGTTCTTGCGCAGCATGCGCGCGATGATGCGGTCGAACACCCGCAGGTTCGGGCGGATCGACGAGAGGAGCGGTGGCTCGGTCTCGGCGTGGGCGTGCAGCACGTCGGCCACGTCCTCGAACGGGAACGGCAGCTGCCCCGTGAGGAGCTCGAACGCGGTGACGCCGAAGGCGTACACGTCCGCGGTGGGGCCGATCATCTCGTTCTTGGCCTGCTCGGGCGGCATGTAGTGCGGCGAGCCGGCGACGATCTCGCTCATGCGCCCGTCGTTGGGCAGCGCGAGGCCGAAGTCGACGAGCACCGGGCGCCCGCTGTCGTTCTCGATGACGATGTTGCCGGGCTTCACGTCGCGGTGGATGAGGCCCTGGGCGTGCACCGCGGCGAGCCCCGAGGCCACCTGGCGCAGGATGGTGAGCACGCGGTAGGCGGGGATGTGGGCGCCGTGCTCGAGGTGCTCGAACAGGATCGCGTCGAGATCGCGGCCGTCGACGAACTCCATGGCGAAGAACATCTGGTCGTCGTGGGCGCCGAAGGCGTAGATGCGCACCACGTGCTCGTGCCGCACGCTCGCCAGCGCGGAGGCCTCGCGCTGGAAGAACTCGACGACGTCGGGGCGGGCGGCGAGCTCGGGGGCGATCACCTTGAGCGCCACCCGGCGCCCGAGGCCCACGTCCTCGGCGCGGTAGATGACCCCCATGCCGCCGCGCGCGATCTCGTGATCGAGCATGTACCGCCCGTCGACGAGCGGCACCGAGCGCATCGAGACGACCGGCTCCGATTCGGGCGGGAGCTTGAATCCGGCGCGGGACGAGCGGACCCCTTGGGTGCGGACCTTCATGGCCGGAGCAGTCTACAGCGCGACGTTGGGAACGGAGAATGCCTGACCGACGGTGATCAGGAACTGGACCGGGGGCACGTCGGAGGGCCGGTGACGATCGATCGGGATCGCCACGTCGCCGCGCACCACCAGGCGGTCGAACTGCGGCAGGAGGACCCGGAGGCCGAGGCCGGTGCCGTAGTGCGGCTCGACGCCCGCCGCGGTCCGGTACGCCGTGCCGACGTCGACGAACGCCGCCACGCCCCACAGGGTCTTCAGGATGTCGAGCGAGGGGGACCGCCACTCGAGCGAGCCGACGACGTTGTTCGGCGCGCGGAAGTAGTTGGTCGGGTAGCCGCGCGGCCGGGTCTCGCCGCCGAACTTGGTGTTCAGGTTGAGGTAGTTGCGGAACCGCTGCAGGGTCGCGAGGTCGAGCACGAGGCGCCCGAACCCGAGGCGCGGGGTCACGACCCGCAGGCGCGCATCCAGGCTCGCGTCGGAGACGGTGTCGGTCTGGGCCTCGACGATCCCCTCGGCGGAGACGCGCGCGAACCCGTCGTGCAGGCGCTGGGTGTACTGGGCCACCACGTCGAGGCCGAGGAAGTCGCGGGTCGAGCCGATCGCCCTGGCGCTCGCATAGAGCTTGGCGCCGACGTCGGCGCCGAGCCGGAAGTCCTCTTGCAGGCCGAGGATCTCGACGTCGAGGGTGCGCAGGAAGTCGCTGCGGTAGGTGCGCACCTGCACGAAGGGCCCGACCCGCGTGTCGCTCACCGGGACCTGACCGAGGAAGTCGTCGGCCGCCGCGGGGGCGTACGGCGAGAGGTCGTAGGTCGCGTACTTGCGTCCATCGAGCTGCATGCCGAACGAGAGATCGGCCTTGCGCGCCCAGCCGTACGAGCGCGTCACCGCGGCGATGGCGGTCGCGAGCTTGCTCCGGTACTCGAACGGGATGCCGTCCTTCTCCGGCGTGCGCTTGGAGTCGAACAGGCCGAGCACGCCGTTCTGGTAGAGCCGCGTGACCTCGTTGCGGTAGTCGCCGGCCACCTTCCACGACCACGGCGTGCGCGACGAGAACAGCGGGTACTGCACGGTGAGGGAGAGGAAGCTGCCCTCGGGGCCGCCGTGCTCGCGGCTCAGGACGACCGCCGCGTTGGCGATGACCTGCACCCGGGTGCCGGCGAGCCACGGGATCTTGTAGTACGCGCCGAGCAGGTGCGAGAGCGGCTGCATGAAGTACTGCACCGAGGCGACCTGGTGGGTCCCGAAGGCGTTCTGCTCGCTCGGCTCGAGGTACAGGTTCTCGAGCCGCCCGTTGGCGAAGCGGTAGTTCGAGTTGAGCCGCAGGCTCCACACGTCCTTGGTGATCACCAGCAGGCGGACCTTGCCCGGCGTGTTCCCCTTGGTGGCGAGCACCAGCACGATCGAGATCTGCGCGGCGAGGTTGCGCAGGTTGCGCGCGCTCTCGTCGACCACCACCTTGGAGTACTTCTCGCCGACCCCCGTGAGGAGCTCGCGGTCGATGGTGTAGGGCTTCGAGGTCCAGTGGAACACGTTGAGCCACTGGGGCAGCGGGTCGCGCTTCTCGAACACCTCGAGCGGCACCACGTCGATGCCCTCGATCTCCTTGCCTTCGGGGTCGAGCTCCTGGGTGCGCCCGGTGCTCGCGAGGGCGTTGGTGATCGTCTCCTTCTCGTAGGGCGAGTACTCGTGGGTGACGGATTTCGGCGCCTCTTCGGCGCGCACGCGGGTCGGCCCGAGCAAGGCGCCCACGGCCAGGGAGGCTGCGACGAGCGGGCGCCGCAGGGTCAGTGACACGCTCCCGCTCCGAGCTCGCACTTCTGCCCGGCGGGGCAGTCGTAGTCGCCGCTGCACGACCCGCAGGCGCCCGCCTTCACGCACGCGTGCTCCTTGCACACGAACCCGGGCGAGCACGACGAGGAGCTCTCGCAGCCCTTGTCGCAGAAGTTGCTGCGGCAGTGGTAGGGCGCGCACTCCTTGTCCACCTCGCAGCGGGTGGGCGGCACGGGGTGGCACGGGTCCTCGGCGCCGCTCTTCGCGGGCGACGAGTTGCAGCCGGCGAGGAGCGCGAGGGCGAGGAGGAGGCGCATCGGCCGAGCATACTCACATCGCGGCGCCGTCCACCGAGGCAAAGCGCCCCGCCAGCCCCGCACGGCCTTGGCCGACCAAAAACAAAAGAGCGCCGCACGGCGGGTGCCGGCAGCGCTCTCGGTCCGGTCGCTGCCTCCTTCGAGGCCCGACCGACGCAGCTCAGAGCTTCGCGTAACCCTGGAGGAGGAACGCGATGACGAAGCCGAGGAGCACGAGCGACTCGATGAGGGCGAGGCCGAGGATCATCGGGGTCTGGATCCGCGGGGCGGCGCCCGGGTTGCGCGCGATGCCCTCGAGGGCGGCGGCGGTGGCCCGGCCCTGGGCGGTGGTGCCGCC
>CAZUZY010000343.1:0-9284 GCA_964624885.1 uncultured Polyangiales bacterium | reverse complement strand
TGCCCTCGGGACGGCAAAACAGCCTCCCGTCCGTGAACGTCGCGCAGGTGCCCGCGGCGAAGGTCATCAAGTGGCAGAACGAGTACGGCGACGGGGAGTTCGACCTCACGCTGGAGAACAAGGGCAAGGCCCCGCTCACGGTGCCGGGGGTGTTCGTCGTCGGCGGCAAGATCGCGTGGGACAACGCGCTCACGGTGCGCGACGAGCGCGGCCGCCTCTCGAGCCCGACGCACACCGCGCTGCCCGACGGCGCGACGCCGCTCGTGCTGGCGCCCGGCGCCACCGTCACCCATCGCGTGGACGTGAAGCCCTTCGGCCTGGTCTCGCCGATGGGCGGCTACTCGCCCGAGTACTCGTTCCGCGTCGGCGCGCTGCGCACGTCGAGCTGGTTCTATTACACGCACACCCTGCACGGCCCGAAGATGGGCAAGGTGTGAGGCGCGCCCGGGCCGATTCGAACGGCCGACCGGCGGCTTAGAAGGCCGCTGCTCTATCCAACTGAGCTACGAGCGCGTTTGACGGAAGCGCGGGCGAAAGCGTAGCACGTTGCCGGCCGCCGCCGACCCTGCGACGACTCGTGCGTCGTGTCGAGCGCCTCCCTGACCCGCTTCGCCTGGCTCTCGGTCGGCGCGGCCGTGGTGACCATCGCGCTCAAGAGCGCGGCCTACCTGCTGACCCAGTCGGTGGGCCTGCTGTCGGACGCGCTCGAGTCGGTGGTCAACCTGGTCGCGGCGCTCGTGGCGGTGGTCGCCCTCCGCTACGCGGCCGCCCCGCCCGACGAGGACCACGCGTACGGCCACGAGAAGGCCGAGTACTTCGCGAGCGGCCTCGAGGGCGGCCTCATCTTCTTCGCCGGCCTCGCCATCATCGTCAGCGCGGTGCCGCGCCTCCTGCACCCGCGACCGCTCGAGCACGTGGGGCTCGGCCTCGCGGTGTCGACCGGGGCCTCGCTCGTCAACCTGGTGGTCGCGCGGGTCATGCTCTCGGCGGGCAAGAAGCACGACTCCATCACGCTCGAGGCCGACGGCCACCACCTGATGACCGACGTGTGGACCTCGGCCGGGGTCATCGTGGGTGTGGGGCTCGTCGCGCTGACCAGGATCGAGCGGCTCGACCCGCTCATCGCCATCGGGGTCGCGACCCACATCCTCTTCACCGGCGTCGGGCTCGTGCGCCGCTCCATGTCCGGCCTGCTCGATGCCTCGCTGCCCCAGGAGGAGCGCAAGCGGATCACCGAAGTGCTCGAGCGCTACGAGAGCGAGGGCGCGAGCTGGCACGCGCTGCGCACGCGGCGCGCGGGACGGCGGGCGTTCGTCGACGTGCACGTGCTCGTGCCGGGGGCCTGGACCGTGCAGCGCGGCCACGATCTGCTCGAGAAGCTGGAGAACGACGTCCGCGCGGCCGTCCCGGCGGTCACCATCACGACCCACCTCGAGCCCGTCGAGGACGAGGCCTCGTTCCGCGACGGGTGAGTTGCTATCCAGTCGAGAGCCGCATGGACCCCGTCGTCGAGTGCCGCGCCGTGTCTCGCGTCTTCACCGACGGCGCCGAGCGACGCGTGGTGCTCGACCAGGTGTCGCTCACCGTGCAGGCCGGCGAGATGCTGGCCATCGTCGGCGCGAGCGGGTCCGGCAAGAGCACGCTGCTCGCGGCGCTCGGCGGGCTCGACCGCGACTACACGGGCGAGGTGCGCCTCTTCGGGCGCGACCTCGGCCACGAGCCCGACGCGGCGCTCTCCCGGTTCCGCGGGCGCTCGGTCGGCTTCGTCTTCCAGTCGTTCCACCTCCTCCCGCACCTCACCGCGATCGAGAACGTCCTCGTGCCGGCGCTGTTCGGCGAGGCCCTCGCGGACGCCGAGCGACACGCCGCCGAGGCGCTCGCCCGCGTCGGGCTCGAGGGCCGCGAGCACGACCGCACCGAGGCCCTGTCCGGAGGGCAGCGCCAGCGCGTCGCCATCGCGCGCGCGCTCCTCGCGAGGCCGCCACTGCTGCTCTGCGACGAGCCCACCGGCAACCTCGACGGCGAGACCGCGGCGGCGATCCTCGCGCTGTTCCTCGAGCTGCACCGGACGGGTGACACCACGTTCGTCATCGCGACCCACGACGAGCACATCGCCAAGGCCGCCTCGCGCGCGGTGGTGCTGCGCGAAGGGCGCCTCGAGGAGGCCTGATGCGCGGCGCCTCCCTCCTCCGCTTGCTCGGCCGCGACCTCCGCCGCGACGGGTCGGCGCTGGCCGTGGCCGGGTTCGGCATCGCGGCCGGCACCGCGGCCCTCGCGTTCTTCCTCGCGCTCGGCCTCGGGGTGCGCAAGGCGCTGATCGGCCGCGTGTTCGTCGTCGATCAGATCGAGCTGCAGCCGAAGAAGGGCGCCGATCCCGGCATGGTCGGCCTGCTGCTCGGCGCCCAGACCCCGGCCATCCCGCCCGCGACCGTCGACGTCCTCGCGAAGGTGAAGGGGGTCCTGCACGTCTATCCCAAGCTGCGCTTCGCGTTCCCCGCCTCGGCCAAGGGCGGAAAGGAGGCGCTCGGGCGTGACGTCGGCACGAGCGAGCTCCCGGGCGACGGCATCGACCCCGCGCTCGTCGCGCCCGAGCTCACGCCGCCGGGGGTGTTCCACGACCCGCTCGAACACCCCGGGCCCGCGTGCGTCGAGGACAAGACCTGCCCCGCCCACCAGTACTGCGAGAAGCCGAGCGACGCGGTCCTCGGCGCGTGCAGCGATCCGGTGCCGGTGCTGGTGAGTCCCTATCTGGTCGAGCTGTTCGACAAGGCCATCGCGCCCGCGCACGGCCTGGCCCCCATCGGGCGGAGCGCCATCGAGCAGGCGAGCAAGGCCACGTTCGTGATGAAGGTCGGCGAGAGCGTCTTCGGCCGCAGCAAGACCGGCGCAGCCCGCGCGATGAAGGTGAAGATCGTGGGCCTCTCGCTGCGCGCGCTCGACCTCGGCGCGACGCTGCCGCTGCCCGTCGTGCGCCGGCTCAACCGCGAATACGCGGGCGAAGCCTCGGTGACCGCCTTCTCGAGCGTGCTCGTGCAGGTGGCCGACGGCGGTCGCCTCGCCGAGGTGGTGCGCGTCGGCGAGGGCCTCGGGCTCGAGCCGAAGGACACACGCGCGCGCGACGTCGCGGTGCTCATCACGGCGATCACCGCGCTGCTGTCGCTGGTGGCCGCGGTGATGCTCACGCTCGCGGGCGCCAACATCGCGGGCACGTTCCGCACGCTGTCGCTGTCCCGGCGCCGCGAGATCGCCCTCTACCGCGCGCTCGGCGCCTCGCAGACCGACGTGCAGACCTGGCTCCTCGCGCTCGCCGCCTCGATCGGCCTCGCGGGCGGCCTCTCCGGGCTCGTCGCGGCGCGGGCGCTGGCCGCGATCGCCGACTGGCTCGCGCGCACCCGGTTGCCGGACTTCCCGTTCAAGCCGGAGACCTTCTTCGCCTTCCCGGCCTCGATCGCGCTCTCGGCCCTCGGGGTGGCGGTGGCCTTCGCGCTGCTCGGCGCGGTGGGACCGGCCCGGCGCTCCGCCAAGGTGGACCCAGCGCGCGCGCTCGCCGGCGGTTGACGGGGGACCCCGGGCGGAGTTTCAACGGGGAATGCGCCCCTCCGAGATCTTCCTCGCGACCTTCACCTCCGTCTTCGTCGCGGAGCTCGGGGACAAGACCCAGCTCGCGACGATGGCGCTGTCGGGCGCCACCCCGCACGCGCGGTGGATGGTGTTCGGGGGCTCCGCGCTGGCGCTCGTGCTCTCGAGCGCCATCGGCGTGATGGTGGGCGCGGCCCTGGGTCGGTTCGTGTCGGTGGCCACCCTCCACCGGGTGGGTGGGGTGCTGTTCCTCGGGATGGGCGCCTGGATGCTGTTCCGGGCGGGTCGCTAGGCGGTCGCGCGCTCGGCCTGCTCGAGGGCGCGGCTCACGGGGACCGACTTGCGGACGCTGGAGGGCGGGTAGTCGAGGTGCGGGCGGGCCGCGCGCGACGCGGCGAGGAAGGCGCGCGCCGCGTGGAAGAACCGCCGCCGGTCGGCCTCGGTGGTCACGGGGCAACGGGCGATCCGTTGCCAGGCCTGGACGAGGCCGTCGTCGTCCTGGACTTCGAGCCGGAGCCTCTCCAGCAAGGCCTGCAGGGCCGCGGTGGAGGGCAGGCCCTCGTGGAGCACGATGCGCGCAAGGCGCTCGAGGTCTCGAAGGTCTTCCATGGTGGGCCTCTTCCATAGCGAGAGGCGTGCCGGACCATTTCGGCCGGGTCCCGCCGCTTGTGCCCCGTCGGGAGCCGCGCACCGTTCGCGCGGCGTGTGCGCGGACTGCGGCGTATGCGGCCGGAAGGACTCATGTTAGGCCCACACCCCCGCACCGTAGGGCGGCGGCAGGAGAGGGCGGATGAAGATCCACGAGTACCAGGGCAAGCAGCTGTTTGCGAAGTACGGCGTCCCGATCCCCAAGGGGATCCCCGCCTTCACGGTCGAGGAGGCCACGGCGGCGGCCAAGCGCCTCGTCGACGAGACCAAGATCCCGGTCACCGTCGTCAAGGCGCAGATCCACGCGGGCGGCCGCGGCAAGGGCGGCGGCGTCAAGGTCGGCAAGACGGTCGACGAGAGCACCGAGTGGGCGAAGAAGATCCTCGGGATGCAGCTGGTCACCGCGCAGACCGGCCCCGAGGGCAAGAAGGTCCAGCGCCTCTACATCGAACAAGGGTTGGACATCGCCCGCGAGCTCTACCTCGCGCTGCTGGTCGACCGCGACGCGCGCCGCATCTGCGTGATCGCCTCGACCGAGGGCGGCATGGACATCGAGAAGGTCGCCCACGACACGCCCGAGAAGATCCTCAAGGCCTACATCGAGCCCGCCGTCGGCTACGCGCCGTACATCGGCCGCGAGCTCGGGTTCGCCCTGGGCCTCCACGCCAAGAACGAGCTCCCGCACTTCAGCAAGCTCCTCGAGCGCCTCTACGAGTGCTTCGTGAAGGAGGACTGCTCGCTGGTCGAGGTCAACCCGCTCGTCGTCCGCAAGAACGGCGAGATCGTGGCGCTCGACGCCAAGGTCAACTTCGACGACAACGCCGAGTTCCGGCACCCCGAGTGGGCCGAGCTGGTCGACGAGTCGGAGGAAGACCCGGTCGAGCTCGAGGCCAAGAAGGCCGGCCTGAACTACGTCTCCCTCGACGGCGACATCGGCTGCCTGGTCAACGGCGCGGGCCTCGCGATGGCCACCATGGACGTCATCCAGCTCGCCGGCGCGCACCCGGCGAACTTCCTCGACGTGGGCGGCGGAGCCAACGAGCAGCAGGTCACCAAGGCCTTCTCGATGATCCTCCAGTCCCCCAAGGTGAAGGGCATCTTCGTCAACATCTTCGGCGGCATCATGCGCTGCGACGTCATCGCCAAGGGCGTGGTGGCCGCGGCCAAGGGCCTCGACATGAAGATCCCCATCGTGGTGCGCCTCGAGGGCACCAACGTGGAGCTGGGCAAGAAGATCCTCAACGAGAGCGGCATGAAGATCATCGCCGCCGACACCATTGCCGACGGCGCGCAGAAGATCGTCGCCGCCATCAAGGGAGCCTGAGCGATGGCCATCCTCGTCACCGAGCGCACCCGCGTCGTCTTCCAGGGCATCACCGGCCAGACCGGCGGCTTCCACGCCAAGGGCTGCCACGCCTACGGCACCAAGGTCGTCTGCGGCGTCACCCCCGGCCGCGGCGGAGAGCAGTTCGACCTCGGCCCCGCGCCGAGCAGCGTCGGCGGTCCGGTCCCCGACGGCGGGCCGAGCGTGAAGGTGCCCGTCTACAACACGGTCGCCGAGGCCGTGAAGAAGGACGGCGCCAACACCTCGTGCATCTTCGTGCCGCCCCCCGGCGCGGCCGACGCGATCCTCGAGGCGTTCGAGGCCGGCATCGAGCTGGTCATCTGCATCACCGAGGGCGTGCCGGTCATGGACATGATCCGGGTCCGCCGCGTGCTCGAGCAGAAGCGCGCCGAGGGCCAGGACATCCGGCTCGTCGGCCCGAACTGCCCCGGCGTCATCACCCCGGGCATCGCCAAGATCGGCATCATGCCCGGCCACATCCACAAGCCCGGCCACATCGGCGTGGTGTCGCGCTCCGGCACCCTCACCTACGAGGCCGTCGGTCAGCTCACCCGCCTCGGCATCGGGCAGTCCACCTGCGTCGGCATCGGCGGCGATCCGGTCAACGGCATGGACTTCGTCGACGTGCTCTCGCTCTACAACGCCGACCCCGAGACCAAGGGGATCATCCTCATCGGCGAGATCGGCGGCGGCGCCGAGGAGCGCGCGGCGGCGTACATCAAGGAGCACGTGAAGAAGCCGGTGGCGGCGTTCATCGCGGGCGCGAGCGCCCCGGCCGGCAAGCGCATGGGCCACGCGGGCGCGATCATCAGCGGCGGCAAGGGCACGGCGGAGGCCAAGTTCGAGGCGCTGCAGGCGGCGGGCGTGAAGATCTCGCGCAGCCCCGCCACGATGGGCGAGACGCTCGCGTCGATGCTCTAGGCGAGGACTCGAGTCGAGACGGCCGTCGGTGTCGGCGGCCGCTCTCGTTTTTGTGCAGAGCCTGTGAGTCTTTGTCGGCCGCCCATGGAGGCGGCCGATGCTTCGGCTCGCTTACGCTCGCCTCAGCTCGTCTTGCTGGGGTCGTCCACGCGGCCGACGAACAGGAGCGCGTTCGAGGCCTTGTCGCGGATCGCCCACACGAACGGGTGATCGGCCTTGAACACCACCGGCGCGGGGGCGACCGAGGTGGGCGTCGCGATGATCACGCCGGTCGCGGCGGCGGCCTCGGTGCCCACCTCGTTCACGTCGATGAACGCCTTGTGCACGGCCCGCGCGAGGAACAGTGGCAGCTTCTTCGGGTCGGCCATGCCGTTGAAGTTCGCCTTCGTCTCGTCGAAGGCGTCGGTCATGCCGAGCTGGCCGAGGACCGGGTTGAGGTCGAGGGGGATGGTGGCGGAGAAGCGGGGCAGCGACACGATGGCCTCGCGGTTCCACGAGGTCGGCGTGCGCAGGAGCTCGAAGAGCCGCTTGGCGCCGAGGGTGGTGGCGCCGTCCTTGGCCTTGGGGAGCACGACGACCATCGAGAGCGCGTGGTCCTTGTCCTTGTACTGGTAGGGCAGCTCGAGCACCTGCGCGTCGGCCGCGTCGGCGTAGGGGAAGTGCGCGGTGAGGTGCATCGTCGGCACCTTGGGGCTCGTGCCGGAGGCGGTGAACGCGTCGTCGGTCGTCTGCTTCTTGTCGAACGCGGTGGCCCACTTGCCCTTGAAGTAGATGGCGTTGGTGAGGACGAGCCGCGCGTTGCTCTTGATCGACTGCGCGGGGAACAGGTCCTTGATGTGGTCGCCGGTCTGCTTCTGGACCCAGGCGTTGATCGTGCCGCGCGCCGCCTCCGGGTCCTTGGCGAAGTCGAGGTTCTCGAGCGGCGCGGCGTAGGAGGTCTTCACTGTGCTCAGGAACGCGGCCTCGAACGGCGAGCCCTTCTGGCCGAACAGCCGGTTCGCGACGCGGAGCTCCGGGTCGCCGGCGCCGTTGCTGTCGAGCCGCGCGAGGAGCGACGAGAAGCCCTCGTGCACACCGGTCGCCGGCAGGTGCAGGGTCTTCTGCATCTGCTTGGCGGTGTTCCCCTGCGCGCCGGCGTAGGTCATCGCGAGCGCGGTCGAGATGCTGGCCGGCGACAAGACGACGTTGCCGGGCTTCTTCGCGACGACGGCGTAGAGGTCCTCGGCGAAGGCGTTGGCCCCGTCGACGATGGGGGTGGGGACGGGGGCGAGGGCGCTGGCGGCGGCGAGGACGAGGGGGAGCATGGCGGTTCCTTTGCGGAAGAACGGGGAGCCTGCCCGTTCCTTACGCACCACGCCGCGCGGCGATCTCGGTCAGGAGCGACGGCGTCGCACGAACAGCACGCCGAGGAGCGCGGTGAATGCGAGGCCTCCGATGCGCGTCGAAGAGGGCTCGGTCCGGCAGCTGCAGCCGCCGTCCATGGCCGCCTCGACCGGCGCACCGGTGTCCGGCCCACCGGTGTCGGCCACGCCCGTGTCGACCGCCGCGTCGCCCGCGTCGACGCTCGCCTCGGGGCCGGCGTCGCTCGGGACCACGGTGGCCTTGTGGCAGACGTCGGCGGTGCCCACCGCCATCACCTCGCACGCGCCCGGACCGTCGCAGGTGTCGATCTCGATCTTGCCCGCGTCGCAGCGGAAGGCCTTCTTCTTGTCGAACGAGCAGTTCCACAGCGGCCAGATGTCGTTGCACTTGCAGGTGCCGCCGAAGCGCGCCATGTACGTGCACCACTCCCAGATCCCCGGGTCGGTGTGGTGGCCGGCGCCGCCCCAGCTGGTGCTCGCCTCGCACTCCTTGGGCGAGAGGGCGCACGGCGCGCCGCTGCCGCTCGCCGGCACCTGATCGTGGCCGATGATGTGCGCGCGGTCCTTCGCCACGCCGTACTTCTTGGTGAGGTAGGCCACGAGCTCGGCGCTCTTCTGGTACTCGACCTCGGTGTACTCGCTCTTGTTCCAGTGCCCGACGTGCTCGATCCCCACGGAGCGCTGGTTGTACGGGTAGTTGCCGGCGTGCCACGCGCACACGGTCTCGTTGACGAACTGCCCCACCCGACCGTCGGTGCCGACGATGTAGTGGACGCTCTTGCCGGCGTCGTTCTGCAGGGTGGCCACGCTGCCGGCCCAGCCGCCCTCCGTGTCGTGGACGACCACGTACTGCACGGTGTTGCCGCCGCGGGTGGCGTCGCACTTGCCGCTGCAGCTCGTGGGGAACCACTCGGCCCCCGGGTAGTCGACGGCCATCGTCTCGCCGAGCGTGCTCGGATCGGGGGCGGTGAGATCGATGGTCTCGGTGAGCTCGGCCGGCACCACGTGGGGCGAGAGCGTGACCTGCTCGCCCGCGCGCGCCGCGAACGCGCCGCCCTTCTGCAGGGTCGCGTAGACCTGGTGCACGTACCAGGTGCGGTGGCGCTCGTCGGCGAACCCACCGAGCTCGGCCACCACGCCCGCCCACCGCGCGAGCTCCGTCTCGCCCGCGACACCCTGCTCCCGCGCGATCTTCGCCACCACCTGGACCCCGGCGTCGAGCGCGAGGTCGGCGTCGGCCTGCAGCGCGAGCTCGGTCGCGCCCACGAGCGCCGCGCCCTCGGCGAGGGTGTTGCGCTTGCCGTGGCGTAGGCACAGCGGTCCCGCGACGGGGATGTGCGTGTCCGGGTCCACCGCGCGACGCGCGGGGATGTCGAGGCACTCCTCCACCACGGCGAGGGCGACGAGCAGGTCGCGCGGCACGGCGTGGC
>CAZUZY010000342.1:0-9322 GCA_964624885.1 uncultured Polyangiales bacterium | reverse complement strand
GGCGTGGCCCGCCGACAGGCGACGCGCGAAGGCGAGCGACTCCGCGGTCGCGCGCTGCGACGCCTCGAGCGCCTCGCGGACGAGGTCCTGGACGGAGGGCGACCGGGGAGGAGGGGGCTTTTCCGGCATGAGGATCAGCGGGACGGGAAGGCGTTGGCGACCGCGATCGCCGCGCTCGTCGCCGCCGTGTAGTTGGCGATGCCCGAGGTCATGATGGTCTGCGCGACGACGATCGGCAAGATCCACTTCGGCTGCTGGGTGGCCAAGAGCTGCGCCATGGCCACACCCGTGGCCATCGACGAGATGCTCTCCATCGCGCGCAGGTAGTCGGTGGCGTCCTGCACGGCGAGCGCCGTGGCCTGACCGACGATGGGGTCCGAGACGCCCACCTCAGATCTCCTTCGTCGGGGATTCGAGAATCATCGTCAACACGACGGCCAGCGAGGCACCGGCGAGCAGCTGCATCCGCTGCTGGTGCGCCACCGCGTTCTGCAAGGCGAGGCCGGCGCTGTCGGCCGCGACGAGGGCCGAGAAGGAAGCCGCGACGGTGGGGCCGGCGGCGAGGACGTCGGCCCCCAGCAGCGCGTCCGTCAACGGAACACCGCCGCCGCGTCGGCGCGCGCCGCGCTCGCAGGGTCGAGGCCGAGGAGCAGCCGGACGCAGCGCGTCGTCACCGCGCGGCCTTCGGTCATGCTGGCCTCCTGCTCGCGTGCGTTGGCGAGGGCCGCGATGGCGAGGGCTTGGCTCGTGACCAGCATGAGGTTGGCCGTCGCGACGGCTGGGGCGAGGCCGACCACCTCGAGGGTGCTCCCGCCCGACGACGGGCGGGCGGGGGTGGAGGGGGTCGAAGGCGCGGCGCGGTCGGGATCGTTGAAGGCCATGGTGGGTACTCCTCTCGGGGGACGGCGGCTCACGGGGTGGTCTTGGGCTTGGGCGCAGTCGAGTAGATGAGCTGCACGCCCACGGCGGCGGCGGCCTCGGCGAGGAGCCACCCCTTCTGCTGGGCGACGGTCGCGTTGCCACTCGCGAGGGCGAGGGCGTTGGCGATGGCCTGCGTCAACGTCCCCATGGCCGAGGCCGGGGCAGAGCCGATGCTGAGGACGGTGGCTTGCGTGACGGCGTCGGTCACCTGGTCGTTGACGGCGGTGGGGTAGGCCATGGTCGAACCTCGGGAGGAACCGTCGGGAACGCGCCCCGACTGCGCACGATCCGAGGGTAGCGGAGGCCCTCCGGTGCCCCGATGGGGGCCATCGACGGAAAAGGCGGCGGCGTCGACGATCGATGCGGCCGAATCGCTGATTCGCGCTTGCGGCGCGCTCGCGGCGCACGCTCCGCGAATCCGCCCGCCTTCGCGCGCGTTGCGGCGTGGTCTTCGGCGACCTGCGCCAATCGTCGCTGGCGACCTCGGGATACCGATCCCCAGAGGAGAACCGCGCCCATGATGAAGCTGCCGTTCGTCGCCCCGACCTCGAGCAACGCGGAGCAAGCCGCGATCGCCCTGCGCCTCACGTGCATGAAGGCGATCGTCGCGGACCTCGCCGCGCTCGCCGCCCGGCCCGACAACGCGCGAACGTTCCTCACGCGGGAGAACCGCGCGCAGCTCGCGGCCAAGGTGCTCACGGCCTTGTCCGAGCGCACCCCCACGAACGAGCGGGTCGTCCGCGCGCTGGTGAGCGCGGTGGTGTTCGACACGGAGCTCGTCGAGGACCGCACGGGCGCGATCGAGGTGCCGCGGTACGGCTTCGGTGGCGCAGCGTTCGACCCAGGGCTCATGGGGAGCGCCGCCGTCCGCGCCGCCCTCTCGGTCTCGCACCGCGGCCGCTGCGCCTACTGCGAGACGCTGGTCGACGCGAGCGACTGGGGGTTGGTGGACCC
Source organism: uncultured Polyangiales bacterium (assembly GCA_964624885.1). GTDB lineage: Bacteria > Myxococcota_A > Polyangia > Polyangiales > JADJMO01 > JADJMO01. The sequence continues at coordinate 7,447 of CAZUZY010000342.1, read as the reverse complement.
CTTCCGCCCACCGGCGTCGTACCGGCAGTCGTCGTTCGTCCAGTACCGCCCCGCCTACCACTGGCTCGCGTACGAGCCCCGCAACCTCTACCTCGCGTGCCGTCTCTGCAGTCAGCTCCACAAGTCGAATGCCTTCCCGGTGACGGGCACCCGGGCACCCGCGGTCGACATCGGCGAGGAGCAGGCCGTGCTGATCGACCCCTACTCGGAGGATCCGCGCGCCTTCATCCGCTTCGATCCCCTCAACGGGGCAGCCTTCCCCTTCGACGCCGTCGCGGCCTTCTACGGAGAGAAGGGGAAGGCCCCCGCCGAGATCGAGCAGCTCCTCTGGAACGACCCCAAGACGATCCCTGGGCAGCGCGACCTCCGGGGCGAGCCGATCGCCCCCGCCCTCGACGCCGCGTTCGCCGAGTGGTTCGCCGCGCAGCGCGAGCCGCGCCTCCGCCGTGGCTCGATCACGATCGCAACGCTCGGCCTCAATCGCGACCCGTTGATCCGGGCCCGCGTGGCGCACCTCCGGCAGATGCGCGGCCTCTACTGGACGGCAGGGACCACGACGACCGACGCCGCCGCGGCGATCGACCTCGTCAACCGCCTCGCGTCGAACGACCCCGACGCGGCGGCGTTGTCGGTGGGCTACCTGTCGCTGACGATCGACGCCCTGCAGACCTGGATCGCGAACCCCGCGGCCAGCGACGACGTGCTCGCGGGCTACGACGCCTTCCTCGCCAAGCTGCCGCCGCTCGCGGCGAGGGTGCCCCCGCCCCCGCCGAATCCCGCCTTGTGCCACGTCGTCCTCGACAGCGAGAGGAAGCTCGCGGGGCGACGACGGCTCGCCTACTCGAGCGCGGTCGACCGCCTCTATGGCGAGCCCCCTGGGCAGGGGGTCACGCTCTCGGTCGACTTCGAGCGCGATCTCGCCTGCGCGGTCATCTTCACCGCCGATCAGCCCGGCCGCGAGGTCGTGGCCGAGACCACCCTCGGCGAGCTGCTCCGTGAGGGCCCGGCGGCGTTGCGCCTCTTCGAGCGCAGCTTCGGCTGGGTGCTCGGCAACTACCTACCCCTCGACGCCTAGGAGCCCACATGCCGAACATGAATGGTCATCGGATCGACCACGTGGTCGTCCTCATGCTGGAGAACCGTGGTTTCGACCATTTCATGGGGTATCTCTACTCGCAGCAAGATCTCCCTCTCCACTGGTACCCGCAGCGTGCGTACAACGTGAACTGGTGGGGTCAGCAGGAGGCGATCCCGGACTTCAACGGCCTCGACTGGGTGCAGAATCCCGCCACGCTCGAGAACCCCTACGTGGAGCGGGAGCGCACGGTGTTCCGCCAGGGGCCGATCCGCGGCGCCCGATCGCCGATCGTCCCCTCGGTGGACCCTCACGAGGACTTCGTCCACATCTTCGCCCAGATGTACAACGTCGACGCCGCGGCGATGGCGACCGCCGCCAGTCGGAACCGCATCGTGCGCGACCACAACGACCACTACACGAAGGCTCCTCAGACGGGCTACGTGCAGGACTTCGCGCACGAAGTGCACCATCAGCTCAAGTCCAAGATCCCGTTCAGGCAGATCCCGGGATTCCAGCAGATCATCCGCGAGATCATGGAGATCTACACGCCCGATCAGATCCCCGTCCTCGCCGGGCTCGCGCGCCACTATGCCCTGTCGGACCTCTGGTTCTGCTCGGTGCCGTCGCAGACCAACATGAACCGTGCGTTCTGGATGTCAGGCAGCTCGCGCGGCCTCGTGACGAACGACTTCTACGATGCCTACCCGCACCTTCTCGAGCGGAACCGGACGGCGAGCGACGCTCTCCCCATCGACAGCTACTCGCTCTTCGAGATGCTGAGCCAGTTCGACGTGGACTGGCGTTACTACTGGCAGGAGCCCTGGCCGCCGCTGCAGACGTCGGCGCCGCTGACGAGCCAACGGCAGTACGCCCGCACGATGTTCCCGGCGCTGCGCGACCGCCGCTACGACGACAACTTCGAGCGCATCGACGCCTTCTTCACCGCGGCGGCGAACGGACGCCTGCCGCCGGTCAGCTACATCGAGCCGCACTTCGGTGGCGGCCCGACCTGGGGCGCGAACATGCGCATCCAGGGCAACGAGTATCACCCGGTGGCCGACGTGACGACACCCGAGTTCTTCGTGTGGAAGGTCTACTCGGCGCTCACCAGCGACGCACTCGCCTGGTCCCGCACGCTGTTCGTGATCACCTTCGACGAGAACGGCGGCACCTACGATCACTACCCCCCACCCCCGGCGATCCCCCCGGGCCCGATGTTCGACCGCGTCCCGCCCGCGGCGAGCGCCGAGACGCCCAACTCGTTCCTCGCCCAGAAGGACTTCTCTGCGGCCCAGCTCGCGACGATGAGCGCCACCACGCGCACCCAGTTCGGGTTCCCCTTCGACCTCTACGGCATCCGTGTCCCCACCTTGCTCATCTCGCCCTGGGTCCAGCGCGGCACGATCTTCCGCTCCCCGACCGATGTCCCGTTCGACCACACGTCGATCCTGGCGACGATCCTGAAGTGGCAAGGGCTCGAGCGGTACGCCGGCTGGCTCGGCAGCCGCGTGGCCCATGCGCCCACCTTCGATCTCGTACTCGACGCTCCGCAGGTGCGCGCCCCGAACGACGCGCAAGAGGGCATCGCGCTGCACCGCGCCGTGCCCCCTGCCCGTGCGCTCCGCGTGGGCGACCGCTTCGTGTTGCGGTACTCTGGCACCAATCGGCAGCAACCCTATCGCGGGCCCGCCTTCGTCGGGGGACCCTCGGTCTGGGGCTCGGTCCTCGGTCGGGGTGGCTGGTGGTACCCGATCACGGTCGGGGTCGCCGGGGAGGCCATGGTGCTCCGCCTCCTCGGTGCGACGGATCCCGTCGTCAACGGAGCCCGCGTGCAGATCGTCGTCGACAGCTCCCAGGCCGCCCCGACGTCGGCGGGCCGTGTGCTCTCGGGTCCGGGCCAGAACCAGCCCACGGGCGAGGCGATCTGGCTCGCCGACGGCAACGGGACGCCGACGTGGTGGCGCATCTGGCTGCGCGACAACCGCACGCCCGGCGAGCCGATCGGCCTCGGCGACGAGGTCATGTTCGTGAACGACGAGTACCTCCCGGAGAACCTCGTGAAGCCGGTGGGGGTGTTCCTTTGGGATCCCTACAAGCGCCTCGGGCTCGAAGACTCCGACCAGCCCACCTACTTCTCGATGCGCTCGGGGGAGTGGGCCTTCTTCCGCCTGACCGCGCCGCCCCCCTGAGCGGTCGGCGACCGGCCACCGTCCACGGGCCTCTGGCCGTCGACGCTCGAGATCACGCCGGGACTGCTAGGCTCCCTGGACGAACCTCCCGCGACCCGCAGCGCCGAGGAACGGGGAGCGAGGAGCATGGCCGACCGAAAGCGCGAGTTGGACCCGTTCCGGACCCGCCGCGTCTCCGCCGCGGCCCCGCGTTCGCGTGAGAGCTCGGAGCGCGCACCGCGAACACCGAGACCCCGCCGCACCTCGAGCGGCCCCCTGGGCTTCGAGGTCCACCGGTGACGATTGTGCCCGATGTCTCCCTCGGCGTATGCGCGGCGACGCCTTCGGGCGACGGCGCCTCCCGCTACCTCGACGCCGCGTACGGGCCGACGGCGTCGGCGCGAGGCTCGCTGCATCCAGAGGGCATGCCCCGGCTCGGCGTGTTCCTCGCGGTGGACTACCGCCACATGTGGTACGCCGCGAGCAAGTACGACGGGCGCCCGTACGCCGACGAGGTAGACGTCGGACTCGGGGCTGCCTGGTCCTTCGGCGACACCGTCCGACACGGGCCCGAGCTGAAGGTCGCCTACTTCACGTCGTTTCTCCGTCGACCGGACGCCTATCTGGGGCCTCGCTCGGATACCTTTCACGCTGCCGTGGTCGACCTCGGATACTCGGTCACGTTCGCGGCGCCGTTCACGGTCGTCGTCGGAGGCGGACTCATTGTCGGTCACGAGGACGCTCAGACACCGCTCTACTCCGGACACATCAGCCTTCGCCATCGATGGGATCCCACGTGACGTTCGCCGTCCTGCTCCTCGCAGCCGGTGGGTACACCCCACCCAGCGCACCGAGGCTCACTGCAGACGCAGGGATCCTCGTCGGATCCGGTCTCGCTTCACGCGAGGAGTACGATCGGGCGGTTCGATCCTGGCGCAGTGTCGGCGCCGCCCAGCTCTACATCACGCTCGGCTGGCACGTGCGGTTCGGGTGAACATGACATGACACCTCCCGAGGAGGCCGGCTGTGCGACCGCGGTGGAGGTGATACCTTCCGAGGAAGATGTCCGTTCAGAGCAGCATCGCCTGTCTTCGGGTGCTTTCGCTGCTCTCGCTAATGGCCTGCTCGAGCGAAGCCGCTCGTGGATCGGACGGTTCCGTCGGTGACTCGGTCGCCGACGCGGACGGGGACTCGTCGAGCGTGGATGGAGGCTGTTGGGTCTACACCGACGAGTGCTGTCGTCGCACGTCCAGCGGATACGACTGCACCAAGACGGGGGACGGCCTGTGCTACACAGCCTGCGCATCGGCCGCGGACTGCAAGGACCCCGCCCGGCCCTTCTGCTCCATGCAGTGCATCTGCGCGCACGGCGACTCTCTGGTGCCGGTGCGGCGCCTCTGCAGAGCAACGGCGGCCGATGATTGTCGAGCTTCGGACTCGTGAGGCCGTCCGATGACTGCGCTGCGTGACGGAGGCCCCCAGTGATCGCCGCGGCGATGCTCGGTGCCGCGTTCACGGTGCACGCGGGCGCGGGCGTGGGCCAGTGGACCGAGGTGGGACGCATGTCGGAGCAGTCCGAGGCGCGGCCGACCACCGGCCGTTGGTCTACGGCCGCCTCGAGTGGGTTCCCTCCATCTGCCCCTATCGACTGGACCTCTCCGTCGCCACCTACCGCTCGGTCGCCGCGCCCGAAGATCCTCCCCACCTGACCCTCGAAGCCGTCGTTGCGACCGGGGTCGACTTCGGGCCCCACCCGTGGCGCCACGGGCCGCGCATCAGCATCGGCCTCGTCGACCCCGCCGTCGGTGCGCGCCCATCCCTCGGCGCCACCCTTGGGGCGTCCTACCGGCTGGGCGTCCCTGTGGGGGGAGGCTGGCTCCACTTCGACCCGAGGTGAACGTGTCCGCGCAGAATCGGGAGGGCTATCGGGAGCTCCGGCTCCGGATTGGATACGAGTGGCGCGTTCTGTGAGGCTGCAGTGGCGCTTGGGCGACAGGCCGTCGATCTCGGGGCAATCGACGCACGCGAGGGGGTAGAGAAGCAGTGGCCATGGACGACTACGGCGTCGACGTAGGTGTTGCAGGCGTGGTCGCGAGCGCGCCCGCCGAGCCTCACAGCCTGGATGGATTCGTCGTCGGGGCGGGTCCGATGGCGACGCTGGGCGGTTGGACGACGGTGGGGACAGCCCGCGTGGGCGTCGTGGGAAGATATCGCTACACGACCTACGGGATTCTCGCGCCTCGGGTCAGTCGGCCTGGCGGCAGCACGCACCCTCGGATTCATGAGCTGGACACGATGGCGAGCGTGGAGCTCCTCTCGAATGGGAGTGGCCCTCAGCTCGGCATCGGATGGTCGTGGAACTGGGCGGGCAACGAGCTCAGTCGGTCCCCGACGGACACGTACTCAGGCTACAACGGACCTCTGTTGAGCGCGGGGTACGTCGTGAGTCTGAGTCAGCACCACGGGCTTGGTCTGACCGTGGGCGTCAGTTGTACCTATCTCCTTTCGTTCGAGACCGCGTTGATGCATGCGAGTGTCGGAGTGCGCAAGTCCTGGGGGCCCTAGCGATGACTGCAGCGTTCGTCCTTGCAGCCGCTGCGGCCTATGGCGATGTGGGCGTCGGAGCCTCGGTCGGCCGCTTCGGCTCCCATCGCGACGGTGGGATCGAACCATGACCCCCGAGGTCGTCGCCGTCGTCTCGAACGGCGGGCAGGTGACGCCCGAGCGTGAGCGGGAGCTTCGGCGGTGGTGGGCCCTCGGTGTGGGCGCGAGCGTCGGCTTCCGGGTCTCGACGTCGTGGTCGTTCGGCGCCAGCCTGGCGTTCGATCGCCGCTTCTTCGTGGCGCAGTCGCTCGTCGAGGATCGCCGTTCGACCGCGATCGTCGTCGGTGCCACCGCCGACCTCGCCCTCACGGCCGTCCAGCGACTGCGCTTCGCACCCACCCTCGCCTTCGATCGGCCAGACGACGGCCGCGCGAGGACCACACCCTGGCTGTCGGTCTACTACGGGTACTGTGGGGCCGACGCGCCCGCGTTCGTGCTCGAGGTGGGACCTGGGGTCGGCGAGGGTCTGTCGGGGAGCGGCGAGCTCGCTTGGCAGCTCTCCCTGCGCTCGGGCGTCCGGTTCTGAGATGAAGAAGAGGCTGTTCCCGTTCGGCGCCTGTGAGGAGGCGTCGCAGGTCGGCGCTGGAGGTGCGCTGCGTTCGACCCCACGCCCAGCGGGCGGTGGGCTGACGCCGTAATCTCTGGCCGTCGGCGGCGTTGTGCAGGCATGAAGCGGATCCTCGCCCTCTGCCTCCTCCTCCTCCTCGCCATCGTCGGCTGCGCGAAGGCGCCCTCCCGCAAGGCGACCGGCGCGGCACCGCTCGCCGAAGCGCCGGCGGCGGCTGGGGCGCGCCTCCTCGAGGTGCGCGCCCACTTGAGCGTGGAGGTCGGCGGGCCCAACGAGGTCGATGCGCTGTTCGCGCGTGCGATCGCGTTCACGAGCCGAGAAGGGGGCTTCGACCCTTGGCCCCGTTCCGCGACACGTCTGGAGTATTGCGACAGTCGAAATGCCCATAAGACCTGGGAAAGTCAATGGCTTGCAAGGACTCGTTCGGTCTCGTGGTGTCGCAATTCAACCGCGTTCAATAGGCCTCGGCTGGCACACTTCAGCTTCACGCGCGCGATCTCAGAAAGTATCGCGACTCGGCCCTTGCAGGATTCCTGTGCAACATCAAGCCGTTGGCGGAACGGCACGCTATTGAACGTGCCGGCGGGGGCCAAAAGACCGCGGCCAGATCGCGCATTGCGGTGTCGACGGCGCTCTCGCGATCGTACCGGAGTCGCACCACGAGCGTACCACGACCGCCCCTCGATCGTCCCACGACCGGCCAAGACCTCCGCGGCGAGGTCAGGGCCGACCAAGAGCGAACAGCCGCGGGGCCACCGCAGAGTCAGCTCGGCTGGGGGCCGTCCAAGCTGGGGGGCGATGGCTTCGACGACCTTGCCAACGTCGGCATGGCGCAGCCGTCGCGCGCCAACCGGAGGTGGTCCCAAGGGTAGGCGGCGTGCCGCGTAACAGCCCGCCACCGCCGTTGGACCGCCACCGTTGTTGGCGCCTCGAGACGGAGATCCGTTCGGACGGTCCGGCCACCGACCGAACCGAAAACAAGCACTTCTCGATCGGCCACACCGCGACCTTTCTGTAAATCCCGCCCAA
>CAZUZY010000341.1:0-9405 GCA_964624885.1 uncultured Polyangiales bacterium | reverse complement strand
GCCCTGGCGCTCGCGGCCGCGGCCGAGCGCGCCCGTCGGGTCGGGTTCGTCGACGAGGACTGGGACCAGGCGCAGCGCATGGTCCGCTTCTACGCCCGCTACGACGAGGGCCGCTTCGCGCGGGCCGAGCAGCTCCGGGCCCACGTCGAGGGCCTTTCGTGGGAGGAACCTTCATGAGTCGCGCGTATCGCATCCAGATCTCCGAGTCGCTCGAGCGCGTGGTCCACGTGGACGACGGCGTCGCCACCAAGATCGAGCTGCTGCCGGTGCTGCCGAAGGAGCGCATGCAGGCGCTCCTCGCCGACGAGCTCGCCGCCGCGGGGCTCGTGGTCGAGGACGGGGTCGCGCGCCGCACCACGCCCTCCGACGACGGCACGGTGACGGTGGAGGTGGAGATCGAGACCGGCACCGTGACCGTGCGGATCCAGCACGAGACCGACGTCGAGGTGAACGCCCAGGTGAGCCGCACCGTCGGCGAGGAGCGGCGCAAGGTCGAGGAGGAGCGGCTCCGGGGCGACCTCGAGAAGACCCTCGAGCGCAAGATCGAGGAGGCCACCGAGGAGATGCGCAAGCGGGCGACCGCGCGCCTCGAGGGCGAGCTCAAGGACGCACGGCGCGAGCTCGATCGCGTCGTGCACCGGGTGACCGCGGCGGCGCTCAAGGAGCGCGCGGGGCAGCTCGGCGAGATCGAGGAGCTGTCGGAGGACGAGGACTCGCTGACCATCAAGGTGAGGGTCTAGATGCTGGTGCCCGAGGCGGAGCTGCCGCAGGAGATCTCGCTGTCGGCCGCGGTCGAGGCCGCGTATCCCGCGGAGCTCGCGCGGTGCGAGGAGGCCATCGCGCGGCGGCTCCCCGTGCTCGTGGAGTGCGAGAAGGAGCTGGTCCCGTTCTTCTACAAGGTGCTGCGCGACCGCCTCAAGGCGAAGAACCTCCGCTGCCTCTACCTCGACGGGCGACCGCCCCCCGACGCGCCCCCGATGGGCATCGTCGCGACCATGATCGGCCAGCTACGTGACGCCGTGCGCGGCGGCACCGGCGACCGGCTCGTGGTGCTGCCCCACCTCGACCTGCTCACCACCTCGAGCGGCGGCCTGACCAGCGAGGCGCGCGAGGTCATCCCGCTCCTCTACGAGAACCCCGAGATCCTGTGGATCGGGTTCAAGGACCCCTCGTTCCCGCTGCCCGAGGTGATCGGCAACCTGTTCCCGGCGCAGGAGAGTCTGCTCGGCGTGGCGCGCGACCGGCTGCGGCACCTCGTCACGCGGCGCGAGGCGCGCAAGCTCGGCAAGGCGTTCGACCCCTACGTGCTCTACAAGCACGTCTCCGGTGTGCACGCGGTGCGGCTGCGGCGGCTGCTCTCGAGCCTCGTCGGCGAGGACTACCCGGACGACCCGCGCCCGGCGTTCGCGCAGCTGCGTGCTGCCACCGTGGGCGCGAGCCTCGCGCTCCCCGACGTCGACCTGCAGGGGGGCATCGGCGGCTACGCGAAGGTGAAGGAGCGGCTGCAGAAGGAGATCCTGCAGGTGCTCGCCCACAAGGATCGCCTCGGCGAGGCCGAGTCGGTGCGGGCCATCGAGGCGCTCCTGCCCCGTGGCATGATCTTCTGGGGCCCGCCCGGCACCGGCAAGACGCTGTTCGCCAAGGCCATGGCCACCTCGCTCGGCGCCGCGGTGCTGGTGGTGAGCGGCCCCGAGCTCAAGAGCCGCTGGGTCGGCGAGAGCGAGGAGCGCATCCGCCAGCTGTTCGTCCGCGCGCGCCAGAGCGCGCCCGCCATCATCGTGTTCGACGAGATCGACTCGTTCGCCTCCGCGCGCGGCACCTACACCGGCTCGGGCGTCGAGCACTCGATGGTCAACCAGCTGCTCACCGAGATGGACGGCTTCCGCAAGGAGGAGCTCGTCTTCGTCGTCGGCACCACCAACTTCGTCGAGAGCCTCGACGCCGCGCTGCTCCGCCCGGGCCGGTTCGAGTTCCACCTCCACGTGCCGTACCCCGACGCCGAGGATCGCCGCGCGATCCTGCAGATCTACGACCAGAAGCTGCAGCTCGGCCTGACCGAGCGCGGGATGAACCACGCCGTGCGGCGGAGCGGCGAGCCCCTCGAGGGCCAGAGCGCCACCTTCGACGGCTCGCCGTTGCGCTGGTCCGGCGACCACCTGCAGGCGCTCTGCCGGCAGCTCGCCCGGATGCGGCTGCGCGAGGCGCGCACGGGCCCCACCGACCTCGAGGACGTGGAGCGCGCGCTGACCGAGTACCTCGAGCGCCCCGCGCTCACCCCCGCGGAGGAGAAGGTGGTGGCGACCCACGAGGCGGGGCACGCCATCTGCGCGATGTTCTGCCCCCACGCGCCGCCCATCGACCGCATCTCGATCCGCGGCGACTCGGCGGGCGCGCTCGGCTACGTGCGCTACGCCGATCCCGCGCACCGCTACGTGGTCACCCACCGCCAGCTGCACGACTCGATCTGCGTGCTCTACGGCGGGCGCGAGGCGGAGCAGCTCCTCCTCGACGACCTGTCGGCGGGCTCGGCCCACGACCTCGATCGCGCGACCCACCTCGCGCGGTCGCTGGTCGAGGAGCTCGGGCAGGGGGGCGACGCGATCGGCGTGCGCACGCTGCCCGGGCCCAAGGAGACCCCGATCGCGGACGAGACCCGACGCCTGGTGGACGAGGCGGTGCGCAAGCTCCTCGCCGAGGAGCGGAGGCGGGCGGCCGAGATCCTCGCGAGCCACCGCGCGGAGCTCGTCGCGCTGCGGGACCTCCTGCTCGAGAAGAAGGTCATCGAGCGCGAGGATTTTCCGGCGGCGAAGCGGTGATCAGGGCTCGCCGAGGTCGACGACGAGGCGGCGGGCGGCGCGACACTGGCGCGCGCTGCGGTCGACGCCGATCGCGTCGAGCCCGAGGGCGTTGGCCACGGCGAGCACGGTCCCGTGGCCGCAGAACGGGTCGACCACCACGCGGGTGTCGGTCTCGTCGAGCAGGTAGCGACAGGCGAGGCGACAGGCCTCGACCCCCATGGCCTTGCTCCACGGCATCGGTCCCGCGCTCGAGAGGACGTCGGGGCTCGGCGTGCGCACGGGACGCGGCGCGTGGGCGACGGCGAGCAGGTGCGAGTAGCTCGGGCGCCCGAGGTAGGCGGCGTCGGGTGGCTTGCGGCACACGATCTTGTGGAACACGAGGGCGGCGCGCTCCTCCTCGATCGCGCGACCGACGAGGTAGCCCTTGTCGATCCACGCGCCCTCATGGAGCACGTCGCTCTGGTAGAAGAGGGCCACGCCACCCGGCGGGATCCAGCGGATCACGCGGCGCGCGGCGTCGACGAACCAGGCCCGCCAGGCCTCGAACGGCTCGCCCGTCTCCGAGAGATCGGGCAGCGAGGTGACCACGCTCGTGTCGGCGCGCGCGGGGTGCTCGGCGAGCCACGCGAGGGCTTCCGCCTCGACGATCTCGCGCTGCGGCGTCGTCACCGGTCAACCGTAGCGGACGGACCGCATCGAGATCGAGCCGAGGTCGAAGCCCGTCGAGGGAAACGCGATCGGGTCGCTCGCGCTCGCGGCGCCCGCGGCGTACAGCAGCGGGAGGTAGTGGTCGGGCGTCGGGTGCGCGTCGCGACCGTGGTCCGTGCTGAGCGCGGCGCCGAGGTACTTCGCGTCGCGCTGCTCGAGGGCCTTGCCGACGTCCGCGTCGAACCCGCTGGCCCAGGCCGGCAACTGCCCGTCGCCCGAGAGCGCGTGGGGCAGGTTGTGGGTCACGTTGCCGCTCGCGAGGATCAGCACGCCCTCGTCGCGCAGCGGGGCGATCGCGCGGCCGAGGGCGAGGTGCGCTTCGGGGGCGAGGCCGCGGTGCACGCTGAGCTGCAGCACGGGCACGTCGGCCGCCGGGCGCACGCGCGCGAGCACCGACCACGCGCCGTGGTCGAGGCCCCAGTCGTCGCGGGTGCGGGCCTCGTGCGAGGCGAGCAGGCTCGCGATGCGGCCGGCGAGCGCGACGTCGCCCTTGGCCGGATACCGCACCTCGAAGAGCGCCTTCGGGAAACCGCCGAAGTCGTGGATGGTCCGCGGCGCGACGTTGCCGGTGACCCAGGTGCCGGGCACGTACCAGTGCGCCGAGACGCACAGGATCGCCCGCGGCTGCGGGAGCGCGGCGCCGAGGGCGCGCCAGGCGCGGCTCCACGGGGTGTCCTCGATCGCGTTCATGGGCGAGCCGTGCCCGACGAACAGCACGGGCATGCGGCCTGGCGCGGGCGCGGCGTCGACGGTGGGGACCACGCCGGCCCGACGGCAGGCGCCGCCGACGAGTCCGGCGAGACCGAGGCGGAGGGCGTCGCGACGCGAGACCATTCGTCGATGGTAGCGGAGCGCGGGTGCCGCGCCCGCAGCGTCGGCGCAGCAGTCTGGTGCCGGCGCGCAACGCGCGGGCTACCCTGGGTCGCGTGGCCCTGTCGAAGAAGGCGTGGCTCCTCCTCGTCCCGCTCGGGATCCTGGGCTCGTGTGGGCCGTTCCTCGCGATCGGCGGGATGCAGTGGTGGGTGAGCCGTGACGCGCGGGCGTTCGTCGACCAGAAGCTCCGCGAGGCCCGCGCCGACGCCGACCCGTTCGTGGACGACACCGAGGACACGGAGAAGCAGGAGGCATGGCGGCTCGTGGGCAAGAGCACGGATCACACGCTGCCGTGGTTCGTGAACTCCCAGGGGACCGGCACGCCGTTCTCGGAGTGGCTCACCATCCACTGCATGAACGTCACCCTCGCGACGCGGAAGGGCTCGCGGACCCTCGGGATCCTGGTGAACGAGCAGACGTCGCAGGGGAAGACCACGCTCTCGGTGGGCAAGATGAGCGCCCGTCGGGAGTGCACCTGCAGCGGCAAGCACAAGCCCTGCCGGCTCGAGTGAGCCTCACAGGAGGCCCTGTTCGGTGACGAACAGCGCCGCGCCGGCGCAGGTCCGCAAGACCGGGCGGCGGATCGTGGAGCGCGAGGAGCCGCACGTCTGGCACTTCGATGCGGGTGGCAAGGTCGCCCGCTTCCGCCCCGGCCGACACGTTGCAGCAGCACCGTGCCTTCGTCGGGGCTCGAGCCCGCCATCAGGCGCCGGCGCGGGCGGCGCGGTCGAGCACGAGGCCGTGCTTGCGCATGAGGCGGTAGAGCGTGACGTGGTTGATCTGCGCGCGCTCCGCCGCGTCGCGCACGCGGCCGCCACACTCGTTGAGGAGGTCGAGCAGGTAGCGGCGCTCGTGCGGGGCCACCCACTCCTCGCGCAGCTCGAGGAGCGACCTCCGGGCCGCGGGGGCTGTCGCGGCCGGCGCCGCCTCGTGCATCGAGCGGGGCAGATCGGCGGGCTCGATCTGGTCGCCGGTGCTGAGGATCGCGGCGTGCTCCAGCGCGTTCTTGAGCTCGCGGACGTTGCCCGGAAACTCGTACCCGAGCAACACCGCCATCGCGGCGGGGGAGATCCGCGACACCTTGCGGCCGTGGCGCTCGGCCGCCTGGCGCAGGAGCACGTGGGCGAGGATCTCGAGGTTGTCCTTGTAGCTGCGCAGCGGCGGCAGCTCGAGGGTGACCACGCTGATGCGGTAGTAGAGGTCGTCGCGGAAGCGGCCCTCGCGGACCATCCGGGGCAGGTCGCGGTTGGTGGCGCACACGAGCCGGACGTCCACGCGCCCGGGCGCCTTGTTGCTCCCGAGGGGGGACACCTCGCCCTGCTCGACGGCGCGCAGCACCTTGGCCTGCAGCGTGAGCGGCAGCTCGCCGAGCTCGTCGAGGAACAGCGTGCCGCCGTCGGCCTTCACGAACTCGCCGATCTTGTCGCCGGTGGCGCCGGTGAACGCGCCCCGCACGTGGCCGAAGAGCACCGACTCGAGCATGGTCTCGGGGATCGCCGCGCAGTTCACCGTCACGTACGGCCCCTGTGCGCGGCGGCTGTTGAAGTGGAGCGCGCGGGAGACGAGGTCCTTGCCCGTGCCGCTCTCCCCGTGCACGAGCACGGGCGCGTCGGTCGCCGACACCTGCTCGAGGCGTCGCTCCACCTCGAGCCAGCCGGCGGAGAGCCCCTTGATCAGGAACGGTCGCCCGGTGTCCTTGCGCGTCGCGCGGGCGAGCTGCGCGCGGCGCAGGTGCTTGGCGGCCGCGCCGGCGATCTGCTCGAGGGCGGCGGTGTGGTGCGCGGTGAACGCGTGGGCCCGCTTCGCGGAGACGCTGAGGACGCCGATGGAGCGACCCTGCCAGGGGATCGGCACCGCGAGCACCGAGCCGACGTCGAGGAAGTAGCGCGCGTAGTGCTCGTCGCGCGCCGTGTCGTTGCAGAGGTAGCTCCGCCCGCGGTCGAAGCAGGTGAGGGCGATGCCGTTGGGGCGGCCGTCGACACGGGCCCGCAGGATGGAGCCGGGCAGGGTGACGACCACGTCGTCGACCACGTGGAAGTCGACCGCGAGGCCCTTGGCCTTGGCGTCCCACAGGAAGATCGCGCCGTCGTGGGCGTCGGAACGCTGGCACGCGAGCGCCACGATCTCGCGCTCGAGGCCCTCGATGTCGGCGGCGTGCAGGAGGGCGTCCGGATCCTTGTCGAGCAACATCTGTTGTATAGAATTCGACAAATGTTGCGTGAGTGCAACAGACCGGAGGCGGATCCGCGCGAAATCAGGGAGAATTTGGTTGGCATCGCGGTTGCTCCTGGGGCTCTCGAACCGCCACTCGGAGGAACCCACCATGCGCCGCTCGCTCTTCGCCCTCGCCCTCTCGCTCCTCGCCGTCACCGCTCTCCCCGCCTGCACCATGGACGGCACCGAGGGCGACGTGGCCGACGAGACCCACGAGACCGACGACGCCCTCGCGGCGAGCAGCGGCAAGTTCGAGACGTTCGCTGGGGCCGACGGCAAGACCTACTTCCACCTCCTCGCGGGCAACGGCGAGAAGGTGCTCGCGTCCGAGGGCTACGCCACCGTGGGCGGCGCGCTCTCCGGCATCGCCTCGGTCAAGGAGAACGGCGTCGACGCGAGCCGGTTCGAGGTCCGCACCGCGGTGAACGGCGAGACCTACTTCGTCCTGCGCGCCCAGAACGGCCAGGTCGTCGCGACCAGCGAGACTTACGCGTCGCGTGCCAACACCGACCGCGCGATCGCCACGGTCACCAAGATCGTCGCCAAGACGTCGATCGCGGCCGCGGCCACCGGCGCCAAGTTCGAGACCTTCAAGGGCCTCGACGGCAAGCACTACTTCCACCTCCGCGCGGGCAACGGCGAGATCGTCCTGCAGTCGCAGGCCTACGCGGCGCGCTCGGGCGCCACGACGGGCATCGCCTCGGTGCAGACCAACGGCAAGGTCGCGAGCCGCTTCCAGCTGCGCGAGGCCGCGAACGGCGAGTGGTACTTCGTGCTGGTCGCCGCCAACGGCGCCGTCATCGGGCGCGGCGAGACCTACGCCTCGAAGTCGAACGCGCAGCGCGGGATCGACGGCCTGGTCGCCCTCCTCGGCGGCTGAGCGAGACGAGCCCGAGCGCGGCGGCCAGTGCACGGCCGCGCGGGGGTCGGGCTCACCCGACGCCGACCACCGTGATGGGCGTCACCGGGAACACGTGCTCGCGGGCGCCGTCGAACCGCACCCGCACGATGTTGCCCGGCGCGAGCTTGTCGAGCGACGCCGCGCCGACCAGGAGGGTCTCCTGGTCGACGAAGGCCGGTCCGCCAGCGTCGGGCACCACCTCGAACACCACCACGACGAAGAAGCCCTGCCGCTCCTTCTCCTCGCGCACCACCGCGCGGCGCAGCACGCGGCCACGCCCCAGCGCGCCGAACGAGGCCACCAGCGTGGAGCGCAGGTGCTGGCCGAAGCGGTAGAGCTGGTGGAGCGCGAAGAGGGCACCGAGCGCGACGACCACGAAGTACCCCGGCTGCTCGACGGCGCGGGTGGCCGCCCACGCCGCGGGGCCCGCGCCGAGGGCGATCAGCGCGCCGTACAGCACGAACCCGAACGCGTTGATCGGCAGGTGGCGGGTGAGCGTGAAGTAGGCGGAGAGGAACACGTTGTCGACGGCGCGCTCGGCCTCGTCGCGGGGCACCGCGGCCACCCGCGCGTAGTGGTCGACCGCCTCGTCCCGGCGGCCGTCGACCAGGAGCTGCTTGATGCGCTCGATCTCCTCGGCAGGGACCGCCTCGCTCGCGAGGGTCGGCGCCTCGGCGGCGGTGGCTGGCCGCTCGACGCGCAGGCTCGCGTTGCAGAAGATGCAGATGACGCTGCGGCGTTGGTCGTCGACCGAGAGCGGCGCGCCGCAGTTGGGGCACCGGGCCATGGAGAGCAGGGACCGCACGACCGTGAGTCTACGGCCTCCGGCGCCGCGTTACGTCGCCGTCGCGCCCCGCTTTCCGAGGGGATTTTCGCGGCGCGATGAGGCACACTGGCCTCCCCCATGCCCCACGTGACCCTGCGGCTCGAGGTCGACCCCCACACCCGGCGCCGGGTGATCCTCGTGTCGTACGCGAGCGACCCCGACGCGCTGCCCCACGAGCACGAAGAGGAGCACCGCGCCCTGGTCGAGAAGCTCGTGCAGGGGGGCCTGATCAGCGCCGAAGAAGCGGGCCTCGTGCAGATCGAGCGCCCCGCCGTGGTGCAGGTCCCCGTCGTCGAAGCGGTCGAGGAGCCGGGCGAGCGCAAGACCGAGGAACGCAAGACCGAGGAGAGCAAAGCGTGAGCGAGCGCGGGCTCCGGTTCCCCGACGAGGAGACCCTCCGCATCGCCCTGTCTGCGGGGTGGATCCCGAGCGAGGTGGCGGCGGCGCCCGCGCTCGGGAGGCGCACCAAGGACGGGCTCCTCGTCCTCCCGAGCCTCGCGCTCCCCGCGGTCGCCAAGAAGCAGCTGCGCAAGGCGGGGATCGAGGACGGAGCGCTCGGCACCAAGCGGCCCACCGATCTGACCGCGAGCTGCTGGGCGGAGCTCGTGGCGCCGAAGCGCGTGCGCGACGCGGGGGGCGACGCGGCCACGGTGGTGTTCCTCGTCCCGAGCGAGAAGGTCGCGAGCGTGGCGGCCGAGATCCTGCGCCTCGGCTGCCCGCGGCAGGAGCTGCGCATGCTCGAGGGGCGGGCGCTCCTGCGCGTGATCGACCCGCCCTACTACGCGGTGGCGCGGGCTCTCGACGGCGTGGAGGGCGTTCGCGCGTTCCGCCCGACGACGAGCGCACGCGTGCTCGTCGAGCTGGGCTTCGACCACCCGCTCGCGGCCCACGTCGCGCCGCGGGAGGACGCCGTCGTGCTCGTCCCCGGGCAGGGGCCGTGGATCCTCTTGCCCGAGGGTCCGTTCGAAGACCTCGGTGCGCACGTCGAGCTCGGCCTCGCCGCCACGCCGAAGCACCTCGAGACGGTCGCCGAGCTGCCGCGGATCGCGGTGCCGCTGCGCCTCGCGCGCGCCGCGCGGCCCGCG
>CAZUZY010000340.1:0-9487 GCA_964624885.1 uncultured Polyangiales bacterium | reverse complement strand
CCGCCGTCGCGCAGGGCTCGGCCCTCGTCGCCTCGCCCGACGCCGACCGCGCGGCCCGCATCGCCGCGACGGCGGCCCAGCTCGAGCGATCCCTCGCGTCGATCGACGGCGTGCACGACGCCCGGGTCCACCTCGACGTCCCCGTGGTCGACCCCCTGGGCGCGGCCCTCGCGGGCGACAGCAAGGCGCCCCACCCCACCGCTTCCGTGCTGCTGCGTCACCGCGGCGCGGCCTCGCCGATCGCCGACACGGAGATCAAGAAGCTCGTGGCCGGCGCGGTCGCGGGGCTCGCGCCAGCGGACGTCGCCGTGGTGGTGGTCCCGATCGCGGCCAGCGCCAAGGCCGGCGACCGCGAGCTCGCGCACGTCGGGCCCATCGCCGTCACCCGCGGCTCACTGGGCACGCTGAAGCTGGTGCTCGCCGGCTCGCTGGGCCTCTTGCTGCTCCTCTCGGTCGCCGTGCTCACCCTCGCGGGTCGGCTGCGCCGCGCGCGCGAGGCGCCGGAGCCCGCCGCGTGATCAGCATCGAGCGCGTCTCCAAGTCGTTCGGTCATCCCGTGCTGCGGGACGTCTCGTTCCAGGTGCCCGACGGCTGCCTCTACGGGCTCGTGGGGCCCGGCGCCTCCGGCAAGAGCGTGCTGCTCAAGTGCATCGTCGGCCTCCTGCGCCCCGACGAGGGCAACATCGTCGTCGACGGTGAAGACGTCACCAAGCTCGACGACATGCAGCTCCAGAAGCTGCGCCTCAAGTTCGGGATGCTGTTCCAGAACAACGCGCTGTTCGACTACCTGCCGGTGGCCGAGAACATCGCCTTCCCGCTGCGCCGCCTCTACGACCTGCCCGAGGAGGAGATCGCGTCCCGGGTCGCCGAGCGCCTCGCGCGCATGGCCCTCTCGGGGTTCGAGCAGCGGGCCGTCGGCGGGCTCTCCGGCGGCCAGAAGAAGCGCATCGGGGTCGCCCGCGCCACCGTCACCCGCGCGCCGATCATCCTCTACGACGAGCCGGCGGCGGGCCTCGACCCGGTCACCTCACAGAAGATCTTCAACCTGCTGCGCGAGGAGCAGCGCGCGTCCGGCGCCACCGTGGTGATGGTGTCGAGCGACGTCGACCGGCTGCTCACCGTGACCGACCGCGTCGGCATGATGCTGCGGGGGCAGCTGATCTTCGACGGCACGACCGAGGAGGTGAAGGCGAGCGCCATCCCCGCCGTGAAGCAGTTCATCTACGGCCTCGACGAGGGCCCCCTGTGACCCGGGTCCAGGCGGAGGGGCGGCCGAAGCAGTAGCCGGAGCGCCGTGGTTGCAGTAGAACGCGCCGATCCGAGATGGAAGCGACGTTCGCGGTGGGGGAGACGCACAGCCTCGAGCTGTTCGTGGGCGACATCACCAGACAGACCACCGACGCGATCGTCTCCGCGGCGAACGCGCTGCTGCTCGGCGGCGGCGGGGTCGACGGCGCCATCCACAAGGCCGCCGGGCCGCGCCTGTTCGAGGCGTGCCGCGCCCTCAAGAAGACCCTCCCCGGCGGGGTGCTGGCCGCGGGCGGCGCCGTGCTCACCGGTGGCTTCGACCTGCCCGCGCGGTTCGTCGTCCACGCGGTCGGCCCGATCTACGCCGAGCACGATCCGGCCCACGCCGCGGAGCTCCTCGAGAGCTGCTACCAGCAGGCCATCGGCATCGCCCGGCGCGAGGGCTTCGCCTCGATCACCTTCCCCTCGATCTCGACGGGGGTCTACGGCTACCCGGTGGCCGATGCCGCCCGCGTCGCCGTCGGCGCCGTGCAGCGCGCGCTCCGCAGCGGGGGCCCCGCGCGGGTGCGCTTCTCCCTCTTCGACCCGGACACCTTCGCCGCCTACCACGCCGCCGCCGTCGCCCTGCTCGGCGCCCCGCGCGAAGGAGCGTGAGCTGCCTTGAAGCGCGTCCCGGCCTTCGTCCTCGTCCTCGTCGGCTGCGCGGTGTGCGTGGGCCTCGACTTCGCCTACAGCGCGACCGTCGCCGCCGATCGCGGGATGAAGTTCTGGCTGATGATCGCGGTCGCCTGCGCCATCAACGTGCTCTCGGCCACCGCCCTCAACGTGGTCAACGGGATGGCCGGCCAGTTCAGCATCGGCCACGCGGGGTTCGTGGGGCTCGGCGCCTATCTGGGCGGCGCGGTCGCGGCCTACGTGGCGGTCGCCATGAAGCTCCCGGTCACGGCGCTGCACGACAACCTCTCCTTCGTGCAGTCGCTGATCATCGTGCCGTGCGTGGTGGTGCCGGTCGCGGTGGTGTGCGCGGCCGTCGGCTTCGTCGTCGGGCTCCCGAGCCTGCGGCTGCGCGGTGACTACCTCGCCATCGTCACCCTCGGCTTCAGCGAGATCCTCCGCCTCACGGTGCTCGGCACCGTCGAGGACACCGCCAAGAACCCCGTCACCAAGGCCATCGCGGCCCTCGGTGGCTCGCTCGGGTACCGCGGCCCCAAGGTCGACGGCGAGTTCGTCGGCATCCCCTCCGTGGCTGGTCCGTTCTGGACCGTGGGCCTCGCCGCGTTCGCGGTGTTCCTCGCGCTGCGGCTCAAGCGCTCGGGGTTCGGCCGCGCCCTCCGCGCGGTGCGCGAGGACGAGATCGCGGCCTCGGCGGTCGGCGTCGATCCCGCCCGCTACAAGGTGACCGCGTTCGTGCTCGCCGCCGCCGGCGCCGGCATCGCGGGGGCGCTCCTCGCCATCAAGCGCGACGGCCCGGGCATCGTGAGCCCGGCCAACATGCGGTTCGACAAGTCGTTCGAGGTCATCACCATGGTGATCCTCGGCGGCTCCGGCAGCGTGTCGGGCGCCGCCATCGGCGCCGTCCTCTACACCGCCGTGTTCTACCTGAGCGAGGAAGCCCTCAACCAGGCGGCCCGCGCCGGGGTCGGATTCCTCGCCAACGTCGACGCCGCGGCGCTGCGCATGGCGCTGTTCGCGCTGACCTTGATCATCCTGATGCTGGTGCGACCCGAGGGGCTGTTCGGCGAGCGGGAGCTGCTCGAGAAGAAGAGGGCCGCCCGATGAGCGACCTGCTCCGCCTCTCCTCGGTCGAGAAGCGCTTCGGAGGGCTGCGCGCGGTGGGGGGCGTCTCGTTCGACGTGCCCCGCGGGAGCATCTTCGGCCTCATCGGCCCCAACGGCGCCGGCAAGACCACCGTCTTCAACCTGATCACCGGCGTCTACCGGGCCGACCAGGGTACGATCCGCCTCGCCGATCGCGAGCTCGTCGGGCTGCAGCCGGCGCAGATCGCCGCGGCCGGCGTCGCGCGCACGTTCCAGAACATCCGCCTGTTCGCCTCGATGACCGTCCTCGAGAACGTGCTCGTGGCGGGCGAGCTGCGCCGGCGCTCGCACTTCTTCGGCGAGATCGCCCGCTCGAAGGTCGCGCGCGAGGACGAGGAGCTCGTGCGCACGCGCGCCGCCGAGTTGCTCGCCGCGATGGGGCTCGCGGGGCAGGAGGAGGCCATGGCCACCTCGCTGCCCTACGGCTCGCAGCGGCGCCTCGAGATCGCGCGGGCGCTGATGCTCGCGCCGAAACTGCTCCTGCTGGACGAGCCCGCCGCCGGCCTCAACTACGGCGAGGCCGAGACCCTCAAGGAGCAGATCCGCGCGCTGCGCGACCGCTACGAGCTCACGGTGGTGCTCGTCGAGCACAACATGCAGGTGGTCATGGGGGTGTGCGAGCGCATCCACGTGCTCGACCACGGCATCACCCTCGCCGAGGGCACGCCGGCCGAGATCAAGAGCCACCCGAAGGTGATCGCCGCCTACCTCGGTGAAGACCTCGACGAGGCGGAGGCCGAGGCATGAGGACCACCCACCCGTTCCGCCCGCCGCCCCCCGACCGCGACGAGCCGCTGCTCGACGTCGAGCGCATCGAGGTGCGCTACGGCGGCATCCGCGCGCTGTGCTCGGTGTCGCTGCAGGTCAAGCGCGGCGAGGTCGTGGCGCTCATCGGGGCCAACGGCGCGGGCAAGACCACCACCCTGCGCTCGCTCGTGCGCGTGGTGCCGTGGTCGGCCGGCCGCGCCACGTTCAACGGCGTGGATCTCTCGCCGCTCTCCACCGAGGAGGTCACCGAGCTCGGCATCTCCCTCGTGCCCGAGGGCCGCGCCATCTTCCCGAACCTCACGGTCCGCGAGAACCTCGAGATCGGGGCCTACCTGCACCGCGACAAGCGGGCGATGCAGGAGTCGCTCGAGGACGTGGTCCAGCTGTTCCCGCGCCTCGGCGAGCGCCTCGCGCAGGAGGGCGGCACCCTCTCGGGCGGCGAGCAGCAGATGCTGGCCATCGGGCGTGCGGTGATGGCGCGCCCGTCCCTGCTCTTGCTCGACGAACCTTCGCTCGGCATCGCTCCCAAGCTCGCGCGCCAGATCTTCGAGGCCATCCGCGCCATCGCGGCGTCGGGCGTCACCGTGCTGGTCGTCGAGCAGAACACCCGGCTGGCGCTCGAGGTGGCCGCGCGTGGCTACGTGCTGCGCACCGGCGAGATCGCCAAGGAGGGCGCCTCGAAGGCCTTGCTCGACGATCCCGAAGTGAGAGAGGCCTACCTCGGCGGACATTGACCTCCTACCTCGACGCGAGCGGATGCCCTAAGGTTCCGCGCCGTGCGAGAGGTCTCCTGTCGCGCCACGCGCATCCTGCTCGAAGGCCTCGAGCAGGTAGGGATCGATCCCGAGCGTCAGGACTGGCCCGCGCCGCTCGCCACCCTGCGCGACCCGCAACAGCGCGTCTCGTGGGCGACGATGGTCGCGGTGCTCGACGTCGTCGCCGCCGCTGTCGAGGGGCGGATCACGCTCTTGTCGCTCGGACGGACCCTCGCCGAGGTGCCGGCGGTGCGGGTGTTCGTCGGCATGTTGACCCCCTTCGCGGGGGCCGACTGGGCGCACCTCCGCGCGTTGCGCTGGAGCGGCACGGCGATGATGCCGGTGGTCAAGGTGGACATCCAGCACCTCGCGAACGGCGCCGTCGCCATGACCGGCCGTCTCGACGAGGGGTTCCCGGGGTGCGCGCCCTACTTCGCCCTCACCAACGGCCTGGTCCTCGCTCTCTCCGAGCGCGTCCTCGGTCAGACGCTGGCGTTCGAAGCCGAGGCCACGCCCCACCGCGGTCGGCTCGTGCTCGGCCCCGCGCGCCGACGCTCGCTCGCCGCCCGCGCGGTCGACTCGGCGCGCTCGCTGCTCTCGCTCGGCAACCGCGTGGCGTACGAGGAGCACCGTCGTCACGTGGACGACGGGCTCGCCGCGCTGCTCGACAGCCGACGCTCGTTCCACGCCGTCCTCGAGCGGATGCCCGTGGCGGTCGGGATCCACCGCGGCGGCCACTGGCTCTGGGCGAACGACGCACTCGCGCAGCTCGTCGGGCTCCACCGCGGCGTCGATCTCGTCGGCGGCCGGGTGGGCGCGCGTGTCCACGCCGACGACCAGCACATCGTCGCCGAGCAGCTGCGGAGCACGAGCCCGACCGCGCACCGTGAGCTGCGCCTGCACCGCGAGGACGGCACCCTGGCGCTCGCCGAGATCTCGCACACCGACTACGTGGATTTCGGCGGCGCGCCGGCGCGCATCGTCGTGGCGACCGACGTCTCCGAGTCCAAGCGCATGCAGGAGCAGCTGCTGGTCGCCGACCGCATGGCCTCCCTCGGCATGATCGCGGCCAGCGTCGCCCACGAGATCAACAACCCGCTCGCCTACGCCGTGGCCCACGTGGACGTGGCCCAGCGGGCGATCGAGCGGGGGCGCACGAGCAAGGCGAGCGAGGTGCTCACCACCGCGCGCGACGGGCTCGAGCGGGTGCGTGGCATCGTCCTCGACCTCAAGACGTTCTCGCGCCCCGACGCCGTGGTGTCGGTGGTCGATCTGCACGAGGTGCTCGACGCGACAGTGGCGCTGGCCCGCAAGCAGATCGAAGCCCGCGCGCGGCTCGTTCGGTACAACGACGCGACGCTGTTCGTGCGCGCCAACCGAGCGCGGCTCGGCCAGGTGTTCCTGAACTTGATCCTCAACGCAGTCGAGGCGCTGCCCGAAGGGGGGGCCCGCGAACACGTGGTCTCGCTGCGCACCTACGACGGTGACGACGGCACGGTGATGGCGGAGGTCGGCGACGACGGCGTCGGCATCCCCGGGCACCTGCTGGAGCGGGTGTTCGAGCCGTTCTTCACCACCAAACCCATCGGCACCGGCACCGGCCTCGGGCTCGCGATCTGTCACCGCATCGTGACCGAGCTCGGCGGCGCGATCACGGTGGTGCCGGGCGCGGACGGGCTGCGCACCGTGTTCCGCGTGACCCTGCCGGGCGAGCCGGCCGGGCCCGTCTCCTCCACCCAGGAGAGCAAGCCTCCGTCGAGCACGCCGCGGCGGCGACGCGTCCTCGCCATCGACGACGAACCGTTCATCCTCTCGTCGCTCGGCCTCATCCTCGGCGACACCCACGAGGTCGTGGCGGCCACGGACGGCCCACGCGCCATCACGCTGCTCGAGGAGGACGCCCAGTTCGACGTGATCCTCTGCGACCTCATGATGCACGGCATGGACGGGATCGGTGTCTACGACGCGGTCCAGCGGCTGCACCCCGGGCTCGAACGCCGCATCGTGTTCATGACGGGCGGCGTGTTCTCGCCGCGCGTGCGCATGTTCCTCGGCTCGGTCCAGAACCGGTGCCTCGACAAGCCCTTCGACGAGGACGGGCTCCGACAGGCGGTGGAGCGGTAGGATCGCTCGATGCTGCGTCGCGCCTCGCTGCTCGCTCCCCTCCTCGCCCTCGGCTGCCCGGCCCCGAAGCCGACGCCCGTGGCGGCGCCGCCCAGCAACGCGGCCGTCGTCCCGACGCCGGCACCTCTGGTCGGCACGATTCGCTACCGCCTGTTCGACGTGGTCGACACCCACGACCCGGAGGCCAAGGGGCCCTCGAAGAGCAGCGTCCAGATCAGCGCGAACGCCCGCGTGCGGTCGATCGGCAGCGCGACCATCGTCGGCCTCGAGTGGGTGCTGCCCGACGAGTGGGCGTGGGTCACGCCGCCGCAACTGTTCGCGCTGCACCGCGGCTTCGTCTGGGTGCTCGACGGCCCGTTCGTCGACCAGCGCCTGACGTGGGACGCGGACGACGCGTCGATCGCGAAGGCGCTGTCGAAGCCCGCAGCGGGCACGATCGGGTCGCCCTGCGCGGAGCACCACGGCGAGGACGGACCGTATGGCCACGTCGTCGAGACCGCCTGCTTCGATGCCCTCGGTCTCACGAACTGGACCGAGGAGAACGGACACGGCCCGCGCCGGATGCGCATCGTGCGGATGAAGTGACCCGCGGCTCCGTCCAGGCGTCGCGACGTTCGCGGCACAGAACGGCCCCTTTCGCATCCGCCGAGGCGACTTAGATTGGCTCCATGCCGCGTCTCGGTCGTCGTTCTGCCGTCCTCGCCGTCGCCCGTCGTCCGGGCGCCCTCGCGCGGTTCCTGTTCGCCGCGGACGCGCCCGTGTTCCCGCGCCTCGTGCTCTTGCTGTCGCTGGTCTACCTGGTCAGCCCGGTCGATCTGATCCCCGACGTCATCCCGTTCGTCGGCTGGCTCGACGACCTGGGCATCGTCTCGCTCGCGTTCTTCGGCGCCGTGCGCGCCGCCGCCAAGTGGGACGAGGAGCGCGAGGCCCCCGCTCTCGCCGCTGGCTAGCCTTCGCGCGCGACTCGCCCGGCGAGCGCGAACACGCCGAGGTAGACCGCGAGCCCGACCACCGTCGTGGCGCGCAGCCCCACGTGCAGCGCGAGCAGCGTCGCACCCACCGACCCGAGCACCGACGCGGCCCCGTTGATCGCCCAGAGGAACGCCACGTGCGCGCCCCCGCGCGCCGCGACGAGGCGCAGGCCGATCGAGAGCGGCGCCCCCGCGAGGAACCCGAGCGGCGCGAGCAGGCCCACCACCGCAGCCGTGCGCGCCGTGGCCCCCACCGCGCGCAGGGCCGACGACCACCAGGGGACGCTGGCGAGCAGCAGGATTCCATAGACCATCAATGCACCGAGCACCGACCGCAGACGAAGGAGCTCGCCGGGCCCCTCGCGGTTGAGCGTCGCGCTCCCGAGCCCACCCGAGACCAGCAGGGTCGCGAGCACCACCGCGAGGCTGGTCGTCGGGTTGCCGAGCAGCATGTTGAAGCGCTGGAGCAGCGGCAGCTCGAGCAGCATGAACCCCGTGCCGAGGAGGAACGCGTAGGCCGCCGCGTCGCGCGGCACGGCGAGCTCCCGCGCGAGGAGCCGCGGCGCAGCGAGGAACAGCGCCATCGCGACCAGGGTGACCAGCGAGAGGCGGGCCAGGAACACGAGGCCGTTGCCGTAGAAGTGGCTGGGCGTCGGCCCGGCGAGCGCGCGCGGCAGGTCGGCGAGGCGGTTCTGGTAGAAGAAGAACGGTCGGTCGTCGGTGGTCGGCGCGAGGTCGATCGGCAGCGCGGCGAGCACAGGCGGCAAGGCCGAGCCATTCGTCTCGAGCAGCGCGCGCACCCACCCGTGCTCGCGAGACCCGTCGGTCACCGGGCGGTCGGGCAGGCTCACGACCTGGAAGCCGAGCACCCTCGCCCACTCGACGGCGCGGTCCACGTCGACGGGGGACCAGCCGTCGGGGCGCACGAGCACGTGGAACAGCTCCGCGTCCTTCTGGCCCTGCCAGGGCGTCGCGAACACGAGCACCGAGCGCCGCGGATCCTTGCCGCGCGCGACGAGCGCCGACCGCGCCACCGAGACGAGGCGCGCCCCCGTCGCGAGCCCCTCGAAGCTCGCCGAGCCCACGCTGAGCACGCCGCCCTCGTCGAGCACGGAGAGGTAGTCGCCGAACGCCTCGACCGTGTAGAGGCTGTTCTCGGTGAGCGCATAGGCGCCGGCCGATGTCGCCGCCGAGGTGTCGACCATGCTGAGCTGCAGCACGGCGAAGCGCTGGTCCGTGCGGCGCACGAAGCTGCGACCGTCCTCGACGACCAGCTCCACGTCCTCGCGCGCGTAGAGGCCGCCGGAGAAGGCGCGGTAGGCCCCGAGCATCACGTCGCGCGCCACCAGCGGGTTGATCTCGACCGCCGTGACCTTCGCCGCGCCCGCCTGCAGCGCCGTGAGCACGTCGCGCCCCGCGCCGGCGCCGATCACGCACACGCGCTTGCCCCGCGGGGCGGCCACGGCGTGCACCGCGCTCGTCAGGTCGAACCGCAGCTCGGTGAGCGCGGAGAGCGGCCCGTCGAAGCGCACGAGGGGCGTCATGGCGTTCCAGTCGATGAGGACGGCGCGCTGCTCGCGCGGGGGCGTCTGCACCTTGGGGCTCCGGCCCCAGCCGGCGAACGGCACGTCCCGCAGCACGGTGACCAGCGAGAACGAGTTCCAGCGCTCGAGCTCCACCTTGTCGGCCGGAATCGCGAACCCCTTGGCCGCGCGGATCCCGAACCACGCGTCGCCGCCCGCCGCGACCACGACGACCAGCGCGCCGGCCAGCGCGACCGCGGCCACCCGTGCGCGCGACGAGA
>CAZUZY010000339.1:0-9554 GCA_964624885.1 uncultured Polyangiales bacterium | reverse complement strand
CCCGCGGCCGTGCTCGTTCCGAGCAGTCCCGCGCCACCGCCACCACCGCCGCCGCCGGCGCCGCCGACGATCCCGTCGCCACCCGGGAGCGCCGTCGCGAGGCCGTCGGCGGTCACCACGCCGAGGCTCTTGCCTCCCGCACCGTTGGCGCCGTCGGTCGCCGGGCACCCCTTGTCGAGCCCCGCGAGGAAGCCCTTGCCGACCACCAGCAACCCGCACACGCCGCTGCCACCGTCGAACTGCGTGCCGAGCCCGCAGGTGCCGTCCTTGACCAGCGAGGCGTTGCCCCCCTTGGGCCCGAGGCCCGTGCTCGCGGGATCGCAGGCGTTCGCACCCGAGCCGCCGTTGCTGAAGTCGATGCCGCCCTTGCCACCGAGCGGCTGGTCCGGACACGCGGCGATCGTCCGGGCATCCTGACCGAGCTTGCCCGAGTCGCCCAGGTTGCCGAACGCGCCGGGGTCACCGTCGGCGCCGGCCGAAGCGCTGTCGGCGGTGAACGCGCAGAGCTCGAAGCTCGCCTTGGAGTCGGCCACGACCGCGGCGACCGAGTTTCCCGTCACCCCGGTGCCCTTCGGCGCGTGGAAGTCGAAGCTCACGAAGGTCACGCCGACCGTGGCGTCCCGCACGCGCAGCGTCGGCGAGGTGGTCGACACCACCTTGCTCTGCCCGATCACCATGGTCCAGCCGGTCTTGCAGTCGAGGCCACCGTAGGCGGCCACCCCGTCGAGCGCGGTGATCGACTCGCTGAACTGCTCGGCGCACGCATAGACCCGCTTCTTCGCCGCCTTCGCGAGGGCGAGCGCCTTGGTCAACGTCTTGACCGGGGCCGCACGCGTGCCCGCGTTGCCGTCGTTCCCGAGATCGGTGGAGACGAAGACGCCGAGGTCGTCGCGCAGCACGCACGGCGCCTCGAGGGGGCTCTTGGTCACGTCGCACGGCGGCGGCGCGTCCCCGTCCGTCACGACGGCGTCGGCGTCGAGCGCCGAGTCACTCGCCCCACTGTCCCCGGTGTCGCTGCCTCCCTCGGAGATGGAGTCCGTCGCGTCACTCCCCGGGTCAGAATCGAGCGGTAGGACAGTCTCGAAGCTCGCGCTGCTGCACCCCACGAGGACCAAGAGGCAACAAGAGAGGAGGCGCATGGTGAAGGCAGTGTAGAGGGAGGTCATCGCCGAGACCAAGCGTCGCGGCCGCGAACATGCGTGCGCCCATGATCGGGACCGTCGGGTGGACACCTTCTCGCGCTGATCGCGCTCCGCTCGCGCTGAGCTGGTTCCGGCGCTGAACGGGACCACAAACGGGCAAAGCCCCCCGCCCGCGGACGCGAGTGGAGGGCTTGCGACGAGGGCGCCGCACGGCGGACCGTGCAGTGCTCGACGGGAGGACTAGGCCGCCTTCTTCTTGCGCCCGCGCCGCTTGGCCGGAGCAGCCGCTGCGCCTTCCTTGACGCCCGCCTTGGTGAGCGAATCTTCGCCGATCCCGACGAAGCGGTAGGCCACCAGCGGGAAGCCGTAGGCGGCGTGCAGGCGCTTGACGAGCGCCACGGCGTCGTCGTCGGCGGGACGCGGACGCGGGACCGTGCGCACCTTGCGGATGCTGCTCAGGGTCTCACCGAGTTCGAGCAGCTCCTTGACGTGAGAGAGCACGTCGATCGGCTTGAGCTCCTTCTTGCTCTCGCTGCTGAGATCTTTGAGGAGACGGGCGCGACGCTTCTCGGTGCGACCGTCGATCTTCTTCGCCGACACGTTCCCACCGAGGAGATCGTTGAAGGCGCGAGCAACGCGGCGCTTCTCGATCGCCTCGGGAGAGCCGCGGCGGTTCTCGGCAGCGGCCTTCTTGGCGCGGGGCTTACGGGCAGTCTTCTTGCGGGTGATGGCCATTGGCGCAGACAGTAATGCAACAGACACACCCCGGTCAAAGCCCCATTTCGAGATGAAGTGGTCAGCAGACCCGACCGACCCCTTCCGTAGGTCTCGCAGTGAGAGGACGGCCTCGAGACCCGACGGATCCGCGGCTTTTCCCGCCGGCTCCGCACCCGGATTCCCATCCTCTCGGTCTGAACGCGGGACTGGTCGTGCTCGACAGGCGAGCCGCGTGACCCACTTCGTCTCGGTGCGTCGACCCGGTGGAGCGGCGCTCCTCGGCCGTGTGTGAGCACATCGATGCATTGACAACATTGTCGCCGAGCCCTATCGATCGTGGGGTGAGAGACCAGTTCGTCGGTCAAGGCATCG
Source organism: uncultured Polyangiales bacterium (assembly GCA_964624885.1). GTDB lineage: Bacteria > Myxococcota_A > Polyangia > Polyangiales > JADJMO01 > JADJMO01. The sequence continues at coordinate 7,323 of CAZUZY010000339.1, read as the reverse complement.
TCGTCGACAACGCCCTCGGCTTCTGGATCCATCGGGTCTACCAGGCGTCGCGCAACGAGATGTTCCGGGAGTTCCACGAGGTGGGCGAAGACGTCACCCCGGAGCAGTGGGCCGTGCTCATCCGTCTCTTCGAGCAAGACGGCCGCAGCCAGAGCGAGCTGTCGGAGGCCACGTTCCGCGACCGGCCCACGATGAGTCGCATCGTCGACGGCATGGAGTCCCGGGGCCTGCTCGTGCGGCGCAAGAGCCCGGACGACGCCCGGATCCGCACCATCCACCTCACCCGCAAGGGGCGTGAGCTCGAGAAGAAGCTCGTGCCGATCGTGAAGCGCATCGTCGAGCGCATGGTGGCTGGGCTCGACGACCACGCGCTCGAGACCACCCGGGACACCCTTCGCCGCATGTTCGAGAACCTCGACCGCTGACCGCCTCCGGCGGCCGCAATAGTTGTATTGACATCAACCAAGGAGACCGCTCATGGAATTCGCCCCGCTCGACCCCGAGACCGCCCCCACCGCCTCCAAGCCGCTCGTCGCCGGCTCCCAGAAGCAGTTCGGCTTCGTCCCCTCGCCCGTGGCGAAGCTCGCGCGCTCACCGCAGCTCCTCAAGCAGCTCTTCGCCGGATTCGCGGCGTTCGAGCACGCCTCGCTCAGCCCCCTCGAGCAGGAGGTGGTCGCGATGACGGTCGCCTTCGAAAACGAGTGCCACTACTGCATGGCGCTCCACTCGGCCCGCGTGGCGGACGACGGACTGCGCGCGGCGCTGCGGGCGGGCACGGCGCTGCCGGACCCGAAGCTGGAGGCCCTGCGCGGCTTCGTGCGTGCGCTGCTCGCGGGCCGGGGGCGCGTCTCGCCGTCGGCGTGGGCGGCGTTCGAGGCGGCCGGCTACGGGGAGGCGGCAGCGCTGGACGCGCTGCTCGGCGTCGGGGTCTACGTCCTGAGCACGCTCGGCAACGTGATGACGGAGGCGGAGCTGGACGCGCCCTTCGTGCCGTTCCGGTGGACGAAGCCTTAGACTCGCGCGATGGCGAACACGATCGAGGCGCTCGTGGCGGAGGTCGAGGCCAAGCTCCGCGCGCACGCGGCGTGGTTCACGGTCACGACGGAGCGACGCCCACCGGCCGGCGAGGAGCGGGTGGCCGCGGTCGAGCGCGCGCTCGGCGCCGCTCTGCCCGAGCCCCTGCGCGCGTTCTACCGCGACGTGGCCGCGTTCGCGCACACGAGCTGGACACTCCGCGACGAGACCGCGCAGGAGCTCGACGTGCCGGAGCCGGACCGCGGACAGATCGAGGTCGTGCCGCTCGAGTCGCTCCTCCGCGAGCAACGTTCGGGTCGGAGCTTCGTGCGCTTCGTGAACGATGGCCACGGCGACGGCTTCGCCCTCGATCTCGACCACGCCAAGAAGGGCAAGGTCCCGGTGGTCTGGGTGTGCCACGACGAGGAGCCCGCCTTCGGAGACCGCCACGCCTCGATCGACGCGATGATGAAGGCGTGGGCGAAGACCGGCTTCGCGCACCCCGACGTCGAGGCCTCGCTGAGCGCGCTCCTGGCCGCCGGGAAGAAGGCCGCGCGCAAGCCGAGAGCCGTCCGCAAGCCGGAAGTCCTCGGCGCGAGTGCCGCGTTCGGCGCCCTCGGCGCCGCGGCCCGCGAGCTGCCCACCCACCGGGACGCCATCACCTCGGTCGCCGTGTTCCCCGACGGCGAACGCGCGGTCGTGGTCTCGAAGGACGGCGCGGTGGACGTCGTGACGCTGGCCGGGCGTGTGCGCGCGACGGCCACCGCGCTCACCGGCGCATGGACGGTCGCGATCGACCCGAGCGGCGGCCAGTTCGCCATCGGCGGAGGGAGCGCGATCCAGGTGTTCTCGAGCGAGGGGAAGGTCCTTCGCAAGCTGCCGATGCACAACGTGTACGACCTCGCCTACCACCCGGGGGGTCGCATCCTCGTCGCGTGTGGCGGCTACGCGACGACGGACGCCTTCGACCTCGAGACCGGCGCACGCCTGTGGTCGGTCCCCACCGACGCCACGACGGTGCACTGCCTGGACGACGGTCGCGTCGTGACGCTGGGCGCGGCCTTCAAGCAGACCCCGAAGTTCCACGTGCTCGACGCGGAGACCGGGAGGGTGGCGCGAGCGATCGAGGCGCCCGCGCTCCCGCAACCGAAGACCCGCGGGTTCGTGGTCGACGGCGATCGCGTGCGGGTGCCGGTGGCAGAGCCGGCGTGCATCGCGACGTGGGAGCTGTCGACGGGCACCCCCGTGACGCTCCCCTCGGCCGGCACGACGCGCGCGCCGGTGGTCCGCGCGGGAGACCGCCTCTTCGTGGGTCGCCTGGACGTGGCGCAGCCCACCCTGGACGCCTGGGACCTCGCGACGGCGGCCCTCACCGCGCGCCTCGTGCTCGGGGACCTCGGACCCCACCCTGCTGGTTTCACCGCGCTCGCGGTGACGCCCGACGGGCGCACGCTGGTCTGCGGCAGCAACGTGGGTTGGGCCATGACCGTGCAGACGGAGGCGCTGCCGAAGGTCGGTTAGCCAACGGGGTTGCGTGCCTACGTCGCTTTGGCTACATGGCTGGCCCCCCGGTCCCCATCGTCTAGAGGCCCAGGACCGCGGCTTTTCACGCCGCTAACACGGGTTCGAATCCCGTTGGGGACGCCACGTCTGCCCCCGAATTTCCTGGGAATTCGGGGGCGCTGTCCTTCTTAGTGTCCGCATCGCCGGACAGAACCCCGAGCGCCGCGAGCGGCAATGCGGGGAAGGGACCGACCGTGCGGAACACCCGCAGCGACCCCACCCGCCGGCCCTCGGCCATGTAGCCCTGCGTCGTCTTGAAGTCGGTGTGACCACCGCGCCACTCGATGCGGTTCGGGTCGTCACCGCGGATGGCCATCCAAGTGAGGCAGGTGTCCCGAAGGTGGTGGAACCACAGCGGCAGGCGCGTCGGGTCCTTCTCGAGGAACAGCTCCGCACGGTCCACGCTGGCCCGGCGCAGGTCGTCCCGAAGTGTGGTCGCCCGCTGCTCGTCCACGACGACACCATGGCCCACGAACAGCCGTCCTCCGGGGCACTCCCGGACCATGGCGGTGAGGAGGGGCGCCAACGCCGGCTCGATCTCCGGGACGCGGCTCCGCTTCGTCTTCGTGCGTCGGTCGCCGTTGGTTCGGCGGTCGCGTTGCTTGTGGATGTCGATGCGCCCCTGTTCGAGGTCGATGTCCGCCGCGGTCAGGGCCAGCAACTCGTTCGCCCGCGCCCCGATGTAGACGGCGCAGGCGTAGAGACGGCGACGGACCAGCGGCACGGCTTCGCAGGCGAGCAGCCGCAAGACCTCGTCGGGGAACAGCACTGGCTTGATCTTGTCGATGCCGCGGTCCGGGCCCGCGACCTTGTCGGTGGGGTCGTCCTCCCGCATGCGCAGGCTCGGCACCTTCGACCGCACGGCCTGCCCGAAGGCGTAGGTGACCTCGCCCCACACCTTGATCGCTGTCGACGGCTCGATGTCGCCGCGCTGGGCGGCTGCGTCGAGGTGACGGACCACCGCCTCACAGTGCGAGGCCTTCGCCATGCGGATCCCCACGCCGCCGAGCACAGGAGAGACCCACTTGCGCCACCGACCACGGGAGTCCCGCACGGTCGAGAGACCGCGCTTCTGAGGCAAGGGTTCTAACGCGACCGCCGACGATGGGTAACGCGACGGGTCCGAACGGCCTTGACATGGCCGAAATCATTCAGAAGTTCGTGGTTCGCAACCGACTTATTCACAGTCGCGGTGTTTTCGGTCTGTTTGATCTTCATTTGCCTTGATTCATGCCGGATCCGCACGCGCGCGAGCTCACGACCGCGACGGGTGCCAGGCGCTGAGAAGCGACCATATTCGGCTGGAATGTGTCCACCGCGACCGTCGGGACCGCGACCATCGCTCGAGCAATTCTCTCGAACAGATCGCCAACGCGACCACGAAAGTCGCGTTGCTCTGGGTCCGCTCTGGGACGCCTTCAGAGCGCTCTGGGTGCACCTTGGGAGCGCTTTGGAGGGGCCTTGGGCGCGATGTTCAAGAAGGTCGCGGTGTGGCCGATCGAGAAGTGCTTGTTCTTGGTTCGGTCGATGGCCGGACCGCAGGAACGGATCTGCGCCTCCCGGCGCCACCTCGGGTGGCAGCCCAACGCGGCGGTTGGCGGGCGGTGCTCGATGGGTGGGGAGTGGGGATGCTGGCAGCTACGCCACCTTGCTGGGGGCAACCTGCTTCCAGGTCGCTGACCCTATGACCCGGTGCAGCAGTTGCTCGCGCTGGGTCCGGAAGTCGGCGCCGATGAAGCCGAGGTGCAGCAGGGCCACTCGAAGATCGTACCGCGCGGGTGCGGCGGAGGTCTGCCGCGACGTGCGGGCGACCGCTCAAGCGACCCGAGCGCGATGGACGAGGCCGACAGCGATCTGCACCAAGGCGGTGATCTCGCCCGAGTGCAGGGCCTCCGCCTCCAGCACCACGGCCACCAGCCCGTGGGCGAGTAGCGGCCGCACATCGAGTCTACAAGCCACCGGCGCCTCGACCACCTCACGCGCGCAGGCGAGCCACCGGGATCCCAAGGCGACGCGCTCGAAGCGCTTGCGTGAGGCCTCGATGCGGCGCGAGGGGGGCAGCACAACGGCCTTCGCGGCGGGCTCGAGGAGCGGGAGCTGGCGCGCGCAGAGGCCCTGAAACCCCCGGCAACATCGCGTTCTTCGCGGGCGTTCTCGGATCGTCCCACGAGCTCCTGGTGGCGTCAGCGCACGACGTTAGCCGGCGCGCCGCACCGGCGCGGTCGAGGCCAGCGGCAGCTCGAAGTGGAAGCGTGTCCCGGTCCTGTCCGACTCCACTGCGAGCCGGCCGCCTGACTCGAGCACGGTGGCGCGCACCGCGGCGAGTCCCACGCCGCGCCCGGAGACCTCCGTCACAGCGTCGGCGGTGCTCACGCCGTCCGAGAAGATCGCGGCCACGAGGTCGTCGTGGGACCCGGCTGGCAACCCCTGACGGTGCGCGCGCGCTGCGACCTTGCCCCAATCGATCCCGCGTCCGTCGTCGCCTACATCCACGTGCAGCGTGTCGGCATGCACGGCGGCTGCCAAGGTGAGGACCCCCGTTGGCGGCTTGCCCACGGCGACCCGCACGTCGGGGGACTCGATGCCGTGATCCACCGCGTTGCGTAGCACGTGCACGAGCCCGGAGAAGAAGGGCTGGTGGATGCCCTCCGGCGTGCGCACCCCTACGGCACGCACCTCCACGCGCGGGCGTGGCTTGCCGATGCGCTCGGCGAGGGCTGCGGCCCTTGTCCCCATCTCCTGCAGCCGCCCGTCCACGCGATCCCAGGCGAGCTGCTCGAGGGCACTGGCGAGCTCCGGGGCGCGGCGGCGCACCTCGGCTGCGAGGGCGGTGAGCTCGGCGCGATCTACGCCGACATGGTCGGTCGGGCCGCTCCACGACGCGAGGCGGGCGTGGACGCCAGCCCACGTGGCCCGAAGGCGGGCGCGGCTCGGGCGGTCGTCGCTGCCCTCCGCCACCTGGTCCTCGAGGTCGTGCGCCTGTTCGGCCAGCGTGCCGAGACCACACGCGCCGGCATTGCCCTTGAGCGTGTGCACTGCGCGACACCACGCGTCGCGGCCTTCGCCCACCGCGGGGGGCGCACAGACCGCCACCGACACGAGCGCGTCGAGTTCGTCAATGGTGCGCCGGCACGCGCGCGGATCGGTCGTGTGCTGCTCGAAGAGCGCGAGGAGCTCCTGCGTCTCGCGCGCCGTGCGCTCTGCGGCGAGCGCGGCGGTGACATCAGACATCACGAGCAGCACAGCCGAAGGCGCGTCCGGGTCGCCGACCGGGCGGAAGGCCATGGCGTATGTTCGCCCGTCGATCTCGACCCGCGACGGGCACTGCTCGAGGATGACCCAGCCCGGCATGACGCCCTCCTCGAGCTCGCCCCAGGCGAGGGCCAGCGCGGCGGCGGTGCGCGGGTGATGCGCGTGGGCGAAGTCCCAGATCCGCATGTCCTCGGGCGGTCGCCCGAACCAACGGGTCAACGCGGCGGAGTGCCCAGCGAGCACGCGCCCGTCGCGTCCGATCAGGCAGAGGCCCTGGTCCACGTTGTCGAGAACAGCCTGCATGTCGCGCGCCTGCGCCTCGACGCGAGCCTGTGCCTCCTCGAAGTTCTTGGTCGTGGCGAAGCCGTAGAACGTGAGCAGCGCGACCGCGCTCGCCGCCGCCATCGTCGAGAGGAGGCGCATTTCTGGAGGGGCGCTCATCTCGGCGGCGATCCCCCCAGGCGCCACCAGCGCGAGACCGACGACGACCAGCACCGAGCCGCTACCGACCGCGATGGCCGCGCGTCGCCCGAGCAGGGCACCCGCCATGAATGGGGTCGGCGTCAGCCAGATGAGGATGGGGCTCCGCAGACCGCCGGTGGTCAGGGTCGCCCAGACGGGCCCGAACCAGAGGCCGGCGAGCAGCAGCGTGACCGCGGTCCGACAGCGCCGTCGATGGGCGAGGAGGGCCGAGAGCAGCGAGACGGCCGTGAAGACCGCGGGCGCCCCGAAGCTCCTCCATGCACCGAAGATGGCGAAGAACCCGGCGTACGCCGGACCGAGCAGCAGCGCCGCGAGCAGGTATGCGTGCAGGATGCGCTGGCGAGTTTCGTCGACCATCTCCTTCCCCGAACGGACCGTCCAGCGGAGCTTGAAGGCCAGCACCCGTGACCAAGACCAGGTCATCCCAACTGATGCGGGTGTACGATGGGCGTCGACCCCGTCGGTCACCCGCTTGCGCTATGGCGAAGGCGGCCACTGATTCAGTCCGTCGCGAGCCATGCTGAGTCCCACCGGCGGAAGTCCGAGGTACCACCGGTGGGACCTCCGGCTCGGTGGGCACGGTGGTCAGGGCCTCGATCTTCGCCAACACGGCGTCGAGCCCGACCTCGACCGTGGACTGCGCCTACTTGCCGGGCTCGCCGAGACCGAGGTGGCGCCGCCACAGGGAAGTCATCGCGGACGACGGTCTTGTCCCTTACAGTCGGGCCGGTGTGGCCCCTCTGCAGGACTTGCCGCATCCACCGCAGTTCGCGGCATCGTTCAAAGGGTCGGGCAGGTGCTGCCGTCGATGCAGAAGGCGTTGGCCCCAGGTAGGAGCGGCGCACAGCAGGTCGTGAAGTCGCCCACGCAGCTCACCGCCGACACACGCCTGATCGACGCCACAGCTCTTGCCGCAGGCGCCGCGGTGGGCGTTGCTGCCTTTGAAGGCCGTGCACGCTCCTTCGCAGAGCGTCAACCCGCCCGTGCACCCCGAAAGCACGGGGACGCAGG
>CAZUZY010000338.1:0-9588 GCA_964624885.1 uncultured Polyangiales bacterium | reverse complement strand
CCACCTGCGGCGACCGCTGCGACGGCAGCGACCGCACCGCCTGCCACGTGCCCACGGGCACCGTCGCGTGCGGGACCGACGGCTGCGCGGCCGGCGTCGAGACCCACTCGGGCACGTGCGCGAGCGGCGTGTGCAGCGCCACTTCCAAGGCGTGCGGCGCCTACGCCTGCGGGGCGAGTGCCTGCAAGGCGAGCTGCAGCAGCGGGAGCGACTGCGCGCCGGGATTCCTCTGCAAGACGGGGGCGTGCGTGCCGGCACCGGGGCTCGGCGAGGCCTGCACCAGCGCCGCGACCTGCGCGAGCGGGTTCTGCACCGACGGCGTCTGCTGTGGCGTGGCGCTCTGCGCGCTCGGCGCCTCCTGCGCGGAAGGCAAGGGGGTGTGCGCGAAGAAGCCGGCGACCCCGTGCGAGGTGGACGCGGAGTGCGGCTCCGCGCATTGCGTCGACGCCGTCTGCTGCGACACCACGTGCGACGGACAGTGCGAGGCGTGCGATCTGGTGGGGAAGGTGGGCACCTGCTCACCCGTGCTCGGCGGCCCCCACGGGGTCCGCGCGAAGTGCGACGCGGGGAGCGACGTCTGCAAGGCGCGCACGTGCGACGGCGCGAAGGATCCCAAGACCTGCGCGGGCTTCGTCGCGGGGAGCAGCGTCGTGTGCGGCGCGGCCAGCTGCACCGGTGCGACCTACGCGGGCAACGGCACCTGCGACGGCGCCGGGACTTGCTCGACACCGAGCCCCATCAACTGCACGCCGTACGGCTGCGACGAGGCGGGTTGCCGGACGGCGTGCGCGCGCAAGGAGCACTGCACCGACGGGTACGCCTGTGAGCAGGGCGTGTGCGTGGCGATCGTGGCCACATGCGCGAAGGACTTCCTCTCCTCGACCGCCAAGGACGGCACGGTGACCGAGTGCGCGCCGTACCGCTGCGTGTCCACGGGAGCCTGCGGCACGAACTGCTCCTCGAGCGCGGACTGTGCGCCCGGCGCGCTCTGCGACACCGGCACCCGCACGTGCGTCACGCCGACCAGCGTCGAGGACGGTGGGGGCTGCGTGTTCGGCCGTCCGTCTTCGCCTGCGACGGCGCTCCTCCTCGGGCTCACGGGCCTCGCCGTCGTGGGTCGACGTCGTCGGCCCCGTCGCTGAGCGAGCGAAGCATCGGCCGCCTCCACGGGCGGCCGATGAAGATTCACGGGCGCGACCCGACCGCGGGTCATCGGTCGCGTGACGAATGGGACGCTGGGGCGTATTTCCCCGGGCGAAACCAGGGGGTTCGCGGTGGCCGCGTGGTAGCGTCCCACCATGCACTGCCTGCGCTCGAGCCTCCTCGCGCTGTCGTTGCTCACCCCTTCGCTCGCGCTCGCCGAGCACCCCGCGGGCACCCCCCACGACGCCCCCGGGGGTGAGGCGCCGGAGGCGCACCACGCCGAGCACGAGCCGCGTGTGAAGGTCGACTTCACGACCGTCCTCGGGCGCTACGACGAGGGCCCCTCCAACGCCCGCACCCGGTTCTTCGTCTCGTCGGGGCTCCTCTCCGCCACCTGGAAGCCGGCGCCGGACTGGGCCGCGGTCGTCCTGGTCCCGCTGATCGGCGGCTCGATCGAGGAGCCAGGCAAGGAGAAGGAGATGCGCTACGGGCTCGGCAACCTCTCGCTGGCCGTGCTCCGCGAGTTCCACCTCGGCGCCGAGACCAAGCTCCCGGTCGAGCTGCTCGTGGCCCTGCCCACCGCGCGCGGCGACGTGCTGAGCGGCGAGGAGGCGATCCCTGCCGGTCTCGACGAGGCCGCGGCCGCGGTGCGTGGCTACGAGGACGACGAGCTGTTCTTGCCCCACCGGCTCACGGTCGTCCCCAAGGTGGAGATCGAGCACGAGGTCGGACCGGTCGAGCTTTCGGCCTACGGCAAGCTCCCGCTGCTGTTCCGCGTCGGCGGTGTCCAGGAGATCCCCGGGGCCAAGACGAGCCCCCTCGCCATCGACGCCGTCTTCACGGGACAGGCCATGTTCCACGTCGCCGGCCACGGCCACGAGGGCGTCTCGATGGGTGCGCGGGTGATCTACGACGTCTTCGTGAAGGAGCTCGTCGAGCGCGACCCACCGCTCGACGAGACGAAGACCCAGCTGGTCGTCGAGCCGCGTGTCGGCCTGCGCCTCGGCGCGGTGCACGCCCGGGCGGGGTACCTGCTCCCGATCGGGGGGCGCGGCCACGAGGCCAACGCGCGGGGCCTGCGGCTCGGCGTGGGCGCGAGCTTCTAGGGGCGGATGGTGGCGAACGGCAGGATCGCCTTGAGATCCTCGTCGTCGAACCGCAGCTGACCGCCGAAGAAGTAGTCGCGGCGATCGGCGTTGACGATGTCGTCGACGCCGGCCACGAGCCACATGCGCTTGACGAACTCGAAGCCGAGGTGCTCACGCCAGCGGGGCCGCACGTTCTCGCCGAAGCCGAACACGTCGGTGCGCAGCTCGAGGCGGTCGTCGAAGCCGTGCAGGATGAGGCCGAGGCCACCGGTGGACTCGCGCACGCCGAACATGAACGTGGCCGGGCCGAACCGCCGCGCGAACATGAACGAGAAGCGGAAGCCGATCTTGGTCTCGGTGCGGAGCTCGCGGGTGAGCGCGGGCTTGTTCGGGTCGGTGCTCTGGGTGTCGACCTGGGTGACCGTGGTGACGCCGCGCGGGTCGGTGACGATCTCGATGAGGTAGTACTTGTCCTCGCGGGGCTGCAGGCGCAGGTCGAGGGTGCTCTTGAAGCCGTTGGCGCCGATCAGGTACTCGGCCCGGAGGCCGACGATCGTGCGCACCCGGCTGATGCCACCGGTGAGCTCGCGGATGTCGGAGACCACGCCCTCGACGTCGGACGCGAGGTTCTCGTCCTTGAGCAGCTTGCCCGCGGTGCCCTTGCCGGCCTGCAGGTCGGAGGTGATGTTCTCCGTGTGCTTGAGGGTCGCGTCGAGGTTCTTGGACGCGCTCTTCAGGTTCTCGACCGTCTCCTTGACGTTGGCGAGCGTGCTGCCGGGCTGTGCCTTGGCGAGCTTGTCCTTCTCGAGGAGATCCTGGAGGTCCTTGGTGACGTTCTCCACGTTGACGAGGATCTGCGTGACCTTGGGGACGCTCGCGTTGGTGATCTTCTCGATGTTGGTGATGGTCGTGCTGACGGCCTTGCGGTTCTCCTTGACCGTCTCGTTGATCTCCTTGGACACCTCGGCGAGGTTCTTGAGGATGTCCTTCATCTGCTTGCCGCCCTCTTCGGTGCCGAAGGCACCGGCGGCTTGCACGGAGACGGCCTTGACCTTCTCGGCGATGGTGGCCAGGTCGGCCATGATCTTGTCGGTGCCGGCGGAGGCGAGCGCACGGATCTCGGCGCCGTCGCCGACCACGGGGAGCTCGGCGCTGCCCGGGTTGAACACCAGCACCTGCTCGCCGAGGAGCGAGGCCGCGCGCTTGCCCGCCGCGGCGTCGGTGTGGAGGGCCACGCCCTTGTCGACCCGCACCACGACCTTGGCCTTGTCGCCGTCGAGGTCGATGCGGTCGATGTAGCCGACGGCGATGCCGGCGATGCGGACCCGCGACTTCACGATGAGGCCGCTCGCGTCGTCGAGGCGCACGTAGACCGAGTAGCCGCTCGGGCGCGCGTCCTTGGCGATCTGGCGATAGCCGAGCCAACCGGCCACCACGAGGATGACCATGAAGACCGCGACTTTGACGCCCTGTGTGACGCCGGTGACCCCCGAGGCCATCGAGGGATGACCTTAGCACCCATGTGCGCCCCGTGCGCGGTCGTTGTGCTAGGTACTAGCCGATGGATCGACTCTCGGCCCACCTCGATCGAGGGTGGGATCTGGCCCAGCACGGCGATGTCCGGGGGGCGGAGGCGGCGGCGAAGAAGGCGCTCGAGGTCGACCCCGACGCGCCCGAGGTCCACAACCTGCTGGGCTATGTCGCCGCCCTCGCCGGCGAGCCGGAGGAGGCGGTCGAGCACTACCGTCAGGCGCTGGCCCTCGACGAGGGGTACTTCGACGCCATGCTCAACGCCGCGGAAGTGCTGTGTTTCCCGCTGGGCGAGTACGAAGAGGCGATCGAGATGTGCGACGAGGCCATCTCCTGGGCCGAGACCGACGAGGAGAAAGCCGACGCCCTGCTCGTCAAGATCGACGCCCTGCTCGCCGTCCGCGACGACGAGGGGGTGCGCAAGGCGCTCGGTGCCGTGCCGAGCTCGGTGATCGACGCCGGCGCGCCGGCCCGCGCCCGGGAGCGTGTCGAGGCGCAGGAGCGGGAGGAGACGGGCGCCGAGGCCACCAGCGACCGACCCGCCGGCAAGGAGGAGCGCGACCCGGTGCGCTTCCTGTTCGCGGTCGGACGCGCGTGGTTCGAGCTCGGCGAGCACGAGCGTGCCCACGAGCTGCTCGAGCGCGCGCTGGCGGCGGACGGCCTGCACCCCGAGGCCAACTACTACGCCGCGCTCACCCTCGAGCTGCGCGGCGAGCAGGCCGAGGCGGTGGAGCACTTCCTGCGGGTGCGCAAGCTCGACGAGCGCGCGCCCGCGGTGCCGTGGTCGCTGTCGGAGGCGAGCTTCTTCGCCGCGGTGGAGCGGGCGATCCATGCGCTCGATCCGGCCCTGCGCCGCTTCGTCGAGCACGCCCACGTGTGGGTGGTCGAGCTCCCGGGCTACGAGGTGATCTGCGACGGCATCGATCCCCGCGCGCCCCTGCTGCTCGACGGGATTGCGACCCCCGAGCACCCCGGCCCTCCGTGCGCGCGTGTCTTCGCCTACCAGCGCAACATCGAGCGCCCGCTCGCCTCCGCCACCGAGCTCCACGACGAGCTGGTGCGCCTGCTCGAGCAGGAGATCACGGCCACGTTCCTCGAGGGCCGTGAGGGCCAGCGGCCACGCGGCAAGCACGAGCTCAACTGAAGGCCGTCTGCCCACGTCCGCCGACATCGTCGTCGGTCACCGCGCACGGGATGCTATGATCCGGGCGTCGCATGCGTTCGTTGGGGCTCCCCGTGTGGGCGCTGGTGCTGGTCGCCTGCGTGGTGGCCCCCATGCTGGTCCGGGCCTGGATCGACTTCGAGGAGCGGCGCGCCAAGGATCGGACGCGCGCGCTGCTCCAACGCCTGGGCATGGGCGCGAAGGTGGCCGACGACGGTACGGCCCGTGCAGAGGGTGCAGTAGGGGGCAACGAAGAGGAATCGCATGGCTCGACTGTTCGGACTGATCGGTAACCGCGCGGATCTCGCGGGCAGCGTGCTCGACCTCGAGCGCGAAGCATTGCTCGTCGACAAGAGCGTGCTCGCGCGCGACACGCCCGTCTCGTGGGGCATCGGCTTCTTCCAGGCCGGGGAGTTCCTCCTGCGGCGCAAGCCGAGCGACGACCGGCAGGGCCTCGATCTGGCCGAGCTCGCCCACGGCATCCGCTCGGATCTCATGATCGGCCACGTCCGCGCGGCCACGGTCGGCGCGATCCGCACCGAGAACACGCACCCGTTCCGCTGCCGTGACTGGCTCTTCGCCCACACCGGCTCGGTGTCCAAGTGGGATGCCGTGCGGGAACGCCTCACCGAGTCGATCCCCGAGTTCCTCCGGCGCAACATCCGCGGCGACACGGACAGCGAGGTGCTGTTCCACCTCGTGCTGTCGTTCCTCCACGACGCGGGCCGCCTGCGCGATGCCCCCGCGTCCCCGGACGACCTGCGCGGGGCGCTCTCGTCCACGATGTCGCTCGTCGACCAGGTGATCCGCGAGGAGGGCGGCGACGACGAGTTCCCCATCAACGCGCTCCTGTCCGACGGCGAGATCCTGGCGGCGGTGCACCGCGGATCGGCCGAGAAGAGCGAGCGGATGGCGCTGCGCTACGTCCACGGCCCGCAGGACCTCGCGGCCCTGGTCGGCGGCGACGCCATGCGCAAGGTCCGGCTGACCGACCCGGGCATGCTGCGCTTCTCCCTGCTGGCGTCCGACCTCGGTCCAGAGCAGGCCCGCACGGCCCCATGGACCACCCTGCCCGACCGTGCGATCGTCCTGCTCTCCCGGGATGGCGAACCGCGCGTCGAGACCTTCTGATCACTCCCACCGGTTCTCGGAGCCTCGTGCTGCCGTGGTGCTGGGCATGCTCGGCGTCCTCGTGCTCTCGGCGTCGGGGTGCCGGGCCAGCCTGAACACCGCCGAGGCCAGGACCGGGGCCACGGGCGTGGTCGCCGAGCCGGAGTCCGCGCTCCCGCCGAGCGCCAGCGAGGCGACGCACGGCGACGGCGCGGTGACGCTGCGCACGCCGATCCCGCCGGAGGCCGCCCTCGCCCTCGTGCGGCGCCTGTTCGACGCCCTCCACGCCCGCAACCTCGAGCCGGTGCGCAACGACTTCGAGCAACCGGTGATCGACCTCACCAAGAGCGCGCTCGTGCCGAGCGGCCCGTGGGGCGGAATGGTCCCGACGGACGTCTTCAACTGGCTCAGCCAGCGCGCGAAGGACAACCCGTTCGACCAGCTCGACGTGGAGCTCGTCTACAAGCCGCAGGAGGTGGAGCTGTACGCCTTCGGCGAGCTCGGGCTCCCCGGCCGCCCGGCGCGGCCCGCGCAGATGGGCGAGGACGATCTGTTCGTGCGCGTGCCGATCGTCACGCCGCGCGTCGGCACCGACACCCTCTTCGGCGACGAGATCAAGCTGATCCTCCGGCGTCACGGCGGGCTGCTCCGCGTGCACGCCTACGGCGAGATCCTGCCGAAGTGAGCCCGGCCGACGCGCCATGACCCAGAATCGCTGGTCCACCGAAGAAGCAAAGAACGCCCTCGATCGCTGGGGCCCCACGGTCGGTGAGACCCTCGCGCTGCGCACCTACTCGGCGCGGCTGCTCGGCTCCGACCCATCGCTCGTGCTGCACGGCGGCGGCAACACCTCCGCCAAGGGCCGGGCGAAGACCACCCTCGGCGAGGAGCTCGACGTCCTCTTCATCAAGGGCAGCGGCGGCGATCTCGCCACCATCGATCCCTCGCGCGGTCACCCGGCGGTGGAGCTCGCCCCGCTCCTGCGCCTCCGCGCGCTCGCCGCGCTCGAGGACGAGCAGATGGTGGCCGAGCAGCGCCGGCGGCTCCTCGATCCCTCGGCCGCGAACCCGTCGATCGAGTGCTTGCTGCACGCGTTCCTCCCGCACGCGTTCGTCGATCACACCCACGCCGACGCGGTCCTCGCGCTGGCCGACCAGCCCGACGCGGAGCGGATCTGCCGCGAGGTGTACGGCCAGGGCCTCGTGTTCGTGCCCTACGTGAAGCCCGGGTTCGAGCTCGCCAAGGCCTGCGCCGACGCCTACGACGCGGTCGGTGCGCGCGCCGAGGTGATCGTCCTCGAGCGCCACGGGGTGTTCACCTTCGGGCCCGACGCCAAGACCTCCTACGATCGGATGATCGACGCCGTCGCGCGCGCCGAGCGTCGACAGGGTCCGCGCGTGCAGTCGAGCGCGCCCCCTTCCGACGAAGCGTTCCGGCGGAGGCTCTCGCCGCTCCTCCGCGGCGCGCTCGCCCGCGCGGGGGGCGGTCGCCTCGCGGGCCCGGTGCTCGCCTGGGACGAGTCCGACGAGGCGCGGGCCTTCGCCGCGCGCGAGGCGACCGCGGCGCGCTCGCAGGTGGGCCCGGTCACCCCGGACCACGTGATCCGCACCAAGCCGTGGCCCCTCGTCTCGGTGCTCGACCCCGCGAGCGACGACGCCACGCTGCGAGCCACGCTCGAGCGAGGCCTCGACGCCTTCGCCGAGCGCTACCGCGCCTACGTGGCGGCCGGCGTCGCGGCGCGCGGGCCACGCGTCGAGCTCGACCCGGCGCCGCGCATCGTGATCGTCCCCGGCGTCGGCGTGTGCGCGGTGGGCGCGAGCCGCAAGGACGCCGACGTCGCGCGCGACGTGTACGCGCACACCATGGGCGTGATCGACGCGGCCCACGGGATCGGCGGCTACGCGCCCGTCGGTCCGATCGACCTGTTCGACCTCGAGTACTGGTCCCTCGAGCAAGCCAAGCTCGGCAAGGGCACGCCGCTGCCGTTCGCCGGCCGCGTGGCCTACGTGACCGGCGCTGCTTCGGGGATCGGGCGCGCGACCGCGGAGGCGCTGCTCGCCGCGGGCGCACACGTGCTGCTCGCCGATCAGGACACGAGCGCCCTCTCCACCGCCAAGACCAAGCTCGGTGCGAAGGCCGCCGGCCGCGTCGACGCGGCGTTCGTCGACGTCACCGATCGCGCCTCCGTGGACGCGAGCCTCACGGCCTGTGTGGATGCCTTCGGCGGCGTCGACATCGTCGTGTCCAACGCGGGCACCGCGCCCCAGGGGCTGCTGCACACCGACGACGGCGACCGGGCGCTCGAGGGCTCGCTCGCCGTGAACCTGCTCGGGCACCAGCACGTGGCGCGGGCCGCTTCGCGCATCTTCCTCGCGCAGGGCAACGGCGGCGCGCTGCTGTTCAACGCCTCGAAGGCCGCGTTCAACCCCGGCCCGGGGTTCGGCCCCTACGCGGTGGCCAAGACGGCGACCCTCGCGCTCATGCGTCAGTACGCCATCGACCTCGGTCCGCACGGCGTCCGCGCCAACGCCGTGAACGCCGATCGCATCCGCACCAACCTGTTCGGGGGTGGCGTGCTCGAGGCGCGCGCGCGGGCCCGCGGCCTCGACCCCGACGCCTACTTCCGCGCGAACCTGCTCTCGCGCGAGGTGACCGCCACCGACGTCGCCGAGGCCTTCGTCTACCTGGCCGGCGCGGCCAGCACGACGGGGTGCGTGATCACGGTCGACGGCGGCAACGCGGCGGCCTTCCCCCGCTAGGCCGAAGCTCCCCAGTTTCCTGCTTCCCGCGCTGCCGCTGCGCCGATATGGCTTCGGCCGGAGACGGGCATGAACGTGCGTTTCGGCAAATACGGAGTCCTCGGTTCGCTCCCCGCCTGGGGACCGATCGAGGCCTTCCGCGCCCACGAGACCGGCGCGCCGCGCAACGCGGGCGACGTCCGCCTCGAGCGGGTGCTGCTGCGCGACGACGCCCGCTCCGCCGAGACCATCCGCAGCTGGACCCAGGTCCGCCACCCGGCCGCCGTGCGCGTGCTCGACGTGTTCGACGTCGACAACCACCGCATCGTGGTCCGCACGTTCCACGAGGGCATCACGCTCGACCGCCTGCTCGACCACGTACGCGTGGAGGGCACGCCGCTCTCGCTCGACGCGGCGCTGCACATCGCGGCCTCGGTCGCGGCCGCCGTGGCCGACGTCGGGGTGTGGTCCGGCACGCCCTCGATCGCGCGCGCCCACGGCCTCCTCACGCCCGAGGTGGTGCTGGTCGAGCGCGACGGGACCGTGCGGGTCTCGGGGCACGCGGCGCGTCTGCTGCTCGCCGACGCCGAGGACGGCGTCGCCCAGATCCGCCCTGGCTACGCCTCTCCGGAGCCCGACTCGCCGCCCACCGAGGCCGACGCCTTCGCGCTCGCTGCGCTGTGCTTCGAGCTGTTCACTGGTGAGCGGCCCCCGCTCGACGCGTCGCGTGCGCGCCTCGAGGGTCGGGAGGTCCTCGCGTCGCCCGAGCTCGTCGGGGCCGTGGACGCCACGCTCGCGGCGCGCGGCGACGACCGCC
>CAZUZY010000337.1:0-9639 GCA_964624885.1 uncultured Polyangiales bacterium | reverse complement strand
ATCTGGGCCGCGCTCGCGCCCGCGGACTGGCACGAGGCGTTCGCCGCGCACCCCCGCATCGGCTCGCGGAAGGACGTCGCGAAGAAGTCCGCCGCCACCCGGGCCTGGAGCGAGGGCGAGCAGGCCGGCATGGACACCGCGAGCGCCGCGGTCGCTGGTCGTCTCGTCGAGGCCAACGCCGCGTACGAGGCGCGCTTCGGCCACATCTACCTCGTGTGCGCGACCGGGCGCACCGCCGAGGAGCTGCTCGCGACCTGCCTCGCGCGCCTCGACAACGCCCCCGACGTCGAGCTCCGCGTCGCCGCCGAGGAACAGCGCAAGATCACCCACCTCCGCCTGGAGAAGCTGCTCACCCCGATGGCCAAGATCACCACCCACGTCCTCGACACCGCCCGGGGCCGCCCCGCCGCCGGCGTGCCGGTCACCCTCGAACGCCTCGACCCCGAACCCGCCGAGATCGGTCGCGGGGTCACCGACGACGACGGACGGCTGCGCACGCTCGTGCCCGACGGCGCCCCCGCGCGCCCGGGCACCTACCGCATCACCTTCGACGTGAGCGCCTACGACGACCAGGGGTTCTTCCCCCGCGTGGCGATCGAGTTCGTGGTGCGCGACGCCGCGCAGCACCACCACGTGCCCCTCCTGCTCTCGCCGTTCGGGTACTCGACCTACCGCGGGAGCTGACGTGTACGATCCGTATGCGCCGCCGCAGGCGCAGGATCCCGGGCCGGTCGTCCCGAGCCCGCTCGGTGGCCCCTCGCAGCCGTGGACGATCGGCGAGGTGCTGGCGACCGCCTTCGACCGCACGCGCGATCAGGCCGTCGGCGTGGCGGTCACCTACCTGGTCTACCTGCTGCTCAGCACGGGCTTCGGCTTCGTGATCGGCGTGCCGATCGCGGTCCTGCACCTGCCGTTCGAGGTCGCGCAGATCGCCTCGCAGGGCCTGTCGCTGGTGGTCACGTCGTTCCTCCAGGTGGGCTTGTGTCGGATCGCCGTCCGCGTGGCGCGCGGCGAGCGGATCGAGATCGGCACCTTGTTCTCGGGTGGTTCGGCGCTGCTGTCGATGTTCGGCGCGATGCTGCTGTACCTGGTCGTCGTGACCCTCGGCCTCGTGGCGCTCGTCGTCCCCGGCATCGTCCTCGCGGCGGGGCTGTCGCTGTATCCATACTTCGTCGCGGAGCACGGCCTCGGGCCGGTGGCCGCTCTCGAGGCCAGCTGGAAGGCGACGACCGGCGCGCGCGGTCGCCTGTTCTTGCTCGAGCTCGCGCTCGTGGTCGTGGTGGGCCTGAGCGCACTCGTGCTGTGCGTGGGTGTGCTGTTCGGCATGGGGATGCTCGCGTGCGCCAACGCGCTCGTGTTCCTGCGGATGACCGGCACCGATCCCGCGCGTCCCCGCCTCGACGACGCCGTGGGCCCGCCGGGGCGCGCGCCGTGGTGATGCCGCCGCTCAGCAGCCCGCGACGCAGGCGAGGTAGGTGACGACCGAGGTGTCGGACTTCTTCGCCTCGTCGACCTTGTCCTTGCAGCTGCTCGCCACGCAGCTCGCACACGCCTTGGTCTCGATGGAGTGGTTCGGGGGCTTGCAGAACTCCTTGCTGCAGGTGCTCTTGCAAGGGCCGTCCTGACAGAGACACGTGCCCGCGGCGTCGGCGAGGGCGCCGACGGCGCGAGGTGCGGCGGCGAGGCAGCAGGCGAGGCACTCGGTGGTCCCGAGGCTCGCGCAGCTGGCCGCGTCGGGGCGGAGGCCCGTGTCGGCCCCCGTGTCGGCGCCGCCCGTCCCCGTGTCGGTCGCCGCCAGGGTGTCCCCGCTCTGGGCGTCTCCCCCGTCCTGGCCCTCGATCGAGACGAGGTGGTCCATGTCGTAGGCACAGCCGACCGAGCCGCTCGCCCAGACGATCGCCGCGAGCCAGGCCCCGAGCTTCCTCACCCGAACAGGATAGCGCACGAGGGCGCAGCCGTGATCAGCGCTTGAAATTCAGGTTGATGGTGAGCGACTTGCCGACCGGCTTGCCGCTCGCGTCGAGCCCAGGGTTGATCTTGCGCGGCGACAGCAGGCAGGTGCGCGCGGCCTTGCCGAACCCCTGGCCCTTCGGCGTCTCCTTGACGACCACGGCCTTGGAGACCTTGCCGCTCGCGTCCACGTCGATGATCACCTGCACGAAGCCGGTGTCGTCGTCCGCTTCCGCGTTGGGGAAGTAGCCGTTGCAGAAGTTGCCACCGCCCGGCAGCGTGGGCGGGGCGCTCAGATCGGGGCCGGTCGTCGGCGGCGGGGGCGGCGGGGGCGGCTTGCCGGCCACCGAGCCCGAGCCCGACGGCGGCGCCGTCGACACCGGCCCGCCCTTGGACTTGTCGGCCGTGCCACCCTTCATGACGGTGCCGCTGCCGTACTCGCTGCCGTTGGGATCGGTCACGAACGACACCGGGTCGTCGCCGGCCTTGGGCGCATCGTCGGTGGCGGTGAGCAGGTTGCCCGCCTTGGCCGCGGCCGTGGTGTTCGGCTGGACCTGGTCGGGGGGCGTGTTGCTCGGCGGCGGGGGCTCGGGCTTCTCGTCCGGAGGCGGGGGAGGGGGCGGCGGCGGCGGCTCCTCCTTCTTCTCCTCCTCGACCATCATGATGGCCGGATCGACGTGCACGGGCAGGACCACCGTGTGGCCGCCGTAGGAAGCGCGGAACACGGTGTCGCCCTGGCCGAGGCAGCGGAGCAGACCGCCGCCGGCCGACTGCGCCACGAGCGCGTTGTCGGTCGACCACGCGGCGGCGCCGGTCGCGTCGGCGAAGCCGCCGAAGCGGGCGCGGGCGAGGAGCTCCACCTGCACGTTCTCGCCGGACCGGCACTGCACCTTGGTGACGTCCTTGAACTGCACCTCGACGATGGTGGAGGCGTAGGCGAACGCGTAGTGCACCGAGGTGGACGACAGGAGCGCCGCGAGCACGATCGGCACGCCGTGGCGCTCCCCGAAATGGAGCACCCGCTCGAACGGCGAGAACGGGTCCAGCGGGCGGGAGGAGCTCATGTCTTCGCGGGTGGTGAGTGCAACCGTGTTGTAACAGAATCCGGGATGGAGTGCCAGCCCACGACCCCGTCGGCGTTCAGGGGCCGGCCGGCGTGGTCTTCGTGCCCTGGATGGTCATCGTCTTGTCGACGGCGAAGCCCACCTTCTGGATGCCGGCCTGCCGCAGCTGGTCGAGCACCTCGATGACCTTGGCGTGCGTCGCCTGGCCGGAGGCCTGGATGACGGTGCGCAGGTCCTTGTTCTTGGCGAGCGCGTCGGCCGCCGCCTTGCGCAGCTCTTCCTGGTTCTGGATCGGACGCTTGTCGACGAGCACGCGGCCGTCCTTGTCGATGCTCACGGTGAAGACGTCTTGCTGGACCCCGGCGGAGGCCGCCTTGGGCAGATCGAGCGGGATCGTGTTGGAGACGATCATCTTGGCGGTGACCATGAAGATGATCAGCAACACGAGGGTGATGTCGACGAGCGGGGTGACGTTGATCCCCGCGATCATGTCGTCGTCGTTGTTGCTCGCGCCGCCCGCCACCTCAGGACTCCTCGGCCGACGCCGGCTTCTTGTCGGCCTTGTCGGCGTGCTTCTCCGCCGGCGCTGCGACCTTGGGCCCACGCTCGGAGCGCGGGGGGGCGCTCGGACGCCCGCCGTCCTCGAGCCGCGTGGCGGAGGCGTGGGCCACCGCGCCGTCGACGCCTTCGCCCTTGAGGTGGGCGAGCAGCACGCGCGAGAGGGCGTCGGTGTTGTTGACGGTGGACTTGATGAGGCGCTGGAAGAAGTTGAACGCGGCGACGGCCGGGATGGCGACGGCGAGGCCGATGGCGGTGGCGACGAGCGCCTCGGCGATCGCGTTCATGACCTCGGAGGGCGCGCCGCCCGAGGCCGCGGCCGCGGTGGCGGTGGCCTTCGAGGACTCGCCGAGCTTCTGGAACGCCTGGATGATGCCGACGACGGTGCCGAAGAGGCCGATGAACGGGGCGTTGTTGCCGAGGGTGCCGAGGAACACGAGGCGGCGCTCGAGCTTCATGCGCTGGAGGGCCGTGGCGCCGGCCATGGCCTCCTCCGCGGCGGCGGCGCCGCGGTCGGCCTCGCTCAACCCCGCGATGACCACGGCGGCCTCCGCCGAGGGCGAGCCCTCGAGGCGGCGACGCGCGTCGTCGAACGTGCCCGTGCGCAAGGCCTTGGCGAGATCCCGGGCGAGGACCTCGAGGTCGTCGCGGATGGAATAGAAGAAGTACCCACGCTCGAGGATGATGGCCACGCTGAGGACGCTGAGGCCGATCATGAGCCACATGACGGGCGCCGCGCCCATCGCGAGCATGACGGCCTTGGATTTCTCGACGATGTTCATGTCGGGGACTCTCGACCTCGGGCCGGATGGAGGAAAAACGGAGCGGTGGACCGGACTACTCGGGGAACTGCTCGGACGTGGGCTCGGGGGAATCGATGCCGGAACCGGCGTTCGGTTGCGGCAGGTCCCTAGCCGAACGGCCAGGGAGAAGCGAGACGGCGGCGGCGAGGGCGGTGGTGGCGTAGGCGCCCTTGGGCAGCGTCATCCTCACGCGGACGACGGCCGGGCCTTGCTCGTCGGCCACGAGCTCGGCGGGCAGGATGCGGAGCACGCGGCGCGTGCCTTCCCCCAGTGCCCGGTGGGGGCGCAGACGTTCGAGGTCCATGCCGTCTTCGGCCAGCACCGCGAGCTCGCGCGCGAGCACCGCGCCGCCCGGCAGGGTCATGTCGCTGCCGAACATCGGGCCGGTGGGCGACAGCTCGCCGCGGGCAGCGCGGGCGCGGTCGGTCTCCGCGTCCTCGCACAGGAACATGCCGCCGGTGTCGTGCTTCTTGAGCAGATCGCCCTCCTCGGGGACCCGGTACGAGCCATCGGCGACCCGCGTCGAGAGCAACCGGTTGAACCAGCGCGACTGCAGGGCCGAGAAGAGCAGGCGGCGCTCGCGGCTGTCGCGGGGCCCCCGCTCCTCGCCGCGCACGAAGGCGAGCGCGCGGTCGGCGTTGTCGCCGTCGCGGCCGAACCGCTGGGGCCCGAAGGCGTTCGGGAAGCCCTCGCGGGCGAGGACCGCCAGCGTGGCGAGCGTGGTGGCGACGTCGGACACGTCGCGCAGGACGATGTCGAAGCGGTTGCCGTGCAGGTGCCCTGGCTTGAGCTTGTTGCGGTGGCGCACGGCCTCCAGCACCTCGAGGTCGTCCCAGCGGAGGGCGAGCACGGCCTCGGGCGCCACGTCGGGCAGGCTGATGCGCTGGGTCGTGACGGCCTCCTTGTCCTTGAGGCCGGCGTGCCCGCACGCGCGCTTGTCGACGCCGAGGGCCGCGGCGAGACGCGCGACCGCGGCCTCCGTCGTGAGGCCCCGCTTCCGGAAGCGAACGAGGGTGTGGGGGCCCTCTCCCGTGGCGGGATAGGCGTCGATCTCGTCGACGACGAAGTCCTCGGGGGAGACCTTGAAGCGGGCGGTCGGGAGGGAAATGTTCATGGGGTGAAGGCCACCGAGAGCCCGTAGCTGCGGGGCTCGCCTCGCGGAGAGAACGGGCCCGTGAGGGTGGGGGAGACGGTGACGCTCCGATCCTTGCGTAGCAACAGGTCGAGGCCGAGGCCGATTCCCACGCCGACCAGCGTGCCGGCGGCGTCCCAGGTCAGGTCGCGCCAGGATGGCTGCCCGAGGCCGAAGGCGTCGGCGACCTCCTTGCCGATCCCGATCCCGAAGGTGACGGAAGCGGCGACGGCCGCCGAGCTGGGGCGCGAAGCCCCGAGCAGAGCGGCCGTTCCGTAGATCCCACCGGCGAGCCCGGTGGAGATCCCGAAGTGGAGCGCCTTGTCGCGCCCCCACCACGGATCGTCGTCGGCGTGGGCGGCGGGCGCGACGAGCACGCACGCCACCCCGACGACCGAGCCTAGAAGCCCTAGAAGCCGGAGTTGCAGACCTTGCCCTCGAACTTGCCGCCGATCTTGCCCTTCTCGTCCGCCTTCGCGTCCGACGAGGACTCGGCCCACACGGTGCCGCTGACCTTGTCGCCGTTCTCGAAGGAGAGCTTGTCGAACTTGATCGCCGCGCGCGCGCCGCCCGAGTAGCCGAACGACTTCCAGTTGGAGAGGCCGCCGCCCTTCTTCGGGTAGGACATGTGCGCGGTCGCCGGCTGGGGCGAGCCCTTGAAGTTGTAGGTCACGCTCGCGCCGCCGAGGTAGTCGACGAAGAAGTACGCGTGCTTCTTCTGGTCGTCCCAGCGGGACGAGCAGGAGACGTCGGCGTCCGGGTAGAACTCGACGGAGTACACGTACTCCTTCTTCATGTTGAAGTCCTTCTGGACGATGACGAGGGCGGTCTTGTACTCGAACTTCTCGCCGCCGTGCTCGCCGGCGACGTCGCCGCTCGGAGCCTTGTCCTCGAGCGCGCCACCCTTGACCTTCTTGAAGTTGTCCCAGTCCTCGCAGATGGTGATCTCGAAATCACCGGCGGCCTGGTACTTCCACTCCTTCTTGTCGTCGCCCTTCATCTCGATGTACTTGGTGTCGAACTCGAGCGATCCCTTGATCTTCTCGCCGTCCTTCAGCTTGAAGTCCTCGAGGTGGATCTTGGTGAAGGCGGCCGGGACGTAGGTCTGCTTCAGCTTGATGCGCTGGTTGTTCAGGTAGAGCTGCACGCCGATGTCGCCGCCGGCGTAGAACTTCCCGCCCGGACCGGCCGGCACGTCGAAGCCGATGGTGTACGCCTCGTCGGGGAGCGTGCCCTTGCAGCTGACCTTCTCGGTGGAGAGCTCGAGGTGGAGCCCGCCCCAGGTGCTGGTGCGACCGTACTTGAACTCGAGCTTCTGGCCCTCGAAGGTGCCCGACAGCGCGCCGCCGGCCGACTTCTTCGGCTTGTCGCCGTCGTCGTCGTCCTTCTTCTTCTTCTTGCCGTCGCCGTCGTCGTCGTCCTTCTTCTTCTTCTTGCCGTCGCCGTCGTCGTCGTCCTTCTTCTTCTTCTTCTTGTCCCCGTCGTCGTCGTCCTTGGACTTCTTCTTGTCGGACTTGTCGTCCGAAGACGCGTCCTCCTTCTTGGAACAACCACCCGCGGAGACGGCGAACGCCAGAGCGACGAGAGCGAACCAGGACATCGACGGACGCATGAGAAGACCTCCTTCGGCGACCGGCGGGCCCCCCCCCCACCCATGACGGGTGGTCGAGGACGTTTGCGGTCGGGTCGAACTTTTCGGGGCCGGCACATACACCGGCTCCCGCCGGTTGTCAGCTGAAGCCCTTGACGGCGGCAGGAGTGCCCTCCCGCCTGGTCAGTGCCTCGAGCGCGGCGCGGCCTTCCTTGCGCAGATCCATGAGGCCGCCGAGGACCACGAACCCCCCGTCGACCCGCTTGCAGCCGTGCACCTTGACGCGGAAGGCCTGCGGGGCGCCAGCGTCGTCGTCGACGGTCACGTCGAGGCGTGCGCCGGGCGGGGAGGGGCTCTCGGCGGCGAGGACGATCTGCGCGCCCGTGAAGGCGAGGACGGCGCTCGGCTTGCCGTTCAGGCGGATGCTCATCGATCCCTCCGGTTCATGGCGCGCCCCATCGCCGCGCGGGCCTCGCGGTCGGCCTCCTTCTTGGCGATGGCCTGGCGCTTGTCGCCCTTGGTCTTGCCGCGGGCCACGGCGATCTCGACCTTCACGTGGCGGCCCTTGAAGTAGAGGCGCAGCGGGATCAAGGTGCAGCCGCCCTCCTTGAGGGTGTCGGCCAGGCGCTCGATCTCGAGGGCGTGCAGGAGCAGCTTGCGAGGGCGCCGCGGGTCTGGAGCGTAGGTGGTCGCCTGTGCGTAGGGGGCGATGTAGAGCTGGTGCAGCGTGCACTCGCCGCCCTGGATGCTGGCGTAGGCGTCGACCATCTCCACCTTGCCGTCGCGCAGCGACTTCACCTCGCTGCCGACCAGCACGATCCCGGCCTCGTGGTGGTCGTCGAGCTCGTAGTCGAACGTCGCGCGCCGGTTCTTGGCGATCAGCTTCTCGGCCGCCGCCCGCGTGGTCGTGCGACGATCGCGCTGCGACGAAGCGGTGGTCTTTCCCGAGGACATGGCGCGTGGGGGGTTATCAGACGGGGGGGCCGTCTGCTACCACGGAACGAGGTGAGCGAGGCAGGATCCGACGACCCGCGAGACGCGGGAGCTCCCCCGCCGACGGCGGGAGACGAAGCTGCGCGTGCGGTCGACCGGCCCCCGTCGTCCTCGCCGCGCCTGCCCGAGAGCCCGCCCTCCTCGGTCGCACCGTCGTCGGGTTCGCCGTTCGTGCCGACGCCGTCGAGGCCGAGCCCTTCGCAGCCGATGTCGTCGCGGCCGGTGCCGGAGCCCGCCGAAGACGTGGACGACGAGCCCGAGATCGAGCGGGCGACGGTGTTCGTGACCGACCCGACGGTCGAGTCCGCGCGCGTGGAGTCGGCGCTGCGGGGGCGCGGCTACGACGTGATCGAGGTGCCCCTCGCCATGCTCGTGGGGCGGGTCACCGTGCAGTGTCCCGACGTGATCCTCCTCGACGTCGACGCCGAGGGCGCGCTCGAGGTCGCGAGCCGCGTGCGCGCGGTGGCGGGTGGCGAAGGGGTCCACCTGGTCTATCTCGGCGAGCCGGGGCGCACGTTCGAGTCGGCCAAGGACGCCTTCGACAACGAGGGCAGCGGCTTCTTCGCGCGGCCCATCGACGTCGAAGCCCTGGTGCGCAAGCTCGACGCGCTGCTGGTGGACGGGCACCCGCGCGGTCCGCGCACCGAGGCGCGCCTCTTCGGACCGAACACCGTGGGGCCACGGACGCGCTCCTCGAGCCCACCACGGCGGGCGGACGCCGACGTCCTGCCGCCGTCGCTCCGGCCCGCGATTGCCTCCGAGCCCCCGCCCTCGAACGGCCCGTCTTCGCCGGGGCGGGGGTGGCCGAGTCGCGCCGAGGCCCGCCTCTCGCCGGACCTCGAGCGGCTGCTGCGCGAGGCCGAGTCGCGGGTGCTGCCGCCGATGTCGCAGCGGCCCCTCGAGAGCTCGCCGCGCTCCGAGGACGAGATCCTCTCGCCCGAGGACGAGGTGGAGGCGGTCTTGCCGGCGGAGATCCTCGCCTCGCTCGACGAGCCCCTCGACGCCGACGACGACGAGCACCAGGGGAGCAGCGAGACCGGGGGCACCGGGAACCACGGGACCGGCGGGACGCCGCGCGGATCGACCGGGGGAGGCTCGACGGGCGGGGGCTCCACCGGTGGTGGCGCGACCGGTCGTGGCGCGACCGGGACCGGCGCCGGGGGCGGGGTGACGGCCCCCGGCGGTCGGGCGGCCACCGGCCTCGGCACCGCATCCCCCACGGGGGGCGGGGCCTCGACCCACGTGGGTGGCAAGCCCGACGTGCAGAGCGGTCGCGGCACGACGGGGGGCAGCGACGCCGACGCAGGCGAGCGCTCGATCGATCGCGCGGCCGAGACCAACGTCGGTCGGCCGTCCGCGGTCGACGTCGACGCGGGCCGTCCCCCGCACCAGCGCTCGACGCCGCGGCCGCCCCGGAGGGATCTGCCCGGGCGCGAGCCGACCACGGGCCTCTCCGAGGCCGACGAGCGCTCCCAGTCGCAGATCTCGCCGTTCATGGGGCTGCCGGCGCCCGCGCCCGAGCACGCGCCCCCGCTCGCGCCGCAGACG
>CAZUZY010000336.1:0-9704 GCA_964624885.1 uncultured Polyangiales bacterium | reverse complement strand
ACCCACGAGCGGCCGTCCGAACACGCGCCGAAGAAGCCCTCCTCGCGCCGCCCCGACGCACCGACGCCGGCCCCGGAGCGGGCCGCCGAGTCCCCCAAGCGCCCCTCTTCGCGTCGCCCGGACGCGCCGCCTCCGGCGCATCCCCGCGGTGGCGAGCGACACCCGGAGCACGGTCCCGGCGCCCGCCCCCCGCGTCGCAAGCGCATCTGACCACCTCCACGCACTCCGACGGACCCTGCCCTCCTGGCGAACGCCTGCGCACCCTGACACCATGGGCGCATGCGGAGAGCTTGGTGGTGCGTGGTTCCCTCTCTTCTGGTGTCGGGACTCGCGGGGTGCTTCGGCACGTCGGGCACCGCCGACGAGAACCTCGAGGACGGCGGGCTCGACGGGGTCGCGCTCGACTCGACGTCGGGCGTCGACACGGGCAGCTCTCCGGACAGCGCTCTCACCACCGACAGCGGCCTCACCGCAGAGACCGGACCGGGGACGGACACGGGCACCGAGCCCGCCGACACCGGCACCGCGCCGACCGACACGGGCACGACGCCCACCGACACCGGCACGACGCCCACCGACACCGGCACGACGCCCACCGACACCGGCACGACGCCCACCGACACCGGCACGGCGCCCACCGACACCGGCACGACGCCCACCGACACCGGCACGCCCCCGACCGACACGGGGCCGGTGGCCGAGCTGTCCTGCACGCTGGCGAGCGGGCCGACGACGGGCAGCGTCGACCTGAGCGCGGGCACCCTCGACTGGGCCCACTGGGGCCTCGTGACCAAGGACAGCTGGGATCACAAGTCCGGTGGAACGTTCTTCACGGGTCGTGGAACCACGAAGGGCGGCTTCAACACCTATGGCAGCTATCCCGTCTCGTGGACCTGGTCGGGTGGCACGCCGACCGCAAGCATGCCGGGCCCCATCGGCACCCTGACGGGTATCTTCGTCGGCAACAAGGACGAGGGCTTCACCTTCGACGTGGCGCTGACGACCACCGAGCGCACGCTGGTCACCTGGCTGGCCCGCAACGGGACGACCACCTCGGTGAAGGTCTCGTCGAGCGACGCAGGGATCGCGCCGTTCACCACGACGATCTCGGCGAGTGGAGCCAGCGGCAACGTCCCTGCGACCCTCACCTGTCTCGTCCGCGGCGCGAGCACGAGCTCCAAGGTCACCGTGGAGATCATGCAGACGAACTCGGGGGGGTACACCAGCCTGCTGTCCGCGGTCGTGAAGTAGCGCTCTTGCGCTAGCCGAGGTCGAAGACCAGGACCTCGGCCTCGTCGATCCCCTCGATGCGCACCGTGGGCTCGTCGCTGAGCGCGGCGGCGTCGCCCTCGCCCAGCGCCTCGCCGTTCACGCGTGCCTTGCCGCGCGCGACGTGGACCCACGCGTGGCGTCCCGCGGCGAGCGCGTGCTCCGCGGCCTGCCCCGCGCGGAAGACGCCCGCGTAGAGGCTCCCGTCGGTGTGGATGGTCACGCTGCCCTCCCGCCCGTCCGGCGACGCGACGATGCGCAGGCGGCCGTCCTTCTCGGCGTCGACGAACCGCTTCTGCTCGTAGCCGGGCGGGAGGCCGCGCCTCACGGGCAGGAACCAGATCTGGAGGAAGTGCACGGGCTCCGTGCGCGACGCGTTCTGCTCGCTGTGCGTGACGCCGGTGCCGGCGCTCATGCGCTGCACCTCGCCGGGCCGGATGACCGACCCCGTGCCCATCGAGTCCTTGTGCTCGAGCGCCCCCTCGAGGACGTACGAGACGATCTCCATGTCGCGGTGGGGGTGGGCGCCGAAGCCACGACCCGGCGCCACGCGATCGTCGTTGATCACACGCAGGGCGCGGAAGCCCATGTGGCGTGGATCGAGGTAGTCGGCGAACGAGAAGGTGTGGTGCGAGTCGAGCCAGCCGTGGTCGGCGTGCCCGCGGTCGGCAGCGCGGCGGAGGGTGAGCATGGCGATCTCCTGTCTGGCTCTCATCATGGGGCCGCCGATGCATCTATGGAATCGGCAATCAATGGATACGTACCATCTATTCATGAGATGATGCGGCATGCACGATCCGGTGACCCTGGACCACCTCCGCACCCTGCTGATGGTGGCGGAAGAGGGCAGCTTCTCGGGGGCCGCGCGGCGCCTGCAGCGGGTCCAGTCGGCGGTCAGCACGGCCATGGCCAACCTCGAGGGCCACCTCGGCGTGGCGATCTTCGACCGCACCACCCGCGTTCCGGGCCTCACGGACGCCGGCCGATCGGTGGTGGCGTCGGCGCGGAGGATCCTCGCCGAGGTCGACGGCCTGCGCCGGCTCACCGCGGACCTGTCCGACGGGCTCGAGCCCCACGTGTCGCTGTGCGTGGACGCTCTCTTCCCCGTGCCCGCGCTGGTCGAGCTCTGCGCGTCGTTCGCGCGCGCGTTCCCGTCGGTCGACCTGCGCGTCGACACGCAGACGCTGTCGGCGGTGTCGGAGCGGGTCCTCTCGGGGAGCTCGACCCTCGGTGTCGTGAGCCCCCTCGGCATCGCGGCCGGGCTCGAGCGCAAGGTGCTGGGGCCCGTGCGCATGGTCCCCGTGGTGGCCAGGGAGCACCCCCTCGCGCGCCGGCGAGGTCCCCTGCCCGTCTCCGCGTTCGCCGACTGCGTGCAGATCGTGCTCTCGGAGCGGCACGACGACGGGGTGCCGGATCAGGCCGTGCTCTCCCCGCGCACCTGGCGCGTCGCCGATCTCCACACCAAGCACGCGCTGCTCCGCGCTGGCCTCGGGTGGGGCAATCTCCCCGCCCATCTCGTCGCCGCCGACCTGAAGGCGCGTCGCCTGGTCGCGATCCAGCCGTCGGCGTGGGGGGAGGACGAGTACGTGCTCTACCTCTCCGCGGTCTACCGGGCCGACGCCGCCTTCGGGCGAGCCCATCGGTGGGCGCTCGCCGAGCTCGAGCGGCTCTGCGTCGGAGCGCCACGTTCGCGGGTCGCTGGAAAGACTCGCTGAGACCAGAATCGCCTTGCCTACACCGACAACTTGCAGCGGTTGTGCAACCATTCCGGCGCGATGCTGCGCCGCCACCTCGCGTCCTCGTTCCTGCTCGTCCTCGTGGCGTGTGCCGAAGGCGGCGCCGACGATCCCACCAAGAACAAGGTCGACGGCGCGACGGACGCCGTTTCGGAGAGCGCGACCGACGCGGCCGGAGACGCGAAGGCCGACGCGACGGACGCCCGCCCGGACGTCACCGACGGCGGGCCGGACGCGACGTCGGACGGCACCGTCGATGCCACGGGCGACTCCACCTTCGTGGACTCGGGCGTCCTCGGCGACACCGGCGACCCCGACACGGCTCCGTCCGACACGGGGGACCCGGACACGGGTACGCCCGACACGGGTACGCCCGACAGTGGCACCACCGACACGGGCACCACGGACACGGGGATCGTCCTCTTCCCGTGCACCAAGGACACCGACTGCTCGTCGCCGTTCAACTGCTGCGTGCTCTCGTCGAAGTCGTGCGGGGTCAAGGTCATCATCAGCTGCGTCCCGTTCCCCTAGCGGAGGCCCGCGTCAGAGCTTGCGTGCTCGGTCGCGGAGCAGCGCTTGCTCGCGGGCGTTGCCGGTCAGCGTCGCCGCCCGCTCCAGCTCGGCACGCGCCTCGTCCACCCTCCCGAGCTTGGCGAGCAGATCGCCGCGCACGCTGGGGAGCAGGTGGTAGCCGGCGAGCGCGCGCTCCCCGGCCAGCGCGTCGACGGCCACGAGCCCCGCGGCGGGGCCGAACGCCATGCCGACGGCGACCGCGCGGTTGAGGGCCACCACCGGCGACGGCACGCGCTGCAGGAGCAGGTCGTAGAGGCCCACGATGCGCGCCCAGTCCGTGTCCGCCGCGACGCGCGCGCGCGCGTGGCAGGCGGCGATGGCGGCCTGCAGGGCATAGGGGCCCGTCGCTCCCCCGAGATGCTCGGCGCGCGCCAGGGCCGCGAGACCGCGCTGGATCAGGAGCTGGTCCCAGCGGGCCCGGTTCTGCTCGAGGAGCAGGATGGGCGCGCCGTCCGCGTCGACCCGGGCCGCCGCGCGCGACGACTGGATCTCGAGGAGCGCGACGAGGCCGTGCACCTCGGGCTCGTCGCCGGCGAGGTCCGCGAGGATGCGCCCGAGCCGCAGCGCCTCCTCGCAGAGCGCCGGGCGCAGCCAGTCGTCGCCCTTGGTGGCCGAGTACCCCTCGTTGAATATCAGGTAGATGACCTCGAGCACCGACGAGAGCCGCGCGGCGAGCTCCCCCTTCGCGGGCACCTCGAAGGGGACCTTGGCCTCCGACAGCGCGCGCTTCGCCCGCACGATGCGCTGCGCGACGGTGGGCTCGGGGACCAGGTAGGCGCGGGCGATCTCCTCGGTGGAGAGCCCCCCGATCAGCCGCAGGGTGAGCGACACCCGCGCCTCGGTGGAGAGCAGCGGGTGGCACGCGACGAACATCAGGCGCAGGACGTCGTCCCCGACGTGATCGTCGAGCCGTTCGTCGAGATCGAGCGGCGCGATCTCGGGCTCGTGCCCGAGCTCCTCGTGCTTGCGGGCGACCATCTCGTGGCGGCGCAGGTGATCGAGGGCCCGGTTCTTGGCGGTGGCCATGAGCCAGGCGCCCGGGTTGTCCGGCACCCCCGTCTCCGGCCAGCGCTCGAGCGCGACCAGGAGCGCGTCCTGCACGAGCTCCTCGGCGAGCCCGACGTCACGGACGCGCCGCGTGAGCGCAGCGACGAGGCGGGGCGACTCGATGCGGAAGATCGCGTGGATCGCCTGGTGGGTGGGAGAGCCCGACACGCCGGACGCTATACACCGGAGGGCTCAGTCGCTCGAATGCCCGCGGGTTCCCGTGACCGCGGCCTGCACGTCGGCCGGGAAGTCGGCGAGCTCCTGCACCTGGCGGACCTCGATCGTCTCGTCGTCGGTGCCCGGGCACCGACTCGCCCACGCGAGGGCCTCCTCGCGCGACCGCACCTGCAACAGCCAGTAGCCTCCGACCACCTCGTTCACGCCGGCGAAGGGCCCGTCGGTGACGGAGGCCTTGCCGCCGCGGAACGACACGCGCGCGCCCATCGAGGGAGGGTGGAGGCCGTCGAGCGCCAGGAGCACCCCGGCCTTCTGCAGGGACGCGTTGTACCGCATCATCGCGGCCACGCGTTCGGCGGGCGGCGTCGTGCCGGGTTTCGCCTGCGCGTAGCCCGCGGGGATCATCAGCATCATGAAGCGCATCGTCGGGTCTCCTCGTCTTCTCGGGCCCACGCCCTGACCGGACGACGAACGACGCGACCGTGGATCGACACGGGGGTGCCCGCGAACCGCGGCAGGCGGGCGCCTGCGCACCGACGAATCTCGATCCATCGATGGCGCATCGAGCTATTATGTACGTCATTTCAGGCACATGGCTGCATCCAACCGGGTTTCCATCGACCATCGACCCCTCGGGGAAGGCGCCGAGCTGGTCGGCGCCCGCGAGGCCTGTGCTCGCCTCGGG
Organism: uncultured Polyangiales bacterium; assembly: GCA_964624885.1. Classification (GTDB taxonomy): domain Bacteria; phylum Myxococcota_A; class Polyangia; order Polyangiales; family JADJMO01; genus JADJMO01. The sequence continues at coordinate 4,217 of CAZUZY010000336.1, read as the reverse complement.
GTGAAGCCCGCCACGCTCTACACCTACGTGAGCCGCGGGCTGATCCGCACGGTGGAGACCGGTGGGCGCGCGCGGCTGTACGTCTCGACCGACGTCGATCGCCTCGGCGCCCGCAGCGCGGCGCGGCGCGGGCACGCCGCGGTCGCGGTCGGCGCGCTGCAGTTCGGCGAGGCGGTCCTCGACTCGGGCATCACCTCGATCCGCGACGGACGTCTGCGGTATCGCGGCCGCGACGTGGTCGACCTGCTGCACAAGGGCACGCCGTTCGAGGAGGTCGCCGAGCTCCTGTGGGGTGCCGCCCCGGGGGAATGGCCGGCCTGCCCCGAGCCCGAGGGCACCTCGGGACCGAGCGCGCTCTTCCGCATGCTGCAGGCGCTGCCCACGCTGGCGCTGACCGATCCGCTGCGTCTCGGCGGCACCGCGGAGGTGGAGCACGCCCGCGCGCGACGCCTCCTGCGCAGCCTCGCGGCGAGCGCGGCGCGGGGTGGCCTCGGCGCGCGTCGCACGATCGCCGAGGGCGTGGCGCGACGCCTCGGTCGGGCGGACGGCGCGCACCTGGTGAACGCCGCGCTGGTCGCCTGCGCCGACCACGAGCTCAACGTGTCGACGTTCGCGGCGCGCATCGCCGCCTCGGCAGGGGCGGATCTCTACGCGTGCCTCGGGGCCGCCCTGTACACGTTCACCGGTCCGAAGCACGGCACCTCGCCCGATCGCGTCGAGGCGCTGGTCGCAGCGTGCGCACGCGACGGCGTGGCCACCGAGGTGCGGCGACGGATCTCGCTCGGCGAGGGACTGCCTGGCTTCGGGCACCCCCTGTACCCCCACGGCGACCCGCGCACGCCGCCGCTGCTCGGCCTCGCCCAGGACCTCGGGCCGCCCCGGGCTTCGGCCACCCTGTTCGAGCTGATCGCCTTCGTCGGCGCGGAGGTCGGGCTGCTGCCGACGATCGACTGCGGCGTGCTGGCCGTGGCCCAGGCCCTCGCGGCACCGGCCGGGACCGGCACGCTGCTGTTCGGCCTCGGTCGGACCGCGGGGTGGGTCGCCCACGTCCTCGAGCAGCGGCAGAGCCCCGCCCTCCTGCGCCCGCGCGCGCGGTACGTCGGCGCCTGACGGGCCTGGGAATTGCTGGCACGGTCGTCATGTCGCTGGCTCCACCTTCGCCTGCCCCCTCGACCGCCCGCGGCAAGCCGTGGCCGGAGGTGACCGCGCTCGGGCTGGTCGTCGTGCTGCTGCTCGCCGATGTGGGCTTCGGCAGCGCCACCGCCTCGGTCCTGCACGTGGCGCTGGAGCTCGCCGCGGCGAGCCTGCTGCTCGGACTCGCGGGTCGCCTCTGGTTCGGCGCCGATCCGCGGCGGGTGTGACCGAACGCCCGGTCGTGACGGGACGTGGGACATCGTGTCCGCGCAGCGGCGCGGCCGGCGTATCTTGTCGGCATGGCGGACCTCGGCGAGAGCGATCGGCCGTCGCTCCCCGCGCGGCCGTCCGCCGCCGGCTTCGGGATCCCACCGGCACCCGAGGCCGGGCCGCTCGCGTTCCTGCCTGGGCTCTGGGTCCTGCGTCACTACCAGCGCGCCTGGCTCGCGAAGGACATCGTCGCCGGCATCGTCCTCACCGCGCTGCTCGTGCCCGCGGGCATGGGCTACGCCGAGGCGTCGGGGCTGCCGGCGATCACCGGGCTCTACGCGACCATCGCCCCGCTCCTCGCCTACGCGATCTTCGGACCGTCGCGGATCATGGTCCTCGGGCCCGACTCCGCCCTCGCGGCGCTCGTCGCGGCGGCGGTGCTCGGCCTCGCGAACGGCAGCCCGGAGCGCGCCGTCGCGCTCGCCTCGATGCTCGCCCTGCTCACCGGCGCCCTGTGCGTGCTGGCCGGCCTCCTCCGCGCGGGCTTCCTCACCGATCTGCTCTCCAAGCCGGTGCGCGTCGGATACATGAACGGCATCGCGCTCACCGTGCTCGTGACGCAGCTGCCGAAGCTGCTCGGGTTCTCGACGAAGGCGGCCAACGTCGTCGACGGCGTGACCGGGCTCGTGCAAGGCGTCGCGGCGGGCAAGGTGCGGCCGCTCGCCCTCGCGCTCGGCGGCGGCTGTCTCCTGACGATCCTCGTGCTGCGGGCCGTCGCGCCGAAGCTCCCCGGCATCCTGTTCGCCGTCTTCGCCGCGACCGTCGTGGTGGCCGTGCTCCGCCTCGAGGGTCGCGTGGCGGTGGTCGGGCCCGTGCCGCGCGGCGTCCCCCTGCCCGCGCTCCCGCACGTGCACCTGTCCGACCTCGGCCCGCTCGTCGTCGCCGCGGTCGGCATCGCCCTGGTCTCGTTCGCGGACACGAGCGTGCTGTCCCGCATCTACGCCGGGCGCAGCGGCTACCGCGTCGACGCCAACCGCGAGCTGCTCGGCCTCGGCTTCGCCAACCTCGCGGCGGGCCTGTTCCGGGGCTTCCCCGTCTCGAGCAGCGCCTCGCGGACGCCCGTGGCCGAGTCGGCGGGCTCGCGCACGCAGCTCACCGGCGTGGTCGGGGCGCTCACCATCACCGTGCTGCTCGTCGCGGCGCCGGGGCTCACCACCCACCTGCCGACCGCGGCGCTCGCGGCGGTGGTCATCGCGGCCGCGCTGAAGATCTTCGACTTCCGGGCGCTCCTCGTGTTCCGCCGCGTGCGTCGGTCCGACTTCTGGCTGTCGATCGTGGCGTTCCTCGGGGTGGCCGCGCTCGGCGTGATCCCGGGGATCGCGCTGGCCGTCGGGGTGTCGATCCTCGACTTCGTGCGGCGCGCGTGGCGGCCCCACGACGCCGTGCTCGGTCGCGCCAAGGGCGTGAAGGGCTACCACGACGTCCGGCGCTACCCCGACGCGCGGCAGATCCCGGGGCTCGTGCTGTTCCGCTGGGACGCGCCGCTGTTCTTCGCCAACGCCGACACCTTCCGCGCGCGGGTGATCGACGTGGTGGAGGAGGCCCGCGCGCCGGCGCGGTGGGTGGTGATCGCCGCCGAGCCGATCACCGACGTGGACACCACGGCGGCCGAGATGATCCAGGAGCTCGACGGTGAGCTCGCGACCCGCGGCGTGGAGCTGGCGTTCGCCGAGATGAAGGACCCGGTGAAGGACCGCCTGCACCGGTACGGGCTCCAGAAGAAGATCGGGCACGAGTACTTCTTCCCGACGGTGGGCGTGGCGGTGAAGGCCTTCCTCGAGCGCAACGCCGTACCCTGGCAGGACTGGGAAGAGGGCGGCTAGAAGAAAGGCTGCGTCCTCGGGGCGGCCCCGCCGTCTAGAGGGGCAGGAGGCGACGAACATGGACGAGCGAACGGCAGACCAGGTGCGCAGCGCGGTGCGGGATCTCTACGGCAAGGTGGCCCAGAGCGACGGGGCCGTCTCCTGCGGCTGCGGACCGAACCGCGAGGCGAGCCTGGCCCTCGGGTACTCCAAGGAGGATCTCGCGGCGGTGCCCGAGGGCGCGAACATGGGCCTCGGGTGCGGGAACCCGCAGGCCATCGCGGCGCTGCGGCCGGGCGAGACGGTGCTCGATCTCGGCAGCGGTGGTGGCTTCGACTGCTTCCTCGCCGCGCGCCAGGTCGGGGACGCGGGGCGGGTCATCGGGGTCGACATGACCCCCGACATGGTCAGCAAGGCGCGGGGCAACGCGGCGCGCGCCGAGGTGAAGAACGTCGAGTTCCGGCTCGGCGAGATCGAGCACCTGCCGGTCGCCGACGGCGTGGTCGACGTCATCCTCTCGAACTGCGTGATCAACCTCTCGCCCGACAAGGGCAGCGTGTTCCGGGAGTGCTTCCGCGTGCTCGGGCCCGGGGGTCGCCTCGCGATCTCGGACGTCGTCCTGCTCTCGCCGTTGCCCGAGGCGCTCGGCGCGCAGATCGCCATGCTCACCGGGTGCGTGAGCGGGGCCGCCAGCGTCGAGACCCTGCGCGCCCTCCTCCGGGTGGCTGGCTTCGAGGACATCCGCATCACCCCCAAGCCGGAGAGCGCGGAGTTCATCGAGCAGTGGATGCCCGGCTCGGGCGCCGAGAAGTACGTGGCCTCCGCCACCGTCGAGGCGCGCAAGCCCGGGACGAAGAGCTGCTGCGGACCTTCGTGCTGCGCCGCGGAGCAGGCGTGACGCTACCGGTCCTCCGAGACACGCCCGCGCGCTGGCGGGGACCCGCGCTCGCCGCCGATCGCGGCTGGATCCAGCCGCTCGCCGACGACGCGCGGGCCGAGCTCGCGGCGGCC
>CAZUZY010000335.1:0-9707 GCA_964624885.1 uncultured Polyangiales bacterium | reverse complement strand
CGGTGGTGTCGGCGCCACCGCCGCAGGCCTTCACCTGGCAGCGCAGGCCCTCGCACGGGCCGACCGGGCCGTCGGCCGAGATGTCGAAGTTGCCGTCCTCGCCGCCATCGAGGCTGAAGCCGCCGTCGGTCCCGCCGTCCTCCAGGGTGAAGCCATCGTCCTCCTTGGCCGCCGAGCAGCCGAAGGTGAAGGTGGCGAGGAAGAGGGAAGCGAGGAGGAAGCGACGGCGCATCGGACGATTGTGCGCCGAGGCAGGGCCGATTGCCAACCGGTCTGCGTCAGGTGGTCCGGAGGTTCGGCTGCAGGGGCGGCCCGGCCGGGGTGCTCGGGTCGTGGGGCAGGCTCCCACGCGGCGACCGCAGGTACTCGAAGGGGGTCACGTGGAGGAAGTTCGAGACCCGCGAGGTGTACAGATCGGCGTACCGCTCCACCTGTCGAGCCAGGTGGCTCTTGTCGTTTCCTGCACGGGTGAGCAGACCCCAGCGGCGGTTGGCGAGCTCGCTGGCGGCGCGGGCGAGCGGCGCCACGTCGGCGTCGAGCGCGACCAGACGGCTCCGGAGCTTGTGGATGCGCCCCTGCCACTCCTCGCGCGTGCCCGTGACCTTCGGCCCGTAGCCGCCGACCAGCCGCTGCAGCGAGAGTCGCGCGCGGGAGAGCTGCGCCTCGAGGTCCTCCTTCTCCTGCATGCGCGCGAGGAGCTCGGTCTCGGTGGCGTGGAACGCCGTGAGCGCCGCCACCTCGGCCTCGAGCTCTCGCAACACGAGCGCGGTGCGCCACCGCAGCACGCTCTTGGTCACGTGGACGTCGCCCCACATGTGATCGCCGACGTAGAGGATGTCGTCGCCCGACACGCCGAGGAACCGCTCGATGGCCTGGGCGCTGCCGCCGAAGTACGCGACGTTCGGCTCGAGCGCGCGCACGACCGGCCGCAGGAGACCGTCGTCGCTGACCACCTCGAAGAACGGCGCGCGGGTGGTGAAGAAATCTGGCTTGCGCGCGCCGACGACCACGAGGTCGAAGAGATCGCGCCAGGTCTTGCCGGGGAGCATCTCGGCGACGAACGGGTCGATGGCGAAGGCCATCATCGCGCTCGTGTACGACCACTCGCTGTTGGTGATCAGCATGAGCTTCTTGCCCGCGTTGCGCTGGTCGAGCAGCGTGAGCACCACCTCGGGGTCGCGCTTCACGAACCGCGCCGGGTCGCCCATGATCTCGGCCTTGAGCTCGCCCTCCATGTGCGTGGCGTCGATGCCCTTGCGGACCTCCTCGTAGAGGTCGTGGTAGTTCATCGGTCGCCCCTGCGCCGGCAGCCGGCCTTGATCGAGCAGGTCGACGAGCTGCATGTAGAGGCACGCCTCGCTCAGCGAGAACAACGTGTTGAGGAACACCCACCGGGGCTCGGAGAGATCGACGATCTCGCGCGAGTAGGCCTCGCGCATCTCCTCGAAGGTCAGGTCGCGCGTGCCGTGGGTGGCCTTCTTGATGAACCCGAAGCGGTTGGCCTTCACGAGGTTGCCGCGATCGGTGTCGACGACCAGCCCGCGGATCACCATCTCGGGGTCGAAGGTGAGCTCGTCGATCGGCCAGCCGCGTTGCCCGAACCGCTGTCGCACGCGCTCGTACGCGCAGCGCTCCCACTCCTCGACGTGGTAGTCGACGAGCGTGTAGTCCATGTCGTAGCCGATCACCTTGATCGACCGCAGGTTCAGCGTGCGGTTGCAGTAGACCCCGCGCCCGTCCTCGATCCGCCCTTCCGCCATCAGGGGGCGAATAGCCTACTTTGCGCCTCGGGTCGCCCCGTTTGGCTCCTGCCCCAGCCGTGGTCCCCGCCGCTCGGGTCTAGCCACTCAGCGGGCGGCGGCTTCGGCGCGCTCGCGCTCGCGGACCTCGAGCCGGTAGCGACTGTTCGCCGTCTCGATGTAGAACACGTCGCGCCCCGCGAGGCGGAGCACACGGCGCACGGGGGTGGTGACGTATTCGTGCAGCCCGTCGGGGAACTCGATGACGACCACCGAGCCGCGGCGTGGCGCGCGGACCAGTCGACCGACGACGGCGCGCGCCCCATGACCGAGCTTTCGCAGCACGACCTGCACACGGACAGCGTAGCACCCACGGCGGGGGCGTCCACGTGTCGGCCCTCCCGGAGGCGCCACTGCACGAGCGCGCAGCCCGAGGTGGGAGCCCAAGTAGGAGAACTGCTTACTTGCTCTCGCGGGCGCAGCGGAAGCCGAGGGTGGGAGCGGCCTTGGCGATGTCGACGGCACCACTCGGGGCGCTCGCCTCGGTGAACTTCTCGCCCGGCCCCTTGAAATCGTCCTCGTTGCCGCCGACGTGCGAGCCCCGGAGGATCTTGCCGACCTTGGAGTCGGTGCTGGTCCATTCCTGGACGTTGCCCGCCAGATCCTTGTGCCCGTAGGGCCCCCGGTCCTTGGACGACGTGCCCACCTCGAGGGGGGAGGGCGGGGTGCCGGTCTTCTGGACGCCGATCGCGCCGAGGTCGGCGCTGCCCGCCTTGGGCCAGTCGTCGCCCCAGGGGTACTTCTGCTTGGACGCGCCTGCGACGGCCGCATCCCACTCGTCGGCGGTGGGCAGCCGACCACCGATGGCCTGGCAGAACGCGTCGGCCGCTTCGTAGGTGACCCAGGTGACCGGCAGCTTGGGCTCCTTGACCGTGCCCGAGAGGTCGCCCTCGTTCTCGAGAGGCTTCTTGGCCTTCTTGCCCTGGGCCTTCACGTAGAGCCCGAACTCCTCGCGGCTGACCTCGTGCTGCTGCAGCTCGACGCCCTTGGTGCCGACCTTGATCCAGTCGTTGAGCGCGGCCACCTGATCGGGCAACGAGACCTTCTTGTCGTCGTCGTCCTTCTTCTTGCCCGCGTCCTTCTTCTTGCTGTCGCCCTCGTCGTCGCTCGTCGTGGTCGTGGTGACCTTGGCGCTGCCACCTCCGCCGCCACCACCGCCGCTCACCAGGACGACCACGACCACGCCCACCGCCACGACACCGACACCGATCCCCGCGAACAGCGCGCCGTTGCCCTTCTTGGGGGCGGGCGCGTTCGGGACCGGGGTCATCGGGATCATCGCGCCGCCGGTCTGCATGCCCCCGAGCTGCGTGCCCGCCGGCATGCCGACGGTGCCCGGCGGCGGCGTGACGAACGGCGTCTGCTGGGGCATGGGCGTGGTGAGTGGTGCGCCCGCGCTGTAGGGCTGGTGCGACGGCGTGATCTGCGGGCTCGGATACGGAGTGAAGGCCGAGGCCACCACCGTCGCGCCGCCCGCGGACACCTGCTGGGGCGGCGGCGTGAGGCCCACGTTGCCACTCGTGGAGATGCCGAAGACCTGCGCGAGATCGGCGATGCACGGGCCGGCCGCCTGGTAGCGCTCTTGCGGGTTGCGCGCGACCACCCGGGCGAACCAGTGGTCGAACGAGGGGGGGAGAGCCACGCCGAGCTGGGCCGCGCGTTGCACGGGCGATGTGAGCGGATCCATCAGGATCTGCCGATACAGCTGCTGCAACGAATCGCCCTGCCAGTAGCTCGTGCCCGCGAGCATGCGGAAGGTGACCAGGCCGAGCGCCCACACGTCGGTGGCCGGCGACACGTGGCTCTGGCGGTCGGTCTGCTCGGGGGCCATGTAGAGCGGCGTGCCGGCGGCCTGCGTGGCGTTGGTGCGCGCGCCGTCCTCGACCAGCTTGGCGATGCCGAAGTCGAGGATCTTGGCCTTGACCGAGCCGTCCTCGCGGAAGGTGAGGTAGATGTTCTCGGGCTTGAGATCGCGGTGGACGATGCCCTTGGCGTGGGCCTTGTCGAGGGCCCGCCCGATCTGGGTGAGGATGCTGACGACCTCGTCGGGGCCCATGCGGCCGACGCGCTCGAGGCGGTCGCCGAGCTCCTCGCCCTTGAGCAGCTCCATGGTGAGGTAGGGCACCTGCGAGGCCTGATCGAGGCCCGCATCGAGCACCTCGACGACATGCTCGGTCTCGAGCGCCGCGCCGATGAACACCTCGCGCTCGAAGCGCATGCGCGACTCGGCGGACTGCACGAGCGAAGGGTGCATGAGCTTCAGCGCGCGGTGGCGCCGGGTGGCGGTGTCCTCGACCTCGTAGACCGCACCCATGCCGCCGGCGCGGATCAACCGCACGACGCGGTAGCGCCCGGCGAACGTGTCGCCGGGACGAAGCTGCTGAAGCTCCTGAGACATGGCCGGGAGCCTATCCGACCCGGGCCGAGTCGGCGAGGGTGGTCGGAGGCCGCCTTTTCCTGGGCGATCCGGCGCCGGCCCCTCGAGGCAGCCGACGCTCCATCACCCTCACGCGCGCTGCCCGCTCAGGTGCCGGACTTGGCGCAGCGGATGCCGAGCCAGAACTGCGCGCCCACCGAGTGGAACCGGCTGAAGGCCCGGAGCTCCTTCTGGGGGAGCTCCCAGTTGCCACCGCGGACCACGTGCTCGGTGCCGCTGAGCGGGCCTGACGGATTGACGAGCGGGCCGGCGCTGTACTTGGCATGGAAGTCGTAGACCCACTCCTCGATGTTGCCGCCCATGTCGTGGACGCCCCAGTAGCTGACGCCGAGGGGGTGGGTGCCGACGAGGGTGGTCTGCGTGCCGCTACAGATGGTGCCGGCCTCGGTCTTGAACGCCGCGTACGAGCAGGTGGGGGTGGCGTTGCCCCAAGGCCAGGTGCGCCCGTCGGTGCCGCGCGCTGCGTACTCCCACTCGGCCTCGGTCGGCAGGCGCTTGCCCGCCCACGCGCAGTACTTCTTGGCGTCGGTCCACTCGACGCAGTTGACCGGGTGGCCGTCCTTGCCGAACTTGTCGTAGTTGCACTTGCTCGAGATGCTGTTGAGCGGCGTGAGGCAGGAGCCCGCGTTCACGCACTTGCGGTACTCGCCGACGGTGACCTCGTACTTGTCCATCTGGAACGACGAGAGGGTGACCTGGCGCGTGGGCATCGCGTCGCTCATGTCGATGCTGCCCATCGTGAAGCTGCCGCCCGGGATCTTGACCATCGTGCCGAGGTCGCTCGGCGTCGATGCGAGGGTGGGCGAGGGGGTCGGGGGCACCGGCGTGGGGGGCGGCGCCGGGGGCTCGTAGTAGGCGGGGGTGGCGGTGGGCTCGTTGCCCTTGGCGCAGCGGAAGCCGAGCCACGGCTCGCGGTTCTGCGGGTTGACCGACTCACGACGCGCCGCGATCTGATCGTTGACCGAGCTCTGGTCGAAGGCGCTGCCCTTCACGACGCGGCCGGTGCCGGTGAGGGTGCCCGCGGGATCCTTGGCGCTCGTGGACTTCCACGTGGCGTACCAGTCCCAGGTCCACTCCTCGACGTTGCCGGCCATGTCCTGCGCGCCGAACGGCGACTTGCCAGCGCTCTTGGTGCCGATGCAGGTGGTGCCGTCGCCGCAGCCCTGCGAGACCTTGCCGGGCTCGCCGGTGTAGTTGGCGACCTTGCAGCTCGGCGCGTCGGTGCCCCACGCGTAGAGCTTGCTGTCCTTGCCGCGCGCGGCGAACTCCCACTCGGCCTCGGTGGGCAGGCGCTTGCCCTTCCACTGACAGAACGTGGTGGCCTCGGCGAAGTTGACGCAGTTGATCGGGTGCGCCTCGCGGCCGGCCTGGTCCCAGTTGCACCGGGTGTTGACCGACTTGGGTGGCGCGCTGCACACGCCGGCGTCGACGCACTTCTTGAACTCGGCGACCGAGACCTCGTAGCGGTCGATGCTGTAGTCGCTGACCGTGACCGAGCGCACCGGCGAGGCGCCGTACGACACGGAGTCGCCCATCATGAACGTGCCGCCCTTGACCTGCACGGTGGTGCCGACGTCTCCGGGGGCCTTGCAAGGCGGACACGCGGGCTTGCCCGGGATGCCACACTCGGACTTGGGCGGAGGCGGGAGGTACTTGCAGACCGCGCTCCCGGGCGGGCCCTCGCTGCGGTAGCCGGCGGGGCAGTCGCAGGTGCCGGCCGCGTTGAGGCTGCCGGGCTTGCAGTCGGCGGCCCAGGCCGGGCCGTTCACGACCACGTAGGCGAGGCCGAACAGCGAGCACACCCCGAGCACCCGCCCGCCGAGCGAGCGCACACGCGAACCGGAGCGAAACGGAGAGGGATTCTTGACGGGCATGGAGCTTCCACCTCGGCGCGGGACCGCGCCTCGTAACGACGGATGGGGCGAGGGCGACATTCAATCCCAATCCGCGCCGCCGGTCGAGCCCGCCGTGACGCCGATCAGGCCCCGATTCATGGCTTCTTGTCGAGCAACTCGAGCGAGGCGCGGGCCGAGGCGGCCAGCGTCTTGGCCGTGGCCTTGCGGGGCTCCTCGAGATCCTTGCGCTGGGAGACGGCGTCGAGCCGGGCCACCGCGTCGGCGTAGGCCTTCTTGGGGTCGAGCGGCGGCTGCATGGGATCGGGCGGGGTGCCCGTGAACAGCTGCGCGTTCTCGAGGGCCAGCAGCGCGGCGTCGTACTGCGCGGCGGCGCCGATGACCGGCTTCTTGGCGAGCGCGTCGAGGCCGGCGAGGTCGTAGCCGATCGACAGCGCCGCCTTGCCGTCGTCCTTCTTGGGGCCGAGCAGCGCGGTCGCGATGGCGACGCGCAGGAGGTCGACCGGCTGCTTGGCCTTCCACGTGGTGAGCGACTCGGCGTCGGGGCGCGATCCGTAGGCGAGCGCGACGCGGAGTCGCGAGAGCGCGACGGCGCCGCGGTGCTGGTCGTCGAGCTTCTTATCCTTCTCGATCTCGAGGCGGAGCGCGGCCGGGATGCCGCGGTGGACGGCGAACGCGGTGAGCACCGGCGTCGTGAGGAGCGCGGCCGGCTCGGCGCGCTCGAGCGTGGCGTAGGCGGCCCACGGCGGCAGGAAGCGCGCGACCCGCACGGCGTCACTCGCCTTCTTGTCCGCGAGTGGGTCAGGCGGCAGGAGCTCGAGGTCGCGCGTCGCGCGGTGCTCGAAGCCCGCGCGCGACTTGAACGGCTCGACGATCTGCTGGAACGACGGCAGGTCCTTCACGAGCACGCCGTCGCGGACCGCGCCGCCGATCCCGGCCAGCGCCAGCGCCCGCGCGCGATCGAGGATCGGCATCGTGACCTCGTCGAGCTTCGCGTAGTACTGGACCTCGAGGTCCTTGTCCTTCTTGGCGAGGCTCGCGAGCTCGGTCGGGTACGGGGTCGCGCGGAGCTCCTTGGCGAAGGCGATCCACGCGGCGGCGGCCTCGAAGCGCGCGATGGCGCCGATCTCGGCGGGGGCGTTCTTGGCGAGCGCGAGGGCGTCTCGCTCCTCCTTCTCGATGGCGTCCTTCCAGAGGGTGACCTGCTGGATCGCGGAGTCCTTGGCCTTGGGGTCGACCTCGGCGCGGGCCAGCAGATCGAACGCGCCCTTCTTGGCGCGCAGGCGCGCGAGGCGAGAGGCGCCGACGAGCGCACGCGCAGCAGCCTGGTGGTTCGGGAGCGCCTCCTTGCCGTGGGCGTCGAGGACCGGCGTGAGGATGGCCTCCGCGCAGGCGAGGGGGGCGGTCTGTGCGCGGACGACGTCGGTCACGAGCACGGGCACCCGGTCGCAGCCCGCCAGCGAGGCGAAGGCCTCGTCACGCGCCGCGCGATCGCCGGCCTCGATCGCCTTCGCCGCACGCCCGAGGGCGGCCAGCGCGGTCGCGTTCGAAGAGCACACGCCGGGCTCGGTCTTGGCCTTCTTGGCGCTCTTGTCGTCGGGCTTGGGCTTGTCTTCGGGCTTGGGCTTGTCTTCGGGCTTGGGCTTGTCGTCGGGCTTGGGCGCCGCCTTGGCGAGGAACGGGTCGCAGCTCGCCGGGGTCTTGTCGACCTCGGGCGCGACCACCGGGATGGGCGGTAGCTCAGGCGTAGCGGCCACGCTCGACGACGCGGGCGGCGCCGGCTTCGGGGTGACCGGCGGCGGGGTGCTGCCGCCGCACGCGACGAACACCGCGGTGCACGCGAGACAGACCACGACCGGAGCGGAGGACCGGACAGGGACGGTCCGGGAGCGACAGAGCCAGAACGGAGCGGGGACGGTGCGGGATCGACCGGTGAGTGCGAACGAATCTACGCGGCGCATGAGGGGCTGCTACTCCAGACACGGCGGCGCGTCGCGGGTTCCCGTGGTACCGTGCTCCGCCCCATGCGCCCCCGATACGCCGCCGATTACAAGACGATCCTGTGGCTCGCGCTCGCGGCCGCCAACGTCGCGGTCATGTGGTTCCGGCCCACGCTGCGCCCGTACCTCCTGCCGCTCGCCTGCTACTTCGCGCTGGCCGCGGGGATCATCGCGCACAACCACAACCACTGCCCCACGTTCAAGAGCCGCGCGGCCAACGACGCGCTCAACCACGTGGCCACTCTCTTCTACGGGTTCGCGGCGTTCAACTGGATCCCGACCCACAACCTCAATCACCACAAGTTCCAGAACGCGCGCGGTGATGCGACCATCACCTGGCGGTACTCGCCGAAGCACAACTTCCTCACGGCGGTCACCTATCCGTTCGTCTCGATGGCCTTCCAGGCCCCGCTGATCGACCGCTACGTCAAGGAGTCGCGCACCAAGCGCCCCCGGATGTACCGCTCGATCATGGCGCAGCTCGTGCTGTGCTGGGGCCTGCCCATCGCGCTCACCTTCGTCGATTGGCGCGCCACGGTGTGGGCATTCTGGATCCCGCGGTTCTTCTCGCTCTACGCGATCTGTTACTTCAACTACGGGCAGCACGTGCACACCGACCCGAAGAGCCAGTGGAACCACTCGCGCAACTTCACGTCGCCGGTGCTCAACTTCCTGCTCTTCAACAACGGCTACCACACCATCCACCACATGCAGGCGGGCTCGCACTGGAGCGTGGCGCCCGAGAAGCACGCCGAGATCGCGCAGAACCTCGACCCGAGCCTCAACCAGCCGAGCCTGTTCGTGTGGATGCTCAAGAGCTACCTGCTCGCGATCTTCGCGCCGAGCCTCGGCACCCATCAGGTCGGCGAGGCCCCGGAGCAGCAGCAGGACGAGCCCACCGGCACTGCGCAGGCCGCCTAGCCGCGCAGGCCGCCTAGCCGGTCGGGCGCCGCACGAGGATCAGCCCCGAGAGCGCCCCCGCGACGAGCCCCGCCACGTGGGCGGTCCCGCTCACCATCGGCACGAGCCGGTCGACGACGAACTGCAGCGCGAGCATCGCGCCGAAGCCGCGCAGCACCTCCTGCGCGCGTCGGGTGCGGCGCAGGTGCGGCTGGGTGAGCAGCACGGCGCCCATCGCGCCACCGAGGCCGAAGATGGCGCCCGACGCGCCCACGAGGACCGTCGGACGCGAAGGAGAGGCGAGCGCGGCCACCGCGAGGCTGCTCACCACGGTCGCGCAGACGAACACCACGACCATGCGGCCGCGGCCCAGCAGCCGCTCGACCCACGGGCCGAAGCCGAGCAAGGCGAGGACGTTGAGCGCGAGGTGCACCGGGCCCGCGTGCACGAGGGGCACGGTCAGCACGTGCAGGGCGCCGCGCGCGTCGCCGATGGGCACGCGCAGGCCACCCATCGCGAGGAGGTGGCGCAGGTCGTCGCCCTCGCCGGTGCGCACGACGATCAGGTGCCAGCCGACGAGGGCCGCCGTGAGCAGCACGGTCGCCGACGCCCAGGCGTGGCCCAGCGGCGCCAGGGCGACGACGGCCAGTGCCTCGTCTCGACAGCGGACGGCGCGCGCGCGGTGGTCTTCTGGAATGTGATTGCAGAGTACAAGCTT
>CAZUZY010000334.1:0-9763 GCA_964624885.1 uncultured Polyangiales bacterium | reverse complement strand
CGGCCGGCGCGACCGGTGCGGGTGTGGGCGCGACCGGCACCACCACCGGCGTGGGCGGCGGAGGCGGCACGAGCCGGCGCAGCTCCGCCCGGGTCATCGGGCCGCGCAGCCACGAGAGCGCGTGCCTCGTCTCGATCTCGAGGGTGGTCCCGGCGTGCACGTCGCGCACGAGGAACGTCCGGGCCGGGAGCGCCTTGATCCGCGCCCCGAGGTCGGTCGCGCTCTCGCCACCGCCCGCGTCGCTGCCCGCGAGCCCCTCGACCACGCGCTCGCGATCGGCGTCGGTCTGCAGGCGGCCCACGAACCACACGCCGGCGTTGGAGAGCGCCTTGTAGTCGAGGTCGATCGGGTTCTGGGTCGCGAGGACGCAGCCGACGCCGAACGCGCGCGCCTGCTTGAGGAGCGCGAGCAGCGGTCGCTTGGTGGGTGGGTTGCTCGGGTGCGGCGGCAGGAACCCGAACACCTCGTCGAACAGCACCATCGCCCGGAGCTCGGTCGTGCCAGGGAGACCGCGCACCCAGCCCAGCGTCTGCTCGAGGACCAGCGAGAGCACGAGCGCACGCTCCTGGTCGTCGAGGTGGGCCACCGAGACGATCACCACCGGCACCTTGCCGTCGGCGCGGGGGGCCAGCCACGCCCCGACGTCGAGGGGCGCGCCGCGACGCCAGGCCGCGAAGGTGGGCGCGGCGACCAGGGCGTTGAGGTCGGTCGCCAGCGCGCCACGCTCCTTGGGCGCGAAGAACTCGTCGACGCTCAGCGCACCGATGCGCTCCATCGGCGGGGTCTTCAGATCCTCGAGGAGCGCCTCGAGGCTCGCGGCGCCGCCCGCGCGCAGGCGCCGCTCGGCCAGCGTCGAGAGCAGCACGTGGGCCGGCGAGGTGGCCTCGGCCTCGCGCTCGACCAGGCGCAGCAGCAACGACACCGCCGACGAGAGCGCGTCGCGCGCGGCCTCCTCGTCGACCGCGAACGTGGACGAGGCCTGCTCGAGCGGCGAGAGCACGTGGAGCGGCTCGCCCGCCTGGGTGCCGGGCGTGAGGACCCGCACGTGCATCGCCTCGCGGAGCTTGCGCACGTCGGCTTCACCGAGCCCGGACGCCGCGAGGCCCTCGCGCCGCTTCTCCGCGAGCGCCTTGGCCTCCTGCTCGGGGGTCGTGCCGCGACGCCGGGCGGCCGCCTCGTCCACGAACGGCGCGAGCTCCGCCGGGTCGGTGAAGGTCAGCGCGAGGTTCGGCAGGTCGCCCTTGATGTCGACGACCAGCACCGGCACCTGGTTGCGCACCGCCTCCTCGACGAGCGACACGCAGAGCCCCGTCTTGCCGCTGCCGGTCATGCCCACCACCACGCCGTGGGTGACCAGGTGGTGGGGCGGCAGCAGGTAGGTGCCGCCGTCGCCGCGGAGCTTGCCGAGGTGCAGGCTCACGAGCCGGCCCCCACCCGCTCGGCCAGCGCGCGCGCGAGCGCCGAGAACCGTGGGAGCTTGAGCCGTGTCAGCAATGGCAGCAACGCGGGCTCGACCGCGTCCTCCCGCGTGACGTCGGCGAACGCGCGCAGCCCGACGTCGTTGGTGGCGAGCACGTAGGGCATCACCTCGCTCCGCCCCGCGTCGAACGCGTCGACCAGCAGGGAGGCCTTGAGGTAGGCGGTGGACACGTCGACGTACGCCGGCTGCACGCCGCGCAGGTAGCGGGAGAACGGCTCCGCGATGACCCGCTTGTCCTTGCGATCCCGGAGGCCCACCTCGGCGAGCTGGGCCGCGAGGTAGGCGCTGGCCGGCTGGTTGGTGGCCCGGCGCGCCTCGGCGGCGTACCCCTCGGCCACCACGACCAGCGCGTGGGACGCGGCGCCGAGGGCCTCGGCGATCTCGGTCAGCACGTCCCGCGGGAGCTCGATGAACGGCAGCACGATGAGGTGGGCGCGCGCGGCCACGCCGCAGTGGAGGGCGTGGCGACCGCTGCGGTTGCCCATCATCTCGAGCAGGTAGGTGCGCTTGTGGGTGTAGGAGTCCTCGTAGAGCCCGCGCGCCTCGGTGGCGCCGGCCTCGACGCCGCTGAAGAAGCCGATGGCGCGGTCGCCGGACAGATCGTTGTCGATGGAGACGTTGACGAACCCGATCGGCGTGCCGCCGATGCGGGGCACGAGCGCGCGCGCGCCCTCGAAGGTGCCGTTGCCCCCGACGCACGCCACGTGGGTGAACCCCTGGTCCCGGATGGTCTCCGCGGCCTCGGCCTGCTTGGCCGGCTCGAGGAAGCCGAGGTAGCGCTCGCTGCGGAAGTCGCTGCCGGCGTCGCGCACCCGGCGCCCCATCGAGCGCGCGGGGATGCCCCGCGAGAGCAGCGTGTAGCGGTCCTCACGACCGACGATCAGGCGCTCGAACCGGGGGCTCGTCATCGCGTCGCGCGTGAGCGAGCGGAACCCCTCGGTGGCGGCCCACACCTCGAAGCCGCGCTTGACGGCCTCCTCGGTGAGGGCGACGGCGACCGACGCGTAGCCAGGGGCGTTGCCCCCGTCGAACACCAGCAGCAGGCGGCGCCCGGTGCCCTCGATCTCGCGCGGCTCGCGGAACCCTTCGTTCATGGCCAGCGTGTGTGCCAGAACCCCTGCCGAGCCGCCAGGGACGCTTGGTCACTCGGGCTCGCGGGCGGCGATCACATGCCGAGGGCGAGCGCCACGAGCTCGTTCTCGTCGACGTCTCCCGAGAGCGCGTGTCCGACGCCGTCCTTCTCGTGGACGGCGACCGAGTAGCCCCGGGCGCGGCCGACGAGCACGGTCTGCTGCACGCCGTCCTTGGCGAACACCTTGGGCTGGAGACAGCACGCGGCTTTCACCGAGATGCGCGCCGGATCGTAGACGAACACGGTCACGCGGATCCCGGTGCGCCCCTCGTAGAACAGGGTGGCGGTCGGGTCGTCGGAGAGCGTGGTGAGGCGCGCGCCCGCGAACGCCCAGCCCGGGCTCGGCGCCAACCCGAGCGCTGCCGGCCGCACCGGCACGCCGACGATCGGCGAGAAGCGCTTGGCCACCCGCAGGGGATCGAGCTCCTCGGGCGGCAGCGGCCGCGCGTGGTTGACGGCGAGCTCGTCGAGGATCTTCGCCTGCGCCGCGTAGTTGGAGGCGCTCGGCTCGGCGCTCGTGCCCTTCTGCAGCGTGCGCATGCCCCCACCGACGGCGACCGCCAGCGTGGCCACGGCCGCGAGCGGCAACGCGGGCGAGAACGAGAAGCGGAACGGCCGCCGCGACGTGGGCGGCGCATTCGGGCCCGACGCGCTCGGCTCCGACGCTCCCGGCTCGCCGACGTCGCGGCTGTGACCGCCGACGCTCGACTCGACCGGGCTCGCGCGCCCTGCGACGTCGGACACCCCGAGCTCCTCGCTCTTGCGCAAGGCCTCGGCGCTGCGGGCGAGCCGCCCGCGCAGCGAGACCGGGGCTGTCTCCGCCCGCGCTTCCACGCGCAGGGTACGCTTCATGGCGCGACCGATCACGACCGCTGCCGCACAATCGGGGCAGGTCGCCAGGTGCTGCTCCATGCGCAGCACGGTCGATGCATCGAGCTCGCCGTCGACGTAGGTGTCGAGGGCGCGGAGCGCATCCCCGCATTCGTATCGGTCGCTCATGCGCGCCCCACGTTCTTCGCGCGGCCCGCGGTACCGGTGCGCGACAGGGGGAGGATCTTGGCGCCTTCGCCCGCGGCGTCGTCGTCGACCAGGCCGGCGGCGATGGCGTGCGACATGAGGCGGGACTTGAGGAGCTTGCGACCACGGTGGATGCGCGACATCACCGTGCCGATGGGGGTACCCATGGCCTCGGCGATCTCCTTGTAGGAGAGCTCTTCGACGTCGCAGAGCACGATGGCGATGCGGAACTCGTCGGGCAGCTCGTCGACCGCGCGCGCGAGCTCGGCGCGCAGGATCGGGCGCAGCGCCTCCTCCTCGGGTTCGCGGAGCGAGCGCATCGAGGCGGCCGACATCCAGCCGTCGGCGACCGGGTCCTCGTGATCGTGGGCGCTCTCGAACGTGCTCCGCTCGAGGCCGCCACGACGATACGTGTTGATGAAGGTGTTGGTGAGGATGCGCAGCAGCCACGCGCGCAGGTTGGTGCCGGGCTCGAAGTGCTCCCGCGCCTTGAGCGCCTTGACCGCCGCGTCGTGGACGAGATCCTCCGCGGCCACGCTGTCGCGGGTGAGGCGGCGCGCCACGGCGAACATGGAATCCAGATGATCGAGGACGAGAGCCTCGAACTCCCGGGCGTCGTAGGCCGAGGAGCGGGGGCGGTGGTCGGGAGCTTCCAATGCCATGGATCATGGGGCCAACCCGCCCCCGCGCCAGGTTATTCCGCGCCCACCTCAGCGACGCGGCGCCGAGCTCAGGCTAGTCCTTGCGGGGCGGCTTTGCGCCGCCCTTGGCGTCGCGGGCCGCAAGCTTGTTCTCGAGCTCCTCGACCTTGGCCTGGAGCCGCTGGACCTCGGTCTGGAGCTGCTGGATGGGGGAGAAGCTCGCGAGCGCCGAGCGGACGCGGTCGTCGATGCGCGCCTGCAGGGTCTCGATCGCCTCGCGGGACTGGTCGAGCAGGGTCTTCTTCTCGGCCGCGGCGGCCGCGGCGGCGTCGACCTTGGCGGCGGGCGCAGCAGCGGCAGCGCGAGGCGTGCCACCGTACGTGCCGTCGGCCTCGACGGCCTCCTCGCCCTCGGCCCCACCCTCGTGCTCGCCCGGCAGGAGCCGGCCGAGGGGGCCCTCGCGCAGCTGGGACATGAGCCGCTCGCCCCGCTGGTGGATGAGATCGCGGAGGGTCTGCAGGGGCACCGAGCGACCGAGACCCGAGGACTGCTTCTGCTCCTCGTAGATGATCTGCGCGAGGGTCACCTCGGTGAGATCGTCCTTGGTCGCGTTGTCGATGATCTGCACCTCTTCGCCCGCGCGAACCATCTCGGCGATCTGGAGGAGCGTGACGTACCGGCTCTCACGGGTGTCGTAGAGCTTGCGGTTGCTGTAGCGCTTGACCACGCGTTTCTCGCGCGGCGTCTCGCTCGAATCCTGCGGCTGCATTCTGTTGTTCCCCGGGGCTGCTGGGCCGTGACGCAGAGCGAAACAACCTTTGCGCGCGGCGTCAAGGGGTGCTTCCGCCCCGGGCGGCCGCGGCGCGTTTCCCTCGCCCGTGGGGCTCGCTCCGTTCACTTGCCGGCGGCGGCGCGGAGCTCGCTGTCCAGCTGCGTGGGCGCGTAGAGGGCCACGTACGCGAAGTACGAGGCGAGGACGCGCTTGGTGTACTTGCGGGTCTCGTCGTAGGGGATGCTCTCGACCCAGAGGTCGAACGAACCGGCGAGTGGCGGCGTGAGCCACTTGTGCGTGGCGCCCTCGCCCGCGTTGTAGGAGGGCACCGTGTAGCCGTTGGGATTCTCGGGGAACTCCCCGCGCAGCTTGCGGAGGAACGCGGTGCCGATGGGGATGTTCACCTCGGGCAGCGTGAGCGCGTGCGCGTCGTGGGCGAGCTTGAGCGGCTTCGCGTAGCGCGCGGCGGTGGGGAGGATGAGCTGCATGAGGCCGTACGCCGCCGACGGCGACACCACCTCCGGGTCGAACGCGCTCTCCTCGCGCATGATCGCCCAGATCAGCGCGGTGGGGACCGACTCGCGCGTGGCGGCCGCGAGGACGTCGGCCTCGTACGGGCGGGGGAAGGCGAGCTCCCACGCGGCCTTCCACTTGCCGCTCGGGAAGTGCCGGATCCACTCGGTGAGCCGCCCCCGCACGAGGTTGTGCGACCCGCGTGCGTCGCCGCCGCGCGCGAGCACGGTGGCGGTGACCCAGAGCCCCGCCGGGTCGGCGTCCTTGAGGAGCCCGAGCGCGGCGAGCTCCTTCTTGGCGAACTCGGGCTCGCCGACGCGCGCGAGCTCCACGGCCCGCGCGAAGCCCGGGGTCGCGAGCTCCTTGCGGCCCTTGTCGAGGAGATCGCCCTGGGGCTCGAAGGCGAGGCCGTCGTCGAGCGCCTTCTTGGCGAGCGCCGCGTCCTCCTTGCCGCGGGCGGCGAGGCGCGCGTAGGCCATCGCGGCCGCGAACGAGAGCGGCTCGTCGGCGATCACCTTGCGCAGGCCCTCCACGCCCTCCTTGACCTTGCCGGTCTCGAGGCGCGCGCGCGCCGCGTAGTACGCCGCGCGGCCCTGGGTGAAGTAGCCGTCCTCGCGCGGCACGAGCCCCACCGAGCGATCGAGGTGCGGGAGCGCGCCGGCGAAGTCGCCGCTCTTGAGGCGCGGGAACGCGAGGCGGAACAGCGCCTCGGCCTTCATGTCGCCGTCGGGGTAGTCGTCGGGGAGCGCGGCGAGCATGGCCTCGCCCTTGACCACGTCGCCGTTGTCGATGGCGACCTGCGCGCCGCGGAGCCGCGCGTCGTCGGCGAGGCGGTGCTTGCCGTGCTCCTTCTCGAGCGCGAGGAAGCGCGCGCGCGCGAGGGAAGGGTTCTTGGCGGCGAGCGCTGCCTTGGCGCCGTCGTAGAGGGCGTTGACGTGGGTGGCCTCGTCGGAGCAGCCCTCGGCGGCGACCCCGTAGGCGTCGCTCGCGCCGGTCTTGTCCTTGAGCCGCTCGAGCGCCCGCGCGTGCACGAGGGCGGCCTTGCACCAGGCCTCGGTGCCCTTCGGATACGCGAGGACGTTCTTGGCCTCGTCGCGCGCGTCCTTGGGCTTGCCCGCGTCGAGGAAGCCCTGGGCGCGGGTGGCCTGCTCGAGCGCGGTCGGCGCCCCGAGGCCTTCGGGTGCGGACAGCGTCGGGACCAGCAACAGACACTTCTGCTCGGCGTCGAGCGCACGCGGCGCGAGCGAGGAAGCGGGGTACTCGAAGCGCACGCGGCGGGCGCTCTTGGCCGCGAGCAGCGCCTGCTTCTTGTCGCCCGCGGCCGCGACCTCCTCGGCGAAGCGGATCGCCCCCTCGGTCCAGCGGTGACCGGTGCGCTCGAGCGCGTAGGCCTCGGCCGCGCCCGCGTGGTCGCCCTTGGTCGCGAGGGCTTCGCCGAGCGCAAAATGGCGGGGCTCCGCGAACGGCGCCGCGTCGGGAACGCCCTTGAGCAGGGCGAGCGCGTCGTCGGGCTTGCCGCGCTTCAGGGAGAGCTGCGCGCGCCGGAGGGCGACCCACGGCTGCAGCGGCGAGGCGCTCGAGACCTTGGCGTAGGCGGCGTCGGCGAGCTCTTCTTGCTTGGCCTGCGCGCGCAGGCGACCGAGCAGGAACGCGCCGCGATCGAGGTCGGGCCCAGTAAGGCTCGGGGTGAGGCTCGAGAGCGCCTTGTCGAGCGCCTCGGCGGCGCCCTTCGGGTCGCGCACGGCCATCGCGGACGCGACGCCACCGAGGGCGGGGTGGGCGAGCAAAGGGGTGATCGTCGAGGGGTCGATGGGCGCGCTGCTCGCGGCGACGCTGGCCGACACGCTGGCCGAGGGGGAGGCGGAGGCGCTCGACGCAACCGCGACGGCCGAGGGCGTGGTGGGCCCGGAGCTCGCCTTGTGCTCGGCGGGACCGCACTGCGTCTGGCCGGCGAACACCCCGAGGGCCAGCGAGGGCACGAACATCCGCAGGGCGCGCACGGGGCGGGAGTGAACCACGGATGAGGGAACGCCGCACGGTCGGGGTTTGCTCCGGTGGCCCTTGTAAGGCGACGTAGGCGGAGTCTGAGCGTGCGCGGCGACAGCTGGGCCGTAAGATGGGCGAGGGAGGAGCAAGACATGCGGCGACGGATCGGAGCGACGGAGTGGGCGCGACCCCGAGGACTGGTGTGGCTCGCGGCGCTGGCCGTGGGCTCCGTGCACTGCAGCGGCGCGGACTTCGAGGTCGGCACCGAGATCCCCGATTCGACCACGGACACCGGCACGCTGGAGAGCGGCGGCGACACGCTCGTCGAGACGAGTACGGACACGGGCGTGCCGGACTCGGGCGCGCCGGACTCGGGTGGGCTGGACTCGGCCTCCGACTCGGGTGCGGACGTGCGCGACGCGGATGCGTCGGACAGCACGACCACCGACAGCGTGGCCACCGACAGCGTGGCCACCGACAGCGTGGTGACCGACAGCGTGGCCACCGACAGCGTGACCACCGACAGCGTGGCCACCGACAGCGTGGTGACCGACGGCGTCGTCGACGCCGACGCGGGCTGCCCGCTGGTCGTGGTGGGGGGCCCCACCGAAGACGTCTACGTCGACAAGGCTGCGGCCGTGGGCGGCAACGGCAGCAAGGCGTGCCCCTTCAAGACCATCCTCGCCGCGACGTCGCTCCCTGCACCGGGCGCCACCGTGACCCGGCGGACCATCCACGTGAAGGGCAACCTCGCGGCGCCCGACTACAACGAGAGCGGTGCGGTCCTGCTCGCGCCCAAGGTCACCCTCACCTCGAACTACGACAGCCCCACGGACGGCGACCGGCTGGGCGTGCGGATCGTCGCGCTCGGCAACTGCGCCGGGCTCGCGGGGGCGACGGCGCAGTGTGCGGTGGGCCTCGACAACGGCGCCCGACTGGAGCGCGTGACGGTGCGCACCTCGGGCAGTGGCACCGGGCACGGCGTGCTCACCACGGCGACGCTCCCGACCGGCGTCGCTCCCCCGCAGATCGCCGACGTGATCGCCGATCAGTGCAACGAGGCGGGCTTCCGGGTCTTCGGGAGCGCCGACCTCGGCCCGAGCCTCCAGGGCAACAACAACAAGAACGGCGGCCTCGTCGCCCAGCGCACGACGACCGGCCGCGGGGTCGTGCAGCTCCTCGACGGCCTCGGCGCGACGGGCAGCGTGTTCTCGAACAACAGTGGCCACGGCGTCACGGTCTTCGGCGACTTCGTGGTCACGCTGGTCAACGTCACGGCGAACGCGAACACCGCCAACGGCATCGTCATCGGCACGCCCTACGACGCGACGACGGCGGTCGCGCACAAGCTGAGCAACATCCAGGCGACCAACAACAACCAGGACGGGTTGCGGCTCTTCACCGGGCAGGTGGTCGTCAGCGCGGGGGCCGGCTGGGTCAACCGGTTCAACGGCAACAAGCAGTGGGGCATCCACACGACCGCGGGGGACGGCGCCGGCAGCGCCTACCTCGTGCTCGAGCAGGTGACCATCGCCCCCCCCGGCGCCACGGTCGCCCACGAGGCGCAGAACAACGTGATCGGTGGGCTTCGCATCGCCCAGATCACCCCCACCGGCACCCCGCACCTCGTCGGGTCGCTGCTGGCCAACAACAACGGCGTGGGCAGCGGTGGCCTCGCGTACGGCGTCTCGGTCGAGGTGGTGGGCACCAACCAGCCGAGCCTCACGCTCCGAGGTTCGACGATGCTCGGCAACACCGGCGTCGGCCTCCGCTTCATGCAGGGGACGACGAACACCCTCGACATCGGGACAGCGACGAGCGGCGGCTACAACGTGTTCGGCGCCGCGACCAACAAGAACGGCAAGGCGGCGATCTGCTTCGACAACAACACGGGGGCCAGTGTCACCCAGCTCGCCGAGACCGATCGCTGGAGCGTCGCCTGCCCCCTGCCCCTCGCGAGCACTTCGTTCCAGTTCGATCTCGGCAGCGGCAACTGTGGGTCCAACGTCACGTACGCGGAGATCACCTATCGGCTGACCAAGGCGCCGTTCTCCACCGTGAGCAGCTGCTACTGACTCACGGGCGATTTTTTCGGCGGCCGGCGTGGGCCTCTGCGGCCTGCTCCTCCGCGTGCGCCTCGGCCGTCGCGGCGGCCAGCCGGCGCGCTTCGGCCTGGTGACGCTCCACGACCTCCAGGTCCGCGCGCGCCGCGCCGAGCGCTC
>CAZUZY010000333.1:0-9820 GCA_964624885.1 uncultured Polyangiales bacterium | reverse complement strand
GTCAGCCCGACGTAGCGGTTGGTGACGAGGAGAAGCTGGTTCCAGGGATGGGCGCCAAGCCGCGGCAGCGCCTCGGACAACGGGCCGCGCGCGAGCAGCATGAGAAACCCGTCGGTGCCGAGCCCGAGGAGGAGCGCGCTATGCTTGCAGATCTCGACCGCGCAGGCGTCGCGCGCGTCGACGCGCTGGACGACGACGCCCACGAGAGCACTGAAGCGCCGCTCGAGGACGCGAGGCGCGGGCATCACCGCACCCCCTTGGCGAGGACGGCGCGAAGGGTCGCGAGCCCGGCCTGGACCTCATGGGGCAGTCCCTCGCCGAGCTCCAGGTCGACGAAGGCGATGGTCTCGTGGGGGTTGACGCAGACCACCCAGCCAGCACGGCACTCGAGGGTGGCGAGCTCGACGGCGGCCGCGAGGACGTAAGCCTTGGCCGCGGTCGCGCGATAGCTGGTGCCTGTCGGCAGCTCGAGCTCGATGCGGGGACGGGGCGTGCCGTAGGTGCTCTCGGCGAGGACGAGTCGTGCGGTCACGCCGTCGAACGTGGTCGTCATGAGGGGCTCGGGGGTGTTGACGCGGCTGGGGCGAGGCATGGTCGTATGGGCCTTTCGTGTCGCGCGTGCTCATGCGCGGCGTGACCACACGAGTGAGCTCGAACCCGCCGAAGGGAAGTCCCAGAAGGGCTTCTTTCTCCGAGCTGCGCAGCTTGGTCATGGGCCTTGCAGCGAGGCGCGCAGCGCGCATCGGGTTGCCGGCTCGACACCGCTGCGATACCCCACGAGATGCGATGGCCAAGTCGACGAAGATCTGGCGCGCGGTCGACCTCGCGCGGTTCGGGTACGACGAGCTCCGGCAGCTGCGCCTCCCCGAGCTGTGTGTCCTCGACGCGCTCGACCTGGATGACGAGGGGCAGTTCGCGGCCGTGCGGGTCCGCTGGCCCCTCGAGTCCGTCTCAGGGGCCGAGGTGGATACCTCTCTCGAGCGCTGGTGGCGAGGCCTGGGCCGAGCGACGACGGCGCCCCGCTCGGCACCGGCGACCCCGCTGCGGCTTGTCGCCACGGCACCTCGCCTGCCTGGCGCGCACCG
This sequence comes from uncultured Polyangiales bacterium, assembly GCA_964624885.1. Classification (GTDB taxonomy): domain Bacteria; phylum Myxococcota_A; class Polyangia; order Polyangiales; family JADJMO01; genus JADJMO01. The sequence continues at coordinate 8,735 of CAZUZY010000333.1, read as the reverse complement.
CGTGGACACCGCGACGGCGCCCCGTGGCAGCCTCCGAGCGCTCGTCGCCCGCGCGCTCCACGAGCTGGAGGTGGACTTCGAGCGTGCCATCGCGCGCAAGCTCGAGCAGCTGATGGGCAACGCGCCCTTGCCCCAGCCAGCCCCTCCGAAGGGCCGCGTCCGTCGAAGAGTCGCACGCACCATCTCCACTCCGGCCAAGCCGACGCGGGCGAGCAGGGGCGCGCGGGACGCGGAGATTCGCGCTCGGATCCTCGCGGCGCTCGCCGATGGGCAACCGCGCAGCCGAGGAGAGCTGCTGCATGTTGCACGGCTGTTCGAGGACCAGGTGCCGATCGTCATCCAAGAGCTCAGGACCCTGCGCGGCCTCGGCATCGTCGAGGTGCGAGGTGCGCGTGGCTCCACCAAGTACGTGCTCACGCCGAGGAATGCCGGCGCCGAGGGGGCCGGTGGGCGCCGCGAGGAGCGTGGCGCGCGTGCGACGCACGAAGCGCCCGCGGATGTCCGTCCCGGAACGGAGCATTGCGGCCGGAGGACGTGACCTACGGATCGAAGCGAGCGGTGTGGTGGCGGTGCCGCGTGGTGCCGTCCCACGTGTGGCTGGAGAACCCCAACCGTCGCACCCAGAAGAACCCGGAGTGCCCGCTGTGTGTGAAGGCCCGTAGGCGACCGCCAGCTGAACGCTCTGGCTCAGGAGGCCTTCGAGGGCTCCCAGAGGCGAGGGTGGTCTAGGAGGTGTCCTTGATGCCCGCCCCGCACCCTCTGCGAGTTCAGCGCATTGGGTAACACCCCCTCCTTAGCCAGAGGAATCGTGATCGTGGCACGAATGTTATCACTCGTGCTACCGTCGTCCAGCCACCTGATGCTTCGATGGCGGCGCGGCTCGTAGCCGTGCCGTAGGGCGTCCCGGCTGGCGTGTGCGCGGACGGCGCCATCCGGACTCGACTACGTCGCAGGAGGCCCCGGGAATGACTTCCGTCGATTGCCCCGTTCTCGATTTCGTTCTGACCAACTATCGCAACTTCAACGCCCGCGCGACGCGCGATGCAGTGCTCGCCTACTGGCGACACCATCAAGCCGGGGGCCGCATGCTCTGGGCGCTCGCCGGCGCGATGTCGTCGGCGCAGCTCGGCATAACCCTCGCGCCGGCGATCCGAGGCAGTCTGATTCACGCGCTCTCGGTCACGGGCGCGAACCTGGAGGAGTCGCTGTTCCGGCTCATCGCGCACCGCGGATACACGGACTTCCCCGAGTACCGCTACTTCACCAAGCGCGATGACGCGAAGATCCTCGAGCAAGGCATGCGTCGGGTGACCGACACCAGCATCCCGGAGGACGAGGCGTTCCGCGCCGTGGAGAGGATCATCGTTCCGACCTGGAAGCGCGCGAGCGCGGCGGGCGAGAGGCGGTTCTGGCACGAGTACTTCTACGAGCTCGTCCTCGCAATCGCGCCCGAAGCGTACGAAGGCGATCCAAACGAGTGCTGGCTACTCGCTGCGGCGCGCGCGCGGCTCCCGCTCGTCGTCCCCGGCTATGAGGATTCCACGTTCGGGAACATCTTCGCGTCGTACGTGAAGAGCGGCGAGTGCAACGCCTCGATCGTCAAGTCCGGCATCGAGTACATGGCAGCTTTCTACGACCAGTATCGCGAGCTCTCGTCGGGCGTCGGGCTCGGGTTCTTCCAGATCGGCGGCGGCATCGCCGGTGACTTTCCGATCTGCGTCGTGCCTTCCATCAAGCACGACCTCGGGCTGCCCACGAAGCCGTGGGCGTATTTCTGCCAGATCAGCGACTCGACGACCTCGTACGGCTCGTATTCGGGCGCGACGCCGAACGAGAAGATCACGTGGGACAAGCTCACGCCCGAGACGCCGATGTTCGTCATCGAGTCCGACGCGACGATCGTCGCGCCGCTCGTCCTCGCGGCCTTGCTCGAGTGCGCGGGTGCACCCGACGCGGCGAACGCACGCATCGCGCGGAGCATCGGGTGACGTCATGGCGAGCGCAGCGATGCTCGAAGGTTGGGGGCGCTTGGGCGTCTCCGGTCGCGAAAGTCTGTCCACCGATCTGGAGTCGCTCACGCGCGGCGCCGCGCTGAGCCGCGGTCTCGGACGCTCGTACGGCGACTCGTCGCTCCCGGCGCGCGCGTCCGACAAGGTCGTGGCCACCCGGCTCGCCGATCGCATCCTGTCGTTCGACGACTCGACGGGCGTGCTGCGCGCCGAGGCAGGGCTCAGCCTCGCGGACCTCAATCGCGTCTTCCTCGCGCGAGGCTTCTTTCCGCCGGTCACGCCGGGGACCAAGTTCGTCACGCTCGGCGGGATGGTCGCGAGTGACGTGCACGGCAAGAACCACCATCGCGAGGGCTGCTTCGGGGCGCACGTCCGCTCCCTGCGCGTGCGGCTCGCCGACGACTCGGTCGTCACGTGCAGCGCGAGCGTCGAGCCCGACCTCTTCTTCGGGACCATCGGCGGCATGGGTCTGCTCGGGCACATCCTCGAGGTCGAGTTCTCGATGAGGGCGATCCCGAGCGCCTGGATCGCGATGCAGAGCGAGCGTGTCGCGAACATCGACGAGTTCCTCGCCGCGCTCTCCCGCGCCGCCGGCCGATGGCCGATGACGATGGGATGGATCGACTGCCTGAGCGGGGGCAGCTCGCTCGGACGCGGGATCCTGATGGCGGGTCGATGGGCGTCCCGCGAGGAGGCCGGCGCGACGTCGCCCGAGCCGCCGGCGCCTCGCGCGCTGCCCTTCGAGTTGCCAAACTGGGCGCTCAATCGCTTCACGGCCGGCGTGTTCAACGCCCTCTACTACTTTCGTCAGCTCGATCAGCGCGTCGGAGCCGTCGTCGGGCCAGATCCGTTCTTCTATCCGCTCGACGCGATCCTTCACTGGAACCGCGCCTACGGAGCGCGCGGCTTCACGCAGTACCAGTGCGTCCTGCCGCGCGCGGCGGGCGCGAGCGCGGTTCGTGCGTTGCTCGAGCGGCTCGTCGCGCTGGGGTGCGCCTCTCCCCTCTGCGTGATCAAGGACTGCGGGCCCGAGGGGGAGGGTGTGCTGTCGTTCCCGATGGAGGGCACCTCGATCGCCGTCGACATGGCCGTCACGCCGAACATCCAGCGCGTCGTCGACGGCCTCAACGAGGTCGTGATCGCCGCCGGCGGGCGCATCTACCTCACCAAGGATCGCTTCACGCGCTCGGAGCACTTTCGTGCGATGGAGCCGCGCCTCGATGCGTTCTTCGCGTTGCGCGAGAAGTTTGACCCACGCCACCGGCTGCGCAGCGCTCAGTCGGTGCGCCTCTTCGGAGATCGAGCATGAAGGTCGTGATCGTGGGCGGAACGTCGGGCATCGGGCGGGAGATCGCGCGGCGCCTCGCCGAACGTGGGGACGATGTGTTTCTGCTCGGGCGCGACCCGGGCGATCTCGATCGCAGCGCCGCCGACCTGACGGCTCGGCATCCGCGCCACGCCGCGGTGTCGCACGCAGCGTGCGATCTCGAGCACCCCGAGCGATTCGCGCCTGCGCTCGACGCGGCGGACGCAGCGCTCGCCGCCTTTGATGCCGTGGTCGTCACCGCGGCGATGTTCGCGACGCAGGAGGCGCTCGAGGCCGACGTCGAGCTCGCGCGTCGCCTCTCGACGGTGAACTTCGCCAACACGGTGGCGTTCTGCGAGCACGCGCGAAAGCGTCTGCTCGCGCGGGGCGGGGGCCTTCTCGCCGTGGTGTCGTCCGTGGCCGGAGAGCGAGGTCGCAAGCCCGTGGCGATCTACGGCGCGGGCAAGGCGGGGCTCTCGACCTACCTCGAGGCCCTCGATCACAAGTTCCACTCGGCGGGTCTGTCGGTGCTGTGCGTGAAGCCGGGATTCGTGAAGACGGCGATGACGGCGGGGCTGCGTCCTCCGCCCTTCGCCGGCACGCCGGAGCGCGTCGCCGCCGACGTGGTCCGCGCAATGGACCGGCGAGCCCCCGTGCTCTACACGCCGCGCATCTGGGCCGTGATCATGTTCGTCATCCGCTGGCTTCCGCGCTTCGTGATGCGCAAGATCGGCTTCTGATCAGCGCCCCGACAGAAATCCCAATCGCTGGAAGAGGCGCTCGGGCGTCTGCTTCACCAGCGGCATGATCGCGCCCCAGAACCAAGGGACATACGCCTCGGCGACGCCGTGATCGATCGCGGCGACGATGCTGCGCGCGACGGGCGCGGGCTTGCCGAACAGGATGTGCTTCTTGTGATCGACCGTCATCGGTGTGTCGACAGGGCCGAGCTTCAACGTCGTGACGGTCACGCCCGCGCCATAGAGCCTCGTGCGCAGCCCTTGGAGATAGATCGTCAGCGCGCCTTTGGCTGCGCCGTACGTGTAGTTGCGCGGCCGGCCGCGATCGCCTGCGACCGACGTGATGACGCCGATGCGACCGTGGCGCGCGGCCTCCATGTGGTTCGCGAGCGGGATGAGCAGCGACACCACGCTGAGGAAGTTCGTCCGAAGGATTGCCTCGGCCTCGGCGAAGGAGCGCTCGGTGGCGAGCTGATCACCGAGCTCGCCGTGGGCGATCAGAGCAACGTCGACGCCGCCGAGCGTTTCGATCGCGTGCCGGGCATGCGCCTCGTTCTCGTCGAGGCGAGAGAAGTCTGCGACGGCCGTCGACACTGCCGACGAGGTTCTCGCGACCCTTGCAAGTTTGTCGGCGCTTCGCCCGACGAGATGCAAGCGGTCGCCCCGCTTGACGTACAGTCGAGCGGCCTCGGCCGCGATGGCGGAGGTGGCCCCCAGGATGACGACGCGTTGCATGAGCGGACCATAGCCGAGCCGGCTGCCGGACTTCGCCAGGTAGCCGCGGTGCGCCGGAAACGTGTCTCGGGGTCCTCCGTCGAGATGCCCACTAGGCGAACGATTGGAGAGCGGCTGGGTCGAACAGCCGTGCTTTCGACGGATATTGGCTTCAGCTGTGGCGGTGTTACGAATGTGGAAATACGTGCTACGCATGTCTCATGTTGCCCTGGCCCGTGCGCACGTTTGCCTTCAGCGCAGGCCTCGTCGCCTTCGCGCTCATCGGTCCGTCGTGCGGCGACGAGACGCCTGGCACGCGAGTGAAGCTCGCGACGAGGGTCACCACCGATGCGACCACCTTCACCAACGCGGTCGGCTGGGACGTGAAGGTTGAGCGCGCGCTCCTCTCGATCGGGCAGCTCTACTACTTCGACGGCGAGCCCGTGGTCGCCTCCCGCCACTGGTTCGGCCTCGGCACCGCCCACGCGCACCCGGGGCACTACGTGCCGGGGGCCTCGATCGGGCAGATGCTGAGTGGCGCCACCGTCGACCTCGCCGCCGGAGCAACCTCGCTGCCGGCCGCCACCGGCGTCTCCGGCACGGCGCGCTCGGGCCGGATCGTGCTCGGGGTCCCGCCCACCGGGGCGCTGGCCGCGGGCCTCGGCGGCAAGCTCGCGCGCGTCGAGGGCAAGGCGACCAAGGCCGGCGTGACCAAGGCGTTCGTCGCGACCGCGTCGCCCGGCGATCTGAAGGACGCTTACGGCGCCGACCAGATCGACGGCTGCCCGTTCACCGTCGCGAGCGTCGACGGCGACGGCACGGTGACCCTGCAGGTGTCGCTCCGCACGTGGCTCGACCAGGTCGACTTCGACAAGGCCACGGGCGATCCGGCCACCCTCGACGGCACCGAGGCGGGCAGCGCGTTCGTGCGCGGCGCGCAGAAGGCCGTCGCCTACCAGTTCTCCTATGCGCAGTGACCCCGACCAAGGATTTCGTCATGAAGCAGCACGTCTCCGCCACCCTCCTCTTCATCGGCCTCGCCACCGGTTGCAGCGCGAGCGACGGCGGCGCGACGCCCGTCGGCAAGGGCAAGGCCTCCTTCACCACGTGGGGCGAGGCGTACATCGAGACCGGCATCCCGAAGACGGCCTTCGCCGACGGCTGGTCGGTGAAGTACAGCAAATTCCTGCTCACGCTGCGCGAGGTGACGGTCGCCAGGGCCGACGGCACGGTCGTCGGCAAGATGGCGAAGCCCAAGATCTTCGACCACGTGAAGCCCGGCGTGAAGGCGGTGGCCTCCTTCGCGGACCTCGATGCGCTCGCCTACCCGAAGGTCAGCTACCAGATCGGTCCGGTCGACGGCGCCGCGGACCTCGCCGACGGCGTGACCGCCGCCGACCGCGACGACCTCGTGAAGAACGGCGCGAGCCTCCACGTCGTCGGCGAGGCGACGAACGGCGCCGTCACCAAGACCTTCGACTGGTACTTCCCGGTCGCGACGCTCTACCAAGAGTGCAAGGCGGAGCGCGACGGCAAGGAGACCGACGGCGTCGTCGTGACCAACGGCGGCGACGACGTGAACCAACTGACCGTCCACGGCGACCACCTGTTCTACGACGACCTCGCCTCGAAGGACGCGAAGCTCCGCTTCCAAAACATCGCAGACGCCGACAAGGACGGCGACGGCAAGGTCACACTGGCCGAGCTCGGCGCCGTGAAGCTCGCCTCGATCCCGAAGGAGAAGGGCACCTACGGCACCGGGGCCTCCTCGATCGACGACCTCGGCGCGTTCGTGGCTGCGCTCTCGCGGACCGTGGGCCACTACCGCGGCGAAGGGGAGTGCTTCTCGAAGCCGCTGAAGTGAGGACAGCAGTCCTCACCGTGAACGCTCGTCGGTGGGCTCGTGAGCGTAGGGGTGGGACCAAAATGCGCATCGAGCCTCGCGAGGCCCTCGCCCGCGCGTTACCCTTGTCGAGTGCCATGGGCGCGTCCTCGCGCCTTCCCCGCACAGAGGGAGACAGATGCAGAGTCCAAGCGAGTTGGCGTCGCCGTCGCAGCGGCGCCTCTTGGAAGAGCTCGAGCGAGCGTTCGGGGGGGACCAGGGAGCGCGCATCTTCGTCCAGGCAGCGCTTCGCGCCGCACGGCTCTCGGCGCTGCCGCGAGAGTCAGGACCGCTGATGGACTTCGTCCGCGCGCACCTGCTCGCGGCGGTCGCCGGCGAGCTGGGCCCACGCGAGACGGCAGAATTGCTTGCACGTCTGACCGCTGCCATGGAGTCGCTGTCCGTCGCCAGCGCCTACGAGTCTGGGGTGCGACCAAGGGAGGACGACGAGTCGCTTCCTTCCGTCGACGTCGAGCTGTCGTTGCAGTCCACTCTGCCACCGAGCGCCGAGGCACCCCCGCGAAGCGCTCGCTCGGTCAGGCGCCTCCGAGTCGCTCTCGTGCACGGCGACCGCTTCGGCCGCGTGAGCCTCGCCCGGCACCTCCTACAGGGGTACTGCGACGTCGTGGTGGTCGATTCGTTCGCCGAGCTGGCCGCCGTCGACGGCGAGTTCCCTACCATCGCCGTGGTGCACCTCGCGGCGCGTGACGTCGAGCTCCTCCTCAGCGGAATCATCGCCCGCAACCCGGCCGCAACGGTCTTGGCCATCCCCCCAGCCGACGACCGGGTTGGCGCGGAGCTCGTGCTCACCAAGGCCGGCGTGCGGAACTGGCAGCTGGTCGACCCGACCACGCGGCCGCTCGAGCTCGCTGTGCTCGTCCGCCGGCTCGCTGGCTGAGGCCACCCCGGCGCAGCGCACCCCTCGATGAGCATGGCCCTACGGGCAGCTGGTCACGCAGTCCTGGAACGGCTTGCCGCCCGTTTTACCGCAGCCCGGCAGAGCCAGCTTCAAACACTTCGCGCAGACAGCATTCGCGGAAAGCGGCGCCTTGGCGCACGCGGTGGCGGCACAGGAGACTTTACAGTGAGCCCCGTTGCACAGGCAGTCCCCCGCCTGTTGCCACACCTTCGCGGCTCCGACCGGCAGCGCTTTGGTGCAACACTGGAGGCACGCTGCGGTGTCGGCGGCCGTCCTGCACGCGGTCACGTCCACGCCGGCCTCGTCGTCCATGGCGTCGAGGACTTCCGTCACCACCACGTCAGGCATTGCAGTGTCGGTGCCCGTGTCCCCAACGTCGCCGACGGCGTCCACCACTGACTGGAATGCCCCGAGATCGTACGAACAGCCGACGCAAGTGCCAACCACGAGGACGAAGGCACGCATCTCGGACAATTCTATCTCCCCGGCGAAAGCTATCCGGGCGGCCGACCCGGTGTCCGCTGGATGGGGCCGGCCCGCTCGAGACCCGCACGGAGAGATCCCACCGCTCCGACCTTGGCGAGGGAAGGCGTCCGCGCGGCACCCATGGACATCATCGCTTCGGCACGCGGGTCGTCGTGCGCCTACGCAAGCCACAGGAATGCTCGGAAATGACCTCTATTCGGCCCTGGACTTCTGGCGATGCCGTACGCAACCGTGTGTGGCGCAACCCATGGCCGGAAAGACCCTCCAGGCGAGCCGCGTCGCGGCGGCTGCTGCCCTTCGAGCCCCGTCGCCGTTTGCCGCGACGCTGCCCCTCCTGGGGACGCCCGCGGCGGCCACCCGCGCCCTCCTGCGGGCCCTTGGCGGGGTCCTCAGCGGCGGGTTGGCCAGTGGTGGTCCCGCCGTGGTCACCGACGCCCTGGGGCGCCCGTGGCGGCTCGTGGCGAACTCGGCGGGCTCGGCGACGCTGGTCTCTCCCGTCCTCGAGGGGGCAGCCGGGCTCGCCACGCTGGGCGCGGTGGTCCGTGCGCTCCGGGTCGACGGCATTCACCCTGACGAGGCGCGTGCGCTCGCTGTGGACGTCGACGTCGCGGACTACGACGGCGCGGCCCTCGAGCGGCTCCGGCTCCTCACGGCCCGCTACGCGCCGCTGCTCTTCCAC
>CAZUZY010000332.1:0-9914 GCA_964624885.1 uncultured Polyangiales bacterium | reverse complement strand
CCCCCCAAGCTGTCGGTCGAGTTCGGGGCCTGTCCGCGCGAGCCGCTGTCCGAGATCGACGGCACCGGCCTGGTCGCGATGATGCGCAAGCGGTGCCGCAACCTGAAGGTGCCGGACGGCAGCGCGGCCACCGACATCGCCGACGACGACCTGATCGTGGTGCTCTGCGTGAAGCAGATCGAGGGCGGGCACGAGGCGATCGAGGTGAAACAGTGCGGCCTCAAGGCCCACGTGGCCGGCGACGGCAGCCTCGTGCCGATCGGGTCCGACGGCGAGCTCGCCCTCGCGCTCCGGGCCGATCGACTGGAGAAGACCGCCCATCCGGCGAACGGCGCCGTCCTCACCCTGGTGGTCTCGTGGTCGGGCAAGGGGCTCGAGACGGGCGAGGCTCGCGCGCCGCTCTCGTTCCGGCGCTCGTTCGAGGGGTACGCCTCCGGGCGGTGGGTGTGGATCCCCGCCCCCATGATCACCACCGACCTCACCTGGGCCTCGCCCCGCGGGTACCGGTTCGGGATCACCCCGCTCGCCGTCGCCGCGGGGGGCAAGTTCAACATCGGGGCGCGGGCCTACTTCGGCACGAGCGTGTTCGTCGCCTGGAACCTCCTCGTGCCCAACGACGTCACCACGCTGAGCAACGGCACCGGGGTGCGCCTCAACTACCGCGCGTTCGGGGCGGGGCTGCTCCTCGACGCCGCCGGCTACCTCGGCCTCGGGGTCGGCGTCGGCCACACGTTCACCACCGACGCCCGCACCGACCTGCGGTTCTGGCTCTACTTCGGGCCCCGCCTGCTGTCGTTCGTGCAGTGAGCCAGGTGTGCCAGTCCAAGGGCCCGACCGTCACGGTCACGCCCGCGGGACAGCCGCATTTCCGCGCGGGATCGCGCGCTGGCCACCGTCTTGCTGAGGCGATCGCATGCGCACCACCACGCCCCTGTTCGTCCTCGCGCTGCTCCTGCCCGCCTGCGGAGCGCGCCTCGACGTGGCCGCCGACGACGGCGGCACCGACACGGGCACCCCCGGCGACAGCGCCATCGACATCGGCGCGACCTGTGCCCCCTCGGAGTGCGGCGGCGAGCCGGGCGCCCCGCTGCCGTGCTGGGACGGCAGCCTCCCCGCCGACATCTGCCGGCGTGGGACGGACGGCGTGTGCCGCTGGACGACGACGGGGTGCCCGCCGCCCAAGAAGTGCGTTCTCGGCGACTCCTCGTGCGCGAGCGGGCAGTATTGCAAGTTCGACACCTGTCCGGCCGCGGGCTCGACCGGTACGTGCGCGGTCACCCCGACCGCCTGCTCGAAGCTCTACGACCCCGTCTGTGGCTGCGACCACGTCACGTACAACAATGCCTGCGCCGCCGCGGTCGCCGGGGTGAGTCTCTCTCTGATCGGCGCCTGCCCCACGACCGGGTCGTGCTCGTCCAACGCCGAGTGCGGCAAGGCGGAGTTCTGCAAGATGGCCGACGGGCTCTGCTACGCGCCGCTCCCGGGGGGTGGCGGGCCCACGCCCCCCGCCCCCGCGGGCAAGTGCACGAAGCGACCGACCGGGTGCCCCGATCTCTGGGATCCGGTCTGCGGGTGCACCGGCGCGACGTACGGCAACCGCTGCGACGCCGAGAGCGCCGGGGTCAACGTGATGCACACCGGCACCTGCGAAGGCCCTCCCCCACCCCCGCCGGGCGGCAGCTGCGGTGGCTTCGGGGGCGCATCGTGCGGCCCGACCGAGTGGTGCGACTACCCCGCGTCGAGCTGCGGCGGCGCCGACGAGATCGGCAAGTGCAGCCCGCGCCCCGTGGCCTGCCCGAGCACCTACGCCCCCGTGTGCGGCTGCAACGGGAAGACCTACGTCAACGAGTGCACGGCCCAATCCAACGGCATCGACATCTCCGGCAAGGGCCCCTGCAAGGGCGCCTAGCGACGGCGGACCCTCAGGATCCCCTCCCGGTCCGCGACCTCCGCCTGCGCCTCGAGATCGGCCGCGAGCCGGGCGGCCACCTCGTCACCGGGGAACCACGCGCGCAGCACCCGGGCGTGGTTCTCGTAGGCGAGCGCGTAGGCGAACGGCAGCGAGAGCTCCAGCGACGGGGCCCGGAGGTCGGTCCGCTTCATCGCACACCCCTCGCACCGCTCGTGACGGGCCAAGGAGGCGGCGCGCGCGACGAAGGTGGTCTTGGCGGCGGCGAAGCCCTCCGCGTCCACCGCCTCGACGAGGATGCCGTGGGGCAGGAACTGCAGAGACTCCTGCAACCCGGGCTCGCGGTCGAGGATGTCGGGGGACAGGAAGATCCGGCGCCGCCCGGCGTTGGCGAGGACGATCTCCCGCGTGGAGACGAGGAACCGCTCCCCTTGCTCGAGCACCACGCGGCGCGGGGGCGGCAGCACGAGCTCGGGGTGCCACCGCGCGAGCTGGCGCCTTCGCCACGCGAGGTGCATCTGCCCGGGTGAGAACACGATCGAGCTTCCGCAGCGCTGCTCGACGCCGCACGTGAAGAGCTGCGCCCCGTTGGCCGCGTCGCCCGAGAGCAGGACCAGCGAGCCCTCCGGCACGTCGCGCAGCAGATCGTGGGCATACGCGAGCCCGCGCCGCTGACCGCGCAGGTCGACGTCGGCCGCGTGGGTCAGGAGCGGCAGCAGGAACACGAGGCCGACCGCCGGCCGCAGGGACTCGGGCAGCGGGATCGCCGCGAGCCCGAGGCCGAGGAGCAGCGCCACCGGCAGCGCGGAGAGGGTGGCGAAGCGCTCGGCGTAGGCCCGCCCGTGCTCCCCCTCCACCTCGAGCCCGTTGAGCGCCGCGAAGATCGGCCCAGTGCACAGGACCAGCACCACCACGGCGAGCGCCAGCGGACGGCGATCCGGCACGGCGCGGGCCGAGAGCAGGAGCAGCGCGAGTCCGACGAAGGCGCCGAGCGCGAGGGGCACCGTGAACCCGCGGGTCAGGCCCTCGATCCAGCCCGCCACCGAGACGTCCCACGGCACGTGCGCGGTGCCGAGGTGCGGGGAGAAGAGGCCCCCGTAGTCCTTGCGCGTGAAGAGCCCCACGAGGTCGTCGAAGCCGGCCACGTCGCCCCACGACGCGCGCGGCTGTCGGCGCGCGAGGAACGGGATCGCCCCGTAGGTCAGCAGGATCGGCGCGCCGAACAGCGCGAGGGCACGACCGAGGACCCCAGGGTCGGCACGCAGACGCTGGTGGACACCCCCCGCGAGGAGCAGGACGAGGAGTCCCGGCGCCACGAGGGCGATCATCTGGTGGTGCGTGGACGCGAGCCCCGCGAGCGCGGCGAACGCGAGGAGCTGCCGCTCGGGGCGGCGTCCACCCCCGAGCCCGAGCTCGACCCCGAGGGCCACGGCGCCGGCCGCGAACAGATCGAGGAGCGGGAACACCTCGGCGTAGAGCGAGCCGTGGAAGAAGCCGCGGGCGAACGCCAGCGAGAGCGCCCCGCCCACCGCGGCGCCGACGTGGCCGGTCAGACGGAGGAGCACGTGGCACACGAGCCCGACGGTGAGCGCGTGGCAGACCGCCGAGAACAGGTGCAGGCGGTAGGGGATCTCGCCGATGGGGAGCGCGGCGAAGAGCCTCCCGAGCAGGGTGTAGAGCGGATACCCCGAGGGCTGCGCGACCCCGAGCATCCGCGCGGTGCTGACGAAGACCGCCGAGTCCCCTTGCAGCGACAGCGTCGGCGCGAGCCGGGGCAGGTAGACGAGCAGCGCGAACGCGCCCACCAGCGCCGAGGGCCACGCGCGCGTGGGGTGCAGGGTCCCCTTGCGTCGCTTCCTCGCGGCCATCGGGGACGCACCGTAGCGCGACCTGTGGGACACTGGGGGTGCATGAGACCCGCGCTCCTCTTCGCCACCCTCCTCCTCACCGCGTGCAGCGGGCGCGGCGCTCGCACTGCAGGCGCCGCCGACGGTGACTGCTGGCCGGTGCGGCCGCTCCGGCTCGAGGCCCTCGAGCACGGCGCCGAGTGGGAGCCGATGAGCGCGGTCGAGGCCGACGGCCAGATCGTGCACCTCGCCAAGGGCCGCCGCCCGATGGGCCGCCTCGCCCACGACCAGCTCCTCTCGACGAGCGGCCAGGTGGTCGGCGCGTGCAACGGTCAGTACGAGCTCGTGTTCCAGGGCGCCCCGTCGAGCGCGCGGTTCGACGCCGAAGGCGCGTTCGTCGAGGGCGAGGTGCGGATCGCCGTGACCGACGACGGCGTGGTCCACATGACCAGCCACGGCAAGGCCATCTTCGGTCCCGGAGGCAAGGGCCAGGCGCGGGTCGTGGGCCCTGTCTCGGAGGCGAAGCGGACGGCCGCGTTGCTGGTCCTCCTGTCGCTCGGCGGTCCCCCCAAGTAGCGGTCAGCCCGCGACGGCGAGGAAGCACACTTCACCCGTGCGCGCGTGCGCGTCGACGGCGGTGACACACACCGTCCGTCCACCCTCGGCCTGCGCGACCCAGCCGGGCACCTCGAGGATCCAGGGGCCGTGACCGAGGCGGAACACCGTCGCCTCCGGGTCGAGGACGCGCACCTCGACCTGTTCGATCTCGGTCTCGGGGCTGACGGTCACGGTCAGCGTGCGGCCGGACGCGGGGATGACCAGGCGCAGCTGGCCGAGGTCGTAGGTCGGGATCGGATCCACGATCTTGACCGTCGGCCCGCCGGTCGACTGGCCCTCGCGCTCGCCCTCCGCGCTCGAGCACCCGAGCAGCAGGGCGAGGCCCCCGACGAGGACCCGGCGGCGGCGACGGGCGGCGAGCAGCGCCGCGAGCAGCAGCGCGCCCGCGGAGGTCCCCCGCCGACCCACCCCCGACACCGCGCACCCCTCCTCGGGCTTGAGCGGCGCCGGGGCGACCCGGTTGGTCCCCCCGCACCCGGGCGCGCCGCAGGTGGCGAGGGCGATGTCGCGCGCGTAGGAGACCGCCAGGGAAGCGTCGAGCAACCCGTCGCCGCAACCCTGCGGGCACCCCTCGCCCTTCGGCGCCACGCTCGCGCGACGCAGCACCGCCCCCACCACCTCGGGGGGCAGCCCCGGCGCCACGGCCCGCACCAGCGCCGCGACGCCGCTCGCGTAGGCCGCGGCCTGCGAGGTGCCAGCCGCGAACGCGAACACCGGCTGGCTGTTGTCGCGGACGTACGAGGTCGACCAGATGGCGGCCGGGGTGTCCGACTCGATCGGCGCGTCGAGGAACACGGCGCCCCCCGGGGTCATGAAGTCCACGCGGGCGCCGAAGTTCGAGTAGCTCGCCATCGCGCCGCTCGGGTCGGCCGCGCCCACCGAGAGCACTCCCTCGAGCGAGCCCGGCACGTTGTTGCTCGCCTCCTCCGAGGCGTTCCCGGCCGAGGCCACGACGACGGCCCCGCGCGCGACGGCCGCGGTGATCGCGTCCTGCAGCACCTGGGAGTAGCCCGGGGCCCCGAAGCTCAGGTTGATCACCCGCGCGGGGGTGGCGTTGCGCGGCACGCCCGGCACCGAGAGCCCCGCCGCCCAGCGGATCGCGTCGGCGATGTCGCTGTCGCGGCCCCGGTGTGCCTTCACGCCGAGCACCCGCACCGGCTGGATGCGGCAGCGCCAGTCGACACCGCTCATGCCGACGCCGTTGTCGCTGGCGGCGCCGATGATCCCGGAGATGTGCACGCCGTGGAACCCCGAGGACGAGGCCGCCTCCGACCCCACGTCGACGGGGATCGCGTCGCGGCCGTCGCCGTCGCCGGCGTTGAGCGGGTCGCTGATGAAGTCGTACCCGGGCACGAGGCGGCCCGCGAGATCCGGGTGATCGACGTACCCCGTGTCGACCACGGCCACCACGAGCTCCGGGTCGCCGGTGGTGACGGCCCACGCCGACTCCGCCTTGAGCTGGGTCAGCGCCCACTGCTTGGCGTACCCGTCGTCGTTCGGCTTCACGCCGTGCGCGGTGCGGTAGAGATCGAGCTCGACGTCGTACCCGTCGGCCACGAGCACGTCGCGCACCGCGGCGGTCTCCTCGGCGCTCGGGTGTGCGGGCAGCTCCCAGAGCTCCGTCGCGTCGGCGAGCGTGCGCAGCCGGCGCGCCCCGGGGATCGAGAACACCTGCCCGGGCTTCGGGCGGACGAGCAGCGCCGCGGGGACGACCACGTCGAGCGGTGGGCGCAGGCGCACCGAGGGCCCGGCCGGGCGCGCGCCGAGCGGCGCGGTGCTCGCGGGGGGCGTCAGGTAGTAGCCGCCCGTCTCGAGCCCACCTTCGCTCTTGCCTGTGTCGGGCATCTCCGGCGAGGCGGGGGGCACGCAGCGGCCCTGCGCGTTGCACTGCGCGCCGCCGCCAGGGCCGATGCAGTGGGCGTCGACGACGCAGTCTCGCCGGCAGACGTTCGCGGACGAGCAATAGCGCCCCTTGCCGCAGTCCGCGTCGAGGCGACAGCTCGCGGGCGAACCGGTGGGGGTCGTGTCGGTGGGGCCGCAGCCGAGGAGCAGGGCGACGCAGAGCAGGAGCCGTCTCATCGGTCCCGTCACCGGCTCACTGCGCGCGGACCATCGACACGGCGTGTGGCGGAGAGCTGGGCCACGACCAGAGCGCGCTGCCGTCGATCCCGAAATCGACGTTGGACGCGCCGTAGCCGGCGTCGATCGTCACCCGGAACGGGGGCACCTCGGAGATCACCTTGTACGGCCGCTTCATCACCGTGGCGCCGCCGCGCGCCAGCGTGACCTCGGTCTCGGTGAAGCTCACCTGGGTGCCCGCGATGTAGCTCGCCGGGTCGAGGGGATCGGTGCCCATGCCGGGCGACCCCGTCGAGACGGCCTTGCCGTCGACCGCGGTCACGTTCCACTTCCCGACGATGGCCTGCCGTGGCGAGCCAGGCAGCGCGAGCCCTGGGATCACGAAGGTGGGCGTCGTCGTGCTGGTCGAGGGCGCGACCGTCGTGGAGGGGGGCGGTGCGGCCACGCTCACCGAAGGCTGCGGCGCCGCGGCCTCGCCCTTGTTGCGTGGTTCGCACGCGACGAACGAGAGCGAGAGCAACGAGGCGCACACCGGGACCGCGAGGAGACGCACGCGGGAACGATAGCCCGAGTTCGGCGGCGGCGCCCTCCTCCGTGCGGTGGGATGGCGCGCCGCGGGAGCGAGCCCGCGAAACGGCTAGCCCAGGAAGGCTCGAATGCGCTGCGTCACGGCCTCGGGGGTGAGGCCGTACTTGACCGCGAGGTCCTTGTCGGGCGCCGAGGCACCCCAGGTGTCGATGCCGATCGCGAGCCCCTTGCGGCCGACGAGCGCGCGGAAGCCGCCGGTGGAGCCGGCCTCGATGGTGATGCGCGGCAGTCCGTCGTCGGGCAGCACCGCCTCGTACGCCGTCGAGCCGAGGTCCTCGAGCGCCTCGAGGCACGGCGCGCTGATCACGCGCAGCGGCTTGCCCTCGGCGGCGAGCGCCTTGGCGGCCGCCACGGCGAGCTGCACCTCGGACCCGGTGGCGACGACCACGGCCCGGGCGTCCTTCGGATCCACCACGCGGTAGGCGCCGGCCATCAGGGTCGTGAGGTCCGGGTCGCCGCTTCGCTCGATCGGTGGGAGCTTCTGGCGGGTGAGGATGAGCGCGGTTGGCCCGTGCGCGCGGCCGATGGCGTAGCCCCACGCCGCGGCGCACTCCCAGGCATCGGCGGGCCGGACCACGCGCAGGTTCGGGATCAGCCGCAGGGCGGCGATGGTCTCGATCGGCTGGTGGGTCGGGCCGTCCTCGCCGAGGAAGATCGAGTCGTGGGTGAGCACGAACACGTGGGGGAGCTCGGAGAGGGCGGCGAGCCGCACCGCCGGGCGCAGGTAGTCTGCGAACACGAGGAACGTGGAGCCGAACGGCGTGAAGCCCGACGCGGCGAGGCCGTTGTTGATCGAGGCCATGCCGTGCTCGCGCACGCCGTAGTGGATGTTGCGCCCGCCGTATTCGCCGCGCTTCACCGAGGGCGAGCCGACGATGTACGTGTTGGTCGAGGGGTTGAGGTCGGCCGAGCCGCCGACGAGGAACGGGCACGCCGCCGCGACCACCTGCTCCACCTTGCCGCCGAGCGCGCGCGTCGCCTCGGGCTTGCCAGCGAGCGCCTTGGCCGCGGCCGCGAGCTTCTCGGTGAGATCGGCCGGCACGGTGCGGTGCAGGATGGCGTCCCACTCGGCGCGCTGGGCGGACGTGAGCGCGGCGTGGGCGGCGCCGCTCGCCGCGTGCGCGGGGAGGTTCTCCTTGACACGGTCGGCGAACGCCGCGCGCACCGCGTCGGGCACCAGGAACGTGGGCTCGAGCGGCCAGCCGAGGGCCTTCTTGGTCGCGGCCACCTCGTCCTTGCCGAGCGGGCTGCCGTGGGCCTTCTCGCTGTCCTGCTTGTTGGGGGAGCCCTTGCCGATGTGCGTGCGCGCGCAGATGAGGCTCGGCCGCGCGGGCTCGGCGACGGCCGCGTCGAGGGCGGCGCGGATCTGCTGCGGATCGTGGCCGTCGATGCGCTGCACGAACCAGCCGTAGGCCTCGAAGCGCTTGGCGGCGTCGTCGGACAGCGAGATCTCGGTCTCGCCGTCGATCGAGATGTGGTTGTCGTCGTAGACGAAGACGAGGTTGTCGAGGCCGAGGTGACCGGCGAGCGAGGCGGCCTCGTGCGAGACGCCCTCCATCAGATCCCCGTCGGAGCAGATGCCGAAGACGCGCCAGTTGCCGTGGCCAGGGAAGCGCGCGGCGAGATGCTTGCTCGCGAGCGCCATGCCGATGCCGTTGGCGATGCCCTGACCGAGCGGGCCGGTCGTGGTCTCGACGCCGGGCGTGAGGTGCAGCTCGGGGTGGCCCGGGGTCTTGCTCCCGAGCTGGCGGAACCGCTGCAGCTCGCTCAGCGGGAGATCGTAACCGGCCACGTGCAGGAGAGCGTAGAGCAGCATCGAGCCGTGGCCCGCCGAGAGGACGAAGCGATCGCGGTCGGCCCAGTGCGGGTCGGTCGGCACGAAGCGCAGGTGCCGGGTCCAGATCTCCACCGCCAGATCGGCGCAGCCCATCGGCATGCCGGGGTGGCCGCTGTTGGCCTTCTCCACGCCGTCGACGGCGAGGAACTTGATCGTGTTCACGCACTCGGTGCGAAGCGGCTCGGCGATCTCCATGCCGCGGGCGTATCAAGGGTCGGGGGGGAAGTCACTGACCAGACGCTCCGCCGCGACCAGCGCGCCGCGGAGCGCCACGTCGGTGGCCACGACGACGTGGACCGGGATGTCCGCGAGGACGTGGGAGAGGCGGCCCTTCTCGGAGAACGCGCGGACGAACGCGCCGTCCTGCAGCCAGGGGAGCATCTTGGCGGCGATGCCCCCGGCGAGGTAGACGCCGCCGTAGGTGAGCCCGCGCAGCGCGAGGTTGCCCGCCTCGGCGCCGTACGCCCGGACGAACAGGCGCACCGCCGAGACCGCGGCCGGGTCGCCCTGGTCGGCGAGCGCGGTGACCTCCTGGGCGTGCTCCGCGCGATGCTCGGGGAGCCCGCGGCGCGCGCGGAAGAAGTCGTGCACGTCGCAGAGGCCGAGGCCGCTGACCACGCGCTCCCACGACACCCGTCCGTAGCGGGCGCGGAGGAAAGGCACGAGCGCGTCGTCCTCCTCGTCGCGGGGGCCGAAGTCGGCGTGCGAGCCCTCGCTCGCGCGCACCTCGTGTCGTCGCGCGCGCGGCAGGAGGAGCGCCTCCCCGAGCCCGGTACCGGCGCCGAGCACGCCGATCGGCTCCCGCGGCCGCGCCTCGCCAGGCTTGAGCGAGACGAGCAGGTTCGGTGGTACGTGGGGCACGCCGAGCGCCGCCATCGCGAAGTCGTTGGCCAGGCCGACGCGCCGGATGCCGAGGGTCACCTCGAGCGCGCGTGCGTCGAGGACCCACGGCAGGTTCGTGGTCACGCAGCGGCCGCGATCGACGGGGCCCGCCACGCCGAGCATCGCCGCGCGGGGCCGCCCGCCGGCGTGGGCC
>CAZUZY010000331.1:0-9993 GCA_964624885.1 uncultured Polyangiales bacterium | reverse complement strand
CGCGGCGGGCTCGGCAGGGCGCGGTCGGTGTGCGGGCCGAGCAGGCACAGCGGCGCGCCGCGGAGGAACGCGGGGAGCCGCAGCGTGCCGGCGACCTGCAGCGCGTAGAGCGCGAACGGGACGGCGATGCCGAGGCGGGGCACCACGCGATCGAAGCGCTCGGCCGCGCGCCCGCGGATCCTCGGCACGGCGAGGCAGTGGGCCGTCGCGCCGCGCGACGACGCGAGGCGCACGAGGGCGGGGAGGTTGCGCGCGTTGGACCGCGTGACCACCGTCGTCACCCCCACCGAGAGCCCGGCGGCGCGCGCGCCCGCGAGCGCGGTCAGCACGCGCGAGAACGAGCCAGCGACCCCGGTGTGGTACTCGTGCACGGGCGCAGCCTCGCCGTGCAGCGAGAGGTGGAGGTCGGTGAGCCCGACCTTCGCGAGCCGCTGCAGGGTCTCCGGGTCGGCGCGGTTGCCGTTGGTCTGGAGCCCCACGGAGGCGAAGCGAGCCGCGGCGTCGCCGACGATCGCCTCGAGCTCCGGGTGGAGCAGCGGTTCACCTCCGACGAGGGTCACCCCGTCGCCGTCGAGCGCCTCGAGCTCGGCGACGATCTCGGCGCGTGGGCGCGGCCCGCGGTCTTCGAGCCCGACCTGCGCGCACGAGACGCAGGCGCCGTCGCAGGCGCGGAGGAGCTGGACCGCCGCGCGCTGCACGGCGCTCAGGTCACGTCGAGCGCCGTGCGTTCGCCCAGCGTGAGGAGGCCTGCGGGCGGCGCGTCCTCGTGCTCGGCCAGGATCGAGGCGAGGGCCATGGCGCCGAGGCCGCGCGCCTCGTCGGTCGGCGTGGCGCCGTCACCGCCGTTGCGCAGGTAGACCGCGACCTGGCCGCGCACGCCGATGCCGGTGTGCGGCTCGGAGGGATCGGCGCGCAGCACGTCGAGGCGGAAGGTCGCGCCCGAGGGCGCCGCCATCACGATGGGCACGCCACCGCGTTCGAGCGCGCCGACCGAGACGATCGCGTACGTGCCCGCGCCAGGGACGCCGAGCTCGGCCCCGACGAGGTCGTCGAGGTAGACGCGGGCTGCCGAGGGCACGGTCTGCAAGGCGGTGGCACGCTCGGCGCCTGGCAAGCGCGTGAGGATCGCCCCCGCCGCCAGCCCTGCTGCGCCACCGACCAACACTCGTCGACGAGACGCCTCGGGAAGTGCCATCTCGCGCCAGCTTACCGAATGGCCGTGGGCTGCGCCAAGCACCGCCCGCGAGGTAGGACACTGGATCACAGGCCGTCGGGGATGGGCGCCGTCGCTTCGTTGCGGCGGATCCGCGCGGCGACCAGCGCCATTGCGCGCGCGAAGTCGTCCTGGGTCGGCGGCGGCCCCCCCGGCCGGGCGTGGCCGTAGGTGAGCGCATAGCGCTCGGTCTCGAGCGGTGGCTTGACCGCGTTCTCCTTGCGGTGGACCCACACGGTGATGCCGGCGCCTTTCTCGTGGTGGAGGTCGACCGCGAGCTCGGGCGTGTCGTTGGGCGCTCGCTCGAGCCCGATGCGCTCGACCGTCCACTCCCCGAGCACGTCTCCAGCCTTGAGGTCCTCGAGCAGCGAGGGGCGCGCGCTCTCCGCCGCTGCCACCACGACCGGGCGACGCACCGGGGGGCTCGAGGTCCGCGCGCAGTAGACCGCCAGCACGACGCCGGTCGCCAGCACGGGGAGCACGCGCAGTCCGCGGGACACGCGACGAGCGTAGCGGTTCCTCTGTAAGGTGACCGGCGTGTCGTCGTTGTCTCGCTCGATGCGCGTCTCGGCGTCGCTGGGGGTCGCGGCCGTCCTCGTGACGAGCGCGGCCGACGCGCGTCCGGAGCCTTCGTGTCACGAGGAGCAAGCCGCCACGCTCGAGATCGCGCCGTGGATCGCGGCCGGTGGCGGCGTGCGCCGTGCCGAGGGCCGGACGACGGGGATCGGGACCCTCGCGCTCGACACCGGCCTCACCGTCCCGCTGCACGAGCACGTTCGTGTCGGCGCGTGGGGTGCGGGGGGCACGGTGGACTTCGCGTCGTTCGACGTCGCGGGTGGCGTACGCCTCGAGGTCCAGGAGAACGGCTTCGTCGGGTCGTACTCGAAGCTGTTCGGCGTCACCGGCCGCTACAGCCTGCTGCTCGACGGTGGTGTGGGCACGCGGCTCGGGGGCGTCGGTGACGGTCCCTTCGTCGCGACCCGGCTCTCGCTCGGGTTCGTGGCCCCGAACCGGCTCTACCACCTCTACCAGTTCCACTGCGCCTGCGAGCCGGCGCCCGATCAGGGGCCCGCCCGGTGTCGGCCCGCGCGGGGGCTCGTCTCCGGGGCCCGCCCGTTCGTCGCGCTCGCGCGGTCGTTCGACGGGGCCCGCACGGAGGTCACCTTCGGCCTCGAGTTCGAGGCCGTGGGCGCCGGGTGGTGGATCGGCACCGCGTTCTACTAGCCGCGCGGGTGCAGCACGCAGCCGCCGATCACCTCACCGGTCCAGCGGGCGCGCAGGGCGTCGCGGAACGCGGTGAGCGGGAACGTGTGGGAGACGTGCGGCTTCACGAGCCCGTCGGCGGCCCACTGCAGCACCTTGGCCAGGCGCGGCGGGCGGCTGCTCGGGTCGAACGCGGTCGAGATCGCGGTCGGGCACCCGAGGACGTCGAGGCTCTTCATCATCACGAGGTTGGTCGGCAGCTGGTTGGCGTTGGGCGCGCCGCGGAGGCCCTTGCCCTGCGCGACGAACGGGGTGGAGGCCCAGCCGACGATGAGGAAGCGCGCGCCGAACCGCACGCAGCGCAGGCTCTCGAGGGAGATGTCACCACCGACGGCGTCGTAGACCACGTCGACGCCGGCGCCCCCGGTGAGCGCCTTCACGTCGTCGCGGAACTTGCGCAGCGTGCCGTCGGGGCGGGTGACCGAGATCACGTGATCGGCGCCGTGCTCGCGCACGACCGCGAGCTTCTTGTCGGAGCGGCCCGTGGCGATCACCTTCGCGCCGAGGAGCTTGGCGACCTGCACCGCAGCGAGGCCGGTGGCCCCTGACGCGCCGTGGATCAGGACGGTCTCTCCGGCGGCGAGGCGGCCACGGGTGACGAGGCAGTGGTAGGCGGTCTCGTAGGCGCCGAGCAGCCCCGCCGCCTGGTCGAAAGACAGCTCGCCGGGGAGCCGGTGCAGCGCCTCCACGGGAGCGACCGCGTAGGTGGCGAACCCGCCCCATCGCTGGTAGGCGCCGAGCGACCGCGGGCCAGCGAGGAAGCCGTCGACGAGCACCGCGTCGCCCTCGGCGAACCCGTCCACGTCGGCGCCCTTCCAGGCGATCCGCCCGGCCATCTCGAGCCCCGGCGTGTAGGGCGGCTTGGGCATGTGCTGGTACTGGCCGCTGGTCATCAAGAGGTCCACCCACCCGACGTGGGCGCTCTCGACCGCGACGATCACGTCGCGCGGGGAGAGCTGCGCCGGGTCGGGGGCCGGCATCTCGACGAGCGACATGTGGTGTTCCACGGCCTCGAGCGGGCTCTCGGCGAACTCGGACACCACGACGCGCGAGCCAGGGGGCAGGGGGGCCATGAGCCGCTGTCTACCGCAGAGGCCGGGTCGCGCGGGGTTTTTCGCCTGCGCTTTTTTTCACGCGGGGAGGTGCGACATCGCGGTCCCACCCCTGTCTAGAGGGGGGCGGCCCAACGGCGGGCCCAGGAGACGGACATGGAGATCTGGAAGCACATCGCGGTGGTCGGTCTTGCGGCGCTCGGGCTGGTCGGTTGCACCCCGACCCCCGAGGAGACCTGCCAGAAGCTCGAGGATTTGAGCAAGACCGACCCGTACGGGTTCAAGCTGTCCTGGAGCAAGTGCATGACCCGCATGAACGAGATCAAGGAGCGCGACTCGTCGGCCTATCGCTGCGCGGCCAAGGGCATCAAGGGCACGTCCAGCATCGACACCGCGCTGCTCCTCGTCTCCATCTGCGACAAGAACGGGCCGAGCGCCGAGAAGAAGAAGAAGGACAAGGACAAGGACGACGACGAGCCCAAGAGCTCGAGCAAGACCGCCAAGAAGGGCGGCCACGCGAGCGACGACGACTGACGCCGGACGCGCGACGCCGAGCCCGCGGGAGCGCCGAGCGGCTCAGGTCGCCGCGACCGCGCGGTTGCGTCCGCCGGTCTTGGCCGCGTAGAGCGCCTTGTCGGCGCGCTCGATCCACGCCTCGGCGAGCTCCCCGGCGCGCACGCCGGCGTAGCCCACGCTGACCGTCACCTGGATGGCGTGGGCCCCGTGCTTGACCGTGAGCGCCCGCATGGCCTGGAGGGGCTTCTCCGCGAGCCGGGCGGCCTCCTCCATCGTGGAGCCCGTGAGCACGACCGCGAACTCCTCGCCGCCGTAGCGCGCGACCACGTCGCCCCGGCGCGGGAAGCAACGGACGAGGGCGTCGGCCACCTCCTTGAGCACGGCGTCGCCCGCGGGGTGGCCATAGTGATCGTTGACCCGCTTGAAGTGATCGACGTCGATCATGAGCAGGCAGCACGGCTCGCGGGCCAAGGCCGAGAGGCCGACCGACCGCTCGAGCACCTCCTCGAGCGTCTTGCGGTTGTAGATGCGCGTCAGCGGATCGAGGGCGCCCTCGCGGTTGGCCTCCTCGAGCTGCTCGCGCAGCGACCGCAGCGTCTTGCCGAGCTCGGCGGCCTGGCGCCGCGCCCGCTCCTCGCGCTCGTGGACCACGTCGGCGAGCACGTTGGCCGTCAGGCTCGCCTCCGCGCGCAGCGCCTCGTAGGAGTCGCTCGCGACGGCCTCCTTGAGGCGCTCGACGCGCTCGCGCAGGCGGGTGTCCGTGCTCTCCTCCGCCCCGAGCGACCGGGTGAGCGTGGTGACGAACGACCACAGCGTGGTCCGCAGCTCGGTGATGGTGGTCGTGACGTACTCGCGCTCGTACTTGCGGTGATCGGTGACCGCGCGGACCATCGCGTTGAAGTTCCGCCGGGGGGCGCGCGCGCCGCTCTCCTCGGTGCCGGGCACCGGGCCGCACACGAGGATGTGGGTGGCCCACCCTTCGAGCTTCTTCTCGATGCTCTTGGCGTTCACCTCGCCGAGGTCGAACGCGTTGCGCGCGAGCGCTCGCAGCACCGCGCCGAGCGCGTCGAGCGCGTCGTTGGCGGCGTCGTCCTCTGGTTGGGTCACGGGGTGCGTGCCGCTCTGCCACGCGGGCGGCTCGGCGTCGCGCACCGTCACCGGTTCCTCTCGACGTTTCCTCCAGAACATGGCGATCGTGGAGACGGACCACGCGCGCCGACCTTGAGTCCGCTCACGCCGAGAGCGCGCGCGCCACGCTGATCGAGGCCGCCTGCCGCCGTCCGGTGCGACCGTCCGCCCAGGCGGGCTCGACCGTGCAACCCAGGGCGTCCGCCATCTGGCCCGCATCGCCAGCCCGGCGGCCGAGGAAGCGCATCGCCGTGGTGCGCAGGTCGACCCGCGGCGGCAGCGCGAGCCCCTCGCGCAGCAGGAGATCGATCGCGTAGAAACCCCACACCCCGAGGCGGTCGCCTTCCCGGAAGAACGCGGCGAGGCGGGCCTGGAACCCGGCGCGGTCCTCGCCGGCGAGCACCCGCGCGGTCGGCAAGCCCGTGTGGTGGGCGAAGCCCGGGGCGAGGGGGCGGCTCGGCGCGACGAACGCCTCGAACCGTTCGCCCGTCTCGACCCGCTCCATCACGAGGTGGACGACCTCGGGGTGCGCGGCGTGCTCGGTGCCACGCGGCCAGGCGTTGGCCTCGCCGTAGGCCACCACGAGCCCCGCGCGATGGAGCGGCAGCTTGCGGACGCGCGGCGCCTGGCTGGCCTTGCGGGCGAGGGCAGCGTGCAGGTGGCGGCTCTCGGCGCGCTCGCGGGCGATGCGGATCTGGTGGTCGACC
The DNA here is from genome assembly GCA_964624885.1 of uncultured Polyangiales bacterium. Lineage (GTDB taxonomy): Bacteria > Myxococcota_A > Polyangia > Polyangiales > JADJMO01 > JADJMO01. The sequence goes on along the minus strand of CAZUZY010000331.1, from coordinate 4,114 downwards.
ATCGCGTCGAAGGCCCCGAGCACCGCGCGCACCGACCCCCCACCGCGCAGGGGCTCGAGGCAGTCGAGCGCGGCGACCGTGGCCTCGATGGTGGACACGCAGTGGGCCGCGGGTTCGCGGCGGATGCGGTAGTTGCTCGGCTGGGCGGGCTGGAACGCGTACCGCGGCAGGCGCGCGAGGGCCGGGTTGACGCGGAGCAGCTTGCGGGCCTGGGCCCACGTGCCGTCGACCACCACGAGCGTCACCGGTGTCGAGGGTGGGTTCGCGGTGAGATCGACGGCGTCGGGGCCGGGTGCGAGCAGGATCGCCGGGGCCGCGGGGTCGGAGATCGCCCGCTGGAACGCGGGGTCGTGCTCGAGCTCGACCCCGACCAGCCGCTCGGCGCCGAGACAGCGTTCGACCATCCAGGCGGTGCCGATGGCGTTGTCGCTCTCGCGGGGGTGCTGGACCACCACCACCTTGGTACGGGGGGCGCACGTGACCAGGGCGTGACAGATGCAGACCAGCGGCGGCCGGTGGCAGCCTTCGCAGTACGCGCGGGACATGGGGCGAGGGGTCGGGACGCTAGCCCAGCCGCCGATTCGAGGCGACCCGCCGGGCGATCCGCTGCATTCTCGTGTGTCTCCGCGAGGGTTCCGGTAGAAGTGGTCGGGCCCGGTGCTCGGGTTGGGATCCATGGCCGACAAGAACCTGGAGCAGCTGCTCGACGTCCTGCAGAGCGCCCTTCTCGTGAACCCGGGCGACGCGTGGAAGCGCGTCCGCCTCGGGCAGACCCTGCAGAAGCTCGGGCGCCTCGACGAAGCCGTGCTGGCGTGCCGGCGCGCCCTCCGGGACAAGCCCGACTACCCCGAGGGCTACGCCGCGCTCGGCAGCGTGCTCGCCGAGCAAGGGAACTGGGCGGAGGCCGAGCCGGCCCTGCGCCGGGCGATCGAGCTCAAGCCCGAGCTCGTCGAGCCCCACGTGGAGCTCGCGCAGGGCTACGCCAAGCGTGGCCAGCACGAGCCGGCCGCGGTCGAGTTCAAAGCAGCTCTCGCGCTCAAGCCCGATCTCGTGGCGTTGCTCCGCGAGGCGGCGGCCACCGCGGTCGCGTCGCGCCGGTTCGACGAGGCCGCCGCGTACCTGATCCGCGCCCGCGAGCAGGCGCCCACCGAGCCCGACATCCTGCTCTCGCTCGGCCTCGCCCACGGCGAGCTCGCCGCGTGGCCCGCGTCACGCGAGGCCCTCGAGGCCTATGTCGTGTTGCAACCCAGCAACGTCGAGGCGTGGGTCGCGATCGCACGGGCCTGCGAAGGCATGGGCGACCGACGCGCGACCATCCAGGCCCACGAGCGCACGATCGCGCTGCGGGCCGACGACGTCGCGGCCCACGTGGGCGCGGGGCTCGCCTACGCGCTCCTCGAGGATCACACGTCGGCGGTGCGTCTCCTCGAGCGCGCCGCGGTCCTCGCGAAGGACCGGGTCGAGGTGCACCGGGCCCTCGGCGAGAGCCTCCTCGCGCTCTCGCGGTTCGAGGCGGCCGAGCAGGCGTTCGCGGCGGCCGTGCAGCTCTCGCCGCAGGAGGCCCTGCTGCACGTCGCGCAGGCCAAGGCGCGGCTCGGCCTGGCTCGCGACAGAGACGCCGCGGAGTCGCTCGAGCAGGCGCTGCGCTTCGACGGCGCCCACGTCGAGGCGCTGCTGCTCCTCGCCAAGGCCTATCAGCGCCTCGAGCGCTCGTCCGACGCCACCAACACGTTGCGCCGCGCGGTCGCGGTGCGCGAGAGCGACGCGGCGCTCCACTGGGAGCTCGCGATCCACCTCGAGGCGCTCGGGCACTTCCCGCAGGCGCTCTCCGCGTTCCGCGACGCCGCCCAGCGTCGCCCCGGTTTCGTCGAGGCCTACCTGCATGCCGCGCGCTGTGCGACCGAGCTCGAGCGCCTGCCCGAGGCGATCAAGGAGCTCGAGACCGCGATCGCCGCCGCGCCCGACCGCGCGGAGGCCCACCGCCAGCTGGGCATCACCCACCGCGCGCTCGGGGACCACGGCGCGGCAGCCAAGGCGCTCGCCACGGTGAGCCGCCTCGACGCAGAGGACGCCGAGGCGCTGGTCTGGCTCGCCGACAGCCAGGGTCGCATCGGTCAACGTGACGACGCGCTCTCCAACATCCGGCACGCGCTGCGGCGTCGCGCGGACGATCCGGAGGCCCGCGCGCTGCACGGCCGGCTCCTCGCCGAGGCCCAGCGCCACGCCGAGGCCATCGACGAGCTCGAGGCCTCGCTGCGGCTGCAGGCCGATGTGCCCGAGGTGCTGTTCCAGCTCGGGGGTAGCCAGCGCACCCTCGGCAAGCTCGGGCCCGCGGAGGAGTCGCTCGCCCGCGCCGTGCGCCTCGTGCCGAAGGAGCCGCGCTACCAGGAGGCGCTCGGCCAGCTCTACCTGGAGGTCGGGCGCTACGAAGAGGCGGTCGAGTCGCTGGAGCAGGCCGACCACCTGCGGGCCAACGATGCACCCACCCTGCGGGCCCTCGGCCTCGCGTACCTGCGCTTCGATTCGCCCCGCGAGGCGCAGCGCACGCTCGAGAAGGCGCTCGCCCTCGGGCCGCCCTCGGCGACCGCGCAGCTCCACCTCGCCAAGGCGTGCGAGCTCCTGAAGCAGCCCGACGAGGCGCGCCGCGCGCTGCTCGCCGCCGTCCAGCTCGATCCGAAGCTCGCCGAGGCGCAGCTCGATCTCGGGGTCTCCTACGCGCGCACCAAGGAGCTCGACCTCGCGGTGCGTCACCTCGAGGAGGCCATGCGGCTCGCGCCCGAGGTCCACCAGATCTACTTCGAACTCGCCCGCGTGCGACGCCTGCGTGGCGAGACCGACGAGGCGGTCCAGGCCTGGAAGCAGCTCCTGCGCGCGCGCCCCGACGACCTGGACGCGCAGTTCGGCCTCGCGGAGACCTACGCCCACGGGGGTCGCGACGCGGACGCGCTCCCCGTGCAGCAGGCCGCCCTGCGCCTCGATCCGGCCCGGGCGGGCGCGCCACGGCTCCTCGGCGAGATCCTCGCCCGCCTCGGGCGACACGACGACGCGATCGCGCCGCTGACCACGGCCGTCGAGGCCGAGCCGGGGGACGCCGCCCTGCTCGCGCTGCTGGCCGCGTGCCAGGAGAAGACCGGGCGCACCGGCGACGAGATCGCCGCCCTCGCCCGCGCCGTCGCCGCCGATCCGAGCAACGCGGCGCTCCACCGGAGGCTCGGCCTCGCCCACCTCAAGGCGGCGCACCCCGTCGAGGCGATCGCTTCGCTCACCGAGGCGCTGACGCTCGACCCCAAGCTCCTGGATCTCGAGGCTCCCCTAGGGACGCTGCACCGCGAGGCCGGCCAGAAGGCCCAGCGCGCGGGGGACCACGCCACCGCCGCGATCGAGCTGGCGCACGCGCGCCGCTACCAGCGCGCCGACGTGGAGCTGTGCGTGGAGGAGACCACCTCCCTGCGCGCGCTCGATCGGCACGCCGAGGCGCTCGCCGCCGCGCGCCGGGCCAGCGAGCTCGCCCCCGGCCGCCTCGACGTGTGGCAGACCATCGGCGAGCTGTGCGACGCGACCGACGACCCCCGGGGCGCCAAGGCCGCCTACGAGCACGTGGTCGCCGGGCGGCCGGAGCGCTTCGAGGCCCAGCTCGGCCTCGGTCGCGCGCTCGTGCGCCTCGGCCTCGACAAGGACTCGGTCACCCCGCTCACCCGAGCGAGCGAGCTGCGTCCCGAGGACGTCGCGGCCCTCGAGCCCCTCGCGCTGGCGCTCGAGAAGGACAAGCAACTGCCCGCCGCTCGGGACGCGTTCGCCCGGCTGGTGCGGCTCCGACCCCTCGACGTCGATCCGTTGCGGCGGCTCGCCGCGTGCCACGTGGCGCTCGGCGAGGACGAGCCCGCGCTCGCCGCGCTCACCACGCTGTCTCGGCTGGCGCCCACCGACCTCGAGGTCGTCGCGACCATCGCGGCCTGCGAAGAGCGCCTCGGTCGCATCGAGGCCAGCGTGGTCTCGCTCGAGAAGCTGCTGTCCGCCGAGCCGGAGCGCACCGCGGCGCGGCGCACCCTCGCGCTCGCCTGTGCGCGACTCGGCCGCCACGCCGAGGTCGTGCCCGCGGCGACCGTGGTCCTGC
>CAZUZY010000330.1:0-10002 GCA_964624885.1 uncultured Polyangiales bacterium | reverse complement strand
GCCTCTGCGCGAGGGCCGCGCTTTCGGCCGCGCTCGGCAGGCGCCCGGTGTCGAGCAGCGCGACGAGATCCTCGAAGGTGACGCGCCCCGCGAGCGCCTCGACGTCGTGCCCGGCGACGATGAGGCGGCCGCGCTCGCCGTCGACGTCGGACAGGCGGGTCGCCGCGACCACCACGCCCTCGAGACCCTCTTTCACTGCGCCGCTGCGGGCTTCCACCGGTGTGTTCGTCGTGTTCATGACCGCCACGTTGGGGTCGCCCTCGGGCTCGAGCAACGTCGATTCGACAATCGACTACTTGCCCGGCGTGTCGAGGCTCGACCAGTGCACGACGGCCACGCCCTCTTGCCACGCAAAGCCGAGCCGCCCGCGGCGGAACGTGGCGGTCACGGTCGCGGGGAGCTGTATGCGCCGCTGCGGGTCGTCGAAGCGGAAGCTGTGCTTCTCGGAGCCGTCCATCGCGTGGACGATGGCCTGGTGCTCCTCGCTGTCGTAGCCGATCTCGTGGGCGACGAGCTCGACGTTTCGGGGGGGCGAGTGGTCGGCCGCGCCGTTCACCAGCACGAGCGTCGCGAGGGCGAGCCCGAACAGGTCGCCGAGCAGGACACCGCGCAGCAGGGCGAAGTCGAGGTGCGAGCGGGAACGGCCGGCGACGATCCGGCGCAGAGGCGGTTGGAGCGCGAGCCAGACGAGCAGAGCGAGGCCGGCGGCGACGAAGCCGACGAGCACGCCGAACGGCGCGTACGCGTGCAGCGCGTAGACGAGCGGCGCGACGATGCAGGGCGCGGCGCCGAACAGGACGACCCGGGTCAGCGTCACCCGGCGGGGGGTCTCCTCGGTGGAGGCCGACAGGGCGCGCGGCGCGCCGGCGACGGTTCGCAGCGCCGCGACGAGCTCCCGCAGGCGCGTCGGCTCGTAGGCCTCGTCGCCGCGCAGGCCGACTTCGATCCCCAGCGCCGTGAGCTCGACGCTGTCGACGTGACGGAGGACGGTGACGACGGCCTGGCGCACGGCCGGGGAGGCCAGGGTGACCGCGAGGTCTTCGTGCGCGACGGCCGACTCGACGAACACTCTTCGGTCGAAGTCCGGATCGCCCGTCTGCACCTCCACGGTGAGGCCGGTCCGCTTGGCCTCGACGTGCCCCGGGTTCTCCACGCGCAGGATGACCGCGGGCAAGCCGGTGACGCGGACGGTGACGTCGACCCCGACGGGGTGGCCGCTCGACGTGGCGACCTCCACGACGACGTCGAGCCCGTGGCAAGAGAGGGTGAGGGCGGTCGCGGCCTCGTTCACGCCGAGCTCGCGCGCGAAGAGGGTGAGGTCGTCGGCGACGGTCTTCGCCACGCCCTCCGGGACGCCGCGCCACTGCCGCACGGTCGGTTCGAGCGGGAGCGGTGCCGGCGCGAAGACGGGCTGGTCGAGGCCGCACCGCTCGCACACGAAGCTGTCGTCGGGGTCGCGGAAGACCCGTGGCGCGGCGCACTGCGCGCAGAGCACCGCGAACGCCTTGTGCCGGACCGGCGCGCGGCCCTCTCGATACGCGCTCATCGCGGGCCGAGTCTACGCGCTCTCACTTCCCGAGGCCGTAGAGCTTCACCTTCTCGCTGAAGGTGCGGATCGGCATGGCGAGCAGGGCGGCGGCGCGGGTCTTGTTGCCCCCTGTCGCCGAGAGGGCCTCGGCGATGCGGCGTCGCTCGAGGTCCTTGACCTCGTCGGCGAGCCCGCGCATCGGGCTCTCCTGCCCCGGTGGCGCGGGATCCGGCGACCCGCGGACGCTCTCCGGCAGGGCGGTGGCGCCGACCTCGGAGTCCTCGCAGGTGGCGGCGACCCACTCCATCGCGTTGCGCAGCTCCCGGACGTTGCCCGGCCAGGCATGGCGTTGCAGCACGCCGAGCGCCTCTTCGGAGAGGAACATGGAGCGGGTACCCGCGGCGCGGCCGAGGAAGTGGGCAGCGAGCGCGCGCAGCTCGCGCGGTCGCTCACGGAGGGGGGCGAGGTGCACCGGGGCGCCCGCGATGCGAAAGCGAAGGTCCTGTCGAAAGCGGCCCTCGCGCACCTCGACGTCGAGGTCCCGATGGGTCGCGCACACCAGCCGCAGGTCCACGCGTCGCGGCTCGACCTCGCCGAGCCGCACGACCACGCGCGTCTCGAGCACGCGCAGGAGCTTGGCCTGGATCGGAGGGGTGAGCTCGCCGATCTCGTCGAGGAACAGCGTCCCGCCGTGGGCGGCCTCGATCACCCCCGCCCGCGCCACCGCCGCGCCCGTGAAGGCTCCGCGGGCGTGCCCGAACAGCTCGGCTTCGGCCAGCGACTCGGCGACCGCCGCGCAGTTGACGGAGACGAACGGCCCACTCGCCCGCGACGATCGCTCGTGCAGGAAACGTGCGGCGAGCTCCTTGCCCGTGCCGGTCTCGCCCAGCACGCACACGGTCAGGGCCGAGGTCGCGAGCCGACCGAGCAGCGCGAACGCGCGCGCGGTCACGTCGTCGGCGAGGATCAGCGTGTCGTCGCCGAGCGAGACCCGTCGCACGTCGACGTAGGTGGAGGCCGCGCGAGGGGGCCGGCGCATGACGCCGTCTCCGCGCTGGAGCACCAGCGTGCTGCGCCCGATCTCGAGCGGCTCCCCCGGCTCGAGGGGCGTCTCGTCCGTCAGCGCGCGCCCGTCGAGCCGGGTGCCGTTGCGGCTGCCGAGGTCCACCACGGTGACCCCTCCGTCGAGTCGGACCCTCAAGCGCACGTGTTGCTTGGACACCGAAGCGTCGTCGAGCCGCACGTCGGCCTGCTCCGCGCGGCCCACGATGGCGTCGCCCGGCGCGAGATCGACGACCCGCGAGCGCTCGGCGTCGATGACGATGAGGCGGAGCGCGGACGAGGTCGGGGCCAGGTCGTGCGTGTGCGTGCGGTCGTCAGACATCGACGGCCGGAGCATAACGGGCGGATGCGGCGCGCAGAAGGCGAGCCTCTGGAACGCCGTCGAAGAAGTGGTGGAGCTCGTCGTCGGAGAAGCCCGCGACCACCGCGGCGAGCTGCTCCTCGGCCGCGGCGAGGGCGCGCTGCCACTCCGCTCGATCCTCCGTGGCCGCGGCGAGCTCCAGCCTCTCGACGCGCGCGGCGAGGACGTCGGCTGGCAGCGACGCGGGGTGGCAGGCGTCGAGCGCCAGGGCCGCGCGCGCGAAGTCTCCGCAGAGACGCGCCGCCCTCGCCAGGGTGACGCCACAGACCGCCCGCATCGTGGGGACGTCGGCCAGCGCGACGGCTGCGCGCTCGGCCTCGCCGAGACCCTCCGCGAGACGCCCGTCGGCCAGCAAGGCCTCGGCCAGGTAACACCGCGCGCCCTCGGCGAGCCGCAGATCGCCCTGGGCCTCCAGCGAAGAGAGCGCGCGCCTCTGCAGCGCGATCGACCCCGCCACGTCTCCGAGCCGCAGCAGCACGAGGCCGAGGTTGTGGACCGCCGCGGCGCCGAGGTGGTGCAGCCCGAGTCCCTCCGCCTCTTCGGCCGCCCGCTCGAGGTGGGTCCGCGCCTCGACGATCCGGCCGAGCCGGATGGCGGCGTAGCCCGCGTTGATCCGCTGGGTGCAGGCGCCGCGCCGATCCGAGGCCGCGGTGAACGCCTCGACGGCGTCGAGCGAGCGGGCGCGGTAGGCGCGCAGGTCTCCCTCGCTCGTGAGTGCGAGGAGCGCGGCGACCCCGGCGCGACTCGCGCGCACCACGGCCGTACCGCTCGGTGCCAGGTCGGCGAGCAGCGCCGCCGCCAGCGCTCCCTCCCCGACCGCGGCGAGGCCAGAGGCTGCCCGCGCGACCGCGAGGATCGCCGCGTCGCCGGCTGGGCCATGGTGCGCGCGCAGGTGGTGGACCGCCGCGACGGCGTCGCCCCTCCGGCCGAGTCGCAGTCCACTCGCGACCTGCTCGGCGACCGCGTGGATCCAGGGCTCGGCGCCCTCGGCGACCTGCACCCGCACGGCCTCGGCGGCCTGCACCACGGCCCCGAAGTCGCCCCGCAGACGCTGCAGCTCGATCCGCAGCAGTCCGAGCGACAGCCCGTCGCGCTCGGTCGGCGACAGCGTCTCGGCCTGATCGACCAGCTGGAGCGCTCCGTCGAGGTCGTTCGCGTCGAGGGCCTGTTCGGCGGCCGCGGTCAGCCAGTGGACAGCGGGGCCCGGCTCGTGGCCCCGCACGAAGTGCTCGGCGATGGCCAGGAGCTCCGTCTCGCCGACCGCGACGAGCCAGTGACCCACGCGGGCGTGCGCGTGGACGCGGTCGGCTTCGGAGAGGGTGCGATAGGCGGCGGCGGTGACGAGCTCGCTGCGCACGATCCATTCCTCGTCCTCCGGGAAGCGCGAGCTGGCGCGGGGCGCCGCGAGCTCCGTGCGTCGCAGCTCCGCGAGGCCGGCCGCGACCGTGCTCGGAGGGAGCATCGCTTCGAGCGCACCGCGGTGGAACACCGGGCCCATGACCGCGGCGCGCAGGACCGTCGCGTGCGCCTCGCCTCCGAGGGCGTCGATGCGGCCTTGCACCATGGACAGCACGCCTTCGCTGCGCCCGACCTCACCGCCATGGGCGGCCTCGCGGACGAGCTCTTCGAGGTAGAAGGCGTTGCCCTCGGAGAGTTCCTCGATCCGTTCACGGGTGGCGTGGTCGACCTCGGGGAGCAGGGTGTCGAGCAACACCCGGATCGCCGTCCGTGAGAGCGGCGGCAAGCGCAGCTCCGTCTTGGCGCGCTTGTCGAACAACCCCGGAAACGCGCCTTGGGTCGAGAGGCGGCCGATTCCGAGGACGAACAGCGGGGCCTCCAGCTCGCCCACCGCGCGGTCGAGCAGGCGGAGCGAGGCGTGGTCGCTCCACTGCAGGTCCTCGAGCACCACCGCGAGCGGGGTCGACGAAAACCCGCACAGCAGCCGGAGGAACGTGTGCTCGAGGAGCTCCCGCGCGAGGCGAGGCTCGAGCCGGGCGGCCACGAGCGCGTCGCTCGGTCGGGCGATGGCGAGGCCGAGGAGCTCGTGCACGCCCTCGGCCGTCGGGAGCGGCGCTTCGACGCCCCGGCTCTCGAGGTAGTGGGCCAGGGCCTCGACCCCGCCGCCGAGGGCGGGCTCGAGCAGGCTGCGGGTGATGCGGCGCGCGAGGCCCATGGCGAGGCGTCCGCCGACGGGGTCGGCTCGCACCACGTGCCGCTCGAACGCGGTCAGCGTCGCGACGAGCTCGAAGCGCACCCGTGACTTGCCGATGCCGGGCTCGCCCAGCAACAGCACCACCCGAGGGGAACGCTCCTCGACGCAGTCGTCGGCGATCCCCTGCAGCAGCGCGAGCTCGCGTCGCCGACCGACGAACGGCGTCGTGCGTCCGAGGACGCGCGGACTGTCGTCGAGCGAGCGCTCGCCGCGCACGCGCGGAGCCTTTCCGTCTCGCTCGATCACGAACCGCCGTCGCACGAGCGATTCGGTGGGAGCGTCCACGACCACCTCGCCTTCGAGCGCGTTGGCCGCGAGCCGGTCGGCGCGCACCAGGAGCTCGGAGAGGGCGAAGAGCCGCGCGTCGCCGAGGCCGGTGCACACGGCCGCGCGGCTGCCGCCCCTCCGCGCCACGATCGAGAGCGCGGAGCTCACGGCTCGCTCGGCGAGATCGGTCGCCACTTGCACGCCCGTCACGACGTAGAGATCGCGCCCCTCGGCCGACCGCACGCGGCGGGCCGAGAAGTCCCGCTCGAGGAGGGCGAGCGCGTGCGCCTCGTCGGGGGCCACGGTGTCGTCGAAGCGACCGTGGCTCTCGACCACCACGCTGAGCAAGCGGGGGACGAGGGCCGTGGCGCTCCCTTCGACCCCACCTCGGGACGGAGGGGCGAGATCGGCGATCTCGAGCTGCGCGAGCGCGTCGGCGAACCGGGCGGCGTCGCGGGGGCGGCGCGCAGGGTCCTTGGCGAGCACCTCGGCGAGCAGCTCGTCGAGCTCGCGAGGCGCACCGCTCCGCCTCCGGGAGAGCGACGGCGCCTCCTCGAAGAGGAGGCGGGCGAGCGTGGCGACCGGGTCGTCCGCCGCGAACGGCGCGGAGCCGGCGACGAGGTAGTGGAGCAGGCACCCGAGCGCGAACACGTCGGTGGCCGGGCTCACGCGCTCGCCGCGGGCCTGCTCGGGAGCCATGAACTGGGGCGTACCGACGAGTGCATCGACCGCGGTGAGCGACTCGGACAGCGCTTCGTCTCGGGCCACGCCGAAGTCGAGGAGGATGGGATCCCGCACCTCACCGTGTCGCAGGAAGACGTTGCTGGGCTTGACGTCGCGGTGGACGATCCCGAGCGAGTGCACGTGACCGAGCCCGTCGGCCACGCGGGCCACGAGCGTCAGGGCCTCGTGGAGCCGGAGGGGCGCGCGGGCGGCCCGGGTGCGCAGGTCTTCGCCGTCGAGCCAGGCCATGACGAGGTAGTCGAGGTCGCCGAAGCGACCCTCACCGAGGTACTCGACGACGCGCGGATGGCGCACGCGAGCGAGGATGGCGGCCTCCCGCCGGAACCGCGCCCGCAGCACCTCGTGGTCGAACCGGACCGTCTTGACGGCCACCACCCGCCCGTCGTCCTGGTCGACGGCGCGGGCGACCTCGCCCATGCCCCCCCGCGCCACGAGCTGCTCGACGCGGTAGCGACCATCGATGACGTCGCCGGGCTGCATCGACGTACATTCTAGCGGTCGAGGCTCGACGCGAGCGAGGGACTCCGACCGCTGGTGCGAGGAGGCGCCGGACCGTGCGATGCTCGAGAGGAGGAGTCGCCCATGGACCGCTCTCTCGTCCGGTTGCTGTTCACCGCCGCGATCGTGGGCTGTGGCAAGGTCGAGGACCCTGGCAAGCTGCCCGTGCCCGACGTCGGCGGTGACGACACCGTGGGTGTGGACGGAGGTCCGATCGGCACCCCCGTCACCATCGACGGCTACCGCACGAGCGCGATCGACAAGGTGGACCTCCTGTTCGTCGTCGACAACTCGCTGTCGATGGCCGACAAGCAAGGCGAGCTCGGCAAGCGCATCCCGGAGCTCGTCGCGCGGCTCACCGCCGACACCGTCGATCCCGTGACCGGCCGGCGAAACACGAGCACCGACGTCCACGTCGGCGTGATCACGTCCTCGCTGGGCTCGCAGGGCACGAGCGCGTGTGACCCGGCCCTCACCAACAAGTCCAACGACGACCGCGGGCACCTCCTCCCCCGCCCTTCGGAGGGGGGCGGCTCGGGCTGGGTGGTCACGACCCCCACCGCCGCGCCGAGCGCCGTGCCATGCCCGGGCCCCGTCGAGGCCTCGCCCCTCGTCTGGGTCTTCGACCCGCTGCGCGATCCCGCGGCCCGCTTCAAGGGCAAGGACGGAGCCCTGACCCTGCAGACCGCGACCTCGTGCCTCGTCCAGTCCGCCGACCAGGTCGGCTGCGGCTACGAGCAGACCTGGGAGGCGCTCTACCACTTCTTGATCGATCCCGCGCCGTACGCGACGGCGGCCGCGAAGTGCACGTTCGGCCCCACCTCGGAGGACTGCACCGGCGACATCGTCGTCGAGGGTGTCGACACCGAGCTCCTCACACAACGCGCCGCGTTCCTGCGACCGGACTCGTTCCTCGCGGTCGTCATCCTGTCCGACGAGAACGACGTGTCGCTGCGACCCGCCGGCAAGAACTGGATCCCCTGGGCCTACGCGCCCGGCGCGATGCGTCGCGGCTGGGACGCGTGCGCGGCGATCCCCGACGACGTCGAGCCGGACAGCGCCGACGTGCTCACCGGCAAGGGGTGTTTCTCGTGCTTCGTGGACGACAAGAACCCCAACTGCACGCGCCCGTGGGCCAAGGACAAGCTCAACGACGATCCGGACGGGCGGAGCCTCCGGGGGTTCCACCAGGTGCAACGGTTCGGCTTCAACTTCCTCTTCGGCCGCGACCGCTACGTCAACGCCTTCAAGGACACGACGGTGCCGGGGTCGAGCGGCAAGCTCGGCCCGAACCCGGTCTTCTCGGGGGCCGTCCGCGACCCGAGCCTGCTCCTCGTCACCGCCATCGTCGGCGCGCCCAAGGCCCTCTTGCACGCACCGACGGGGGCGCCGAAGCTGCTCACCGCCGCCGACTGGGAGAAGCTCACGAGCCCCGATGTCGCAAAGCGCGACCCGCACATGATCGAGTCGATCGCCCCGCGCGCCGGCGTGCCGCGCTTCGCCGGCGACCGGACCATCGACGCGGCCAACGGTGGTGACCGCGATTCGCCGACCGGGGACGAGCTGCAGTATGCGTGCATCGGTCCCCGCGCGACGGGGGCCGCGGGCGCGAACGACTGCGAATCGCTCGGCGTGGACGCGGCCAAGAAGAGCCCGCTCTGCGACTCGTCGACGAAGCAGTCTCACTACAAGGCGTACCCAGGGCTTCGCCATCTGCGCATCCTCGAGCGGCTCGGGGCGAGCGGGCTCGCGGCTTCGATCTGCAACGAGAGCTTCTCGCCGATCGTCCAGGCGATCGTCGATCGCGTCCGCGCGGGGCTCGGCCAGCAGTGCCTGCGCCAGGTGCTCTCGGCGGATGCGAGCGGTGCCGTTCCGTGCACCGTCGTGGAGGTGATGCCGTCGTTCGAGGGCAAGCGGTGCGAGACGCTCACCGGCGTCGGGGCGAGCACGGGCTACTGCACGCCGGGCAGCGAACCGTGCCGTCGCCTCGCCGACTCTGCCTTCCCACCGGTCACCAAGGCGGTGGCGGCGGCGGCGCTGAAGGTCACCGTGACCGTGGTCGGCGTCGACGGGCTCCCGAAGAGGGAGCTCGTGCAGGCGATCGTGGAGGGGGAGGACGTGATCGTCGTCGGCTCGGACGGCCGTCGACGTCTGGTGTGCGAGCAGCGTCAGCTGACGGAGGGACGTGCGCCGCCCGAGGTGACCAAGGGCTGCCTCGAGGATCCGGCGTTCACGACCACCACCGGCGGCTTCTGCTACTCGAAGGTGCCCGCGGTGATCGGGGACGCCTGCACCAAGGCGGGCTCGGTCGGCACGCTGCGGTTCGTCGGGGACACCGTGCCGAAGAGAGGGAGCGAGGTGTTCCTGGTCTGCCGGAAGTGACCCAGGGTCAGACCCGCACCTCCGTCGCGCGGCCCTCGAGCGCGGCGCGCAGCGCCTTCTCTCCCTTCTTGTCGAGCGGTCGACCCTCCACGTGGACCACGCGCAGCGCGCCCGCGGGCAGCGCACCGAGGTCCTCGACCACCTGCGCGAGGCGCGGCTCCACGCGCCCGTTCGGGTGCAGGGTGAGCAGCAGATCGAACGCGCCTCCGACCCGCGTGAACGTGAACGTGGTGTCGCCCCAGCGCACGACGAACACCGGCACGGGTACCCGCGCGGCCACCGCCGAGAGCCACACCGAGACCGGGATGGCTCGACGCGCGAAGGCCAGCACCGCGAGCCCCGGGATCGCCGTGGAGTCGAGCAGACGCGAGAACGCCTCGACGCTCTTCGCGCGGCACCGGACGTCGAGCACCGAGAGCGCGGGGAAGAACGGGCGGTGCAGGCCGGTCGTCGGCGCCTCGTCGTCGAGCGTGAGCTGCTCGAGCCAGGCGGGCTTCATCTGCACCAGCACCCCGAGGTGCTGGCCACGGATCGAGACGGCGCGGAGCGAGAACTGTCCGAGGCGCTCGAGCGCGGGTTCCGGGATCGGGCGCTGGTAGATCGAGGTCGTGTCGACGTGGGTCACCGTCCGCCAGCCGGGGCGGTCGAGGCTCGCCACGAGCTGCGGCGCGTCGTACTCCGGGTCGATCCGCACGCCGTCGAGGAAGCCGCGATCGAACGTGCGACCCCAGCGGATCTGGCCGAGGCCGTCCGCCCACGCGTCGTAGTGATCGGCCTCCAGGCGCTGGCGCCGGGCCAGCTCCTCCGCCGTGAGCCCACGGGTCCGCGCGAGCTCGCACAGGACGACGTGCTCGCCGCGCGGGTCCCCGGCCTCGAGCCACGCGTCCCGCAGCACCGCGCGCAGGGCCTTGACCACGACCTCGGCCGACTCGGCGAAGCGCGGTCGCG
>CAZUZY010000329.1:0-10035 GCA_964624885.1 uncultured Polyangiales bacterium | reverse complement strand
GCCTCGGGGGCCGCGTCGATCGTGGCGACCGCCGGTGCCGCGCGCGGGCGTCGCCCCCGCGCGAGCACGCCTCCGACCCCGAACGCGACGGCGCAGAGGAGGAGGATCTCGACAAGCCGCGGCCTACGCATCTACCTCGACCCTCACGACGGAGTCTGGCACGTCTTCGTCAGGTGGCCTCGGGCGCCGGGCCCTCGGGCGTGTCGGGCGCGGGCGGTGGCGGCGCCTCCTTGCGGAACCACCTTGCCAGCGTGTTCTTGGCGTTGTCCGACACCACGTAGAACGCGGGCACGACGAGCAGGCTCAGGATCGTGGACACCGTGAGGCCGCCGAGCACGGCGGCCGCCATGGGGCTCCGGGTCTCGGTACCAGGGCCGATCCCGAGCACCGGCGGCACCGCGGCCATCATGGTGGCGATCGTGGTCATCAAGATCGGCCGCAGCCGGAGCGGCCCCGCCTTCTTCATCGACTCGAGCGCGCCGAGTCCCTCGTGCTCGCGGACGTGGTTCGCATACTCGACCAGCAGGATGGAGTTCTTCTTCACGATCCCCATCAGGAGCAGCAGACCGATCATGCTGAACAGGTTGAGCGACTTGCCCGACACGTAGAGGCCGATGATCGCGCCGGCCACCGCGAACGGCAGGATGGTGAGCACCGTGGTCGGGTGCAGGAACGAGTTGAACTGGCTCGCGAGGACCATGTACGCGACCATGATCCCGATCGCGAGCGCGAACCACATGCCCCCCGTGGTCTCGGCGAGCTGCGACGCCTGCCCCGCGGCCACCACGCGACAGCCGACGGGCAGCTTGAGGGAGAGCTCGTTGACCTTGGCCATGACCTCGGCCTGCGAGTGCCCCGGGGCCACGTTGCCCGAGAGGCCGATCGCGCGCTCGCGGTCGAGGCGGGTGATCGACGAGAGCACGGGCTCCTCCTTCTGGGTCACGAGGAGCGACATGGGGACCAGCTTGCCGCTCGCGGTGCGCACGCCGATGAGCGCGATGTCCTCGGGGCGGTTGCGCTGCGAGGCGATGAGACGCATGCGGATGTCGATGCGGCGCCCGCCGGTGGAGAACTTGCCGATGGTGTTGCCGCCCACGAGCGCGCTCACCGTGTTGCCGAGGTCGGACACCGAGACCCCGAGGTCGGCCGCGGCGGCGCGGTCGGGGATGATCTCGAGCTCGGGCGAGCCGACCTGGTAGTCGCTCTTCATGTCGGCCACGAGCCCGGCCGCTTCGAGGTCCTTCTGCATCTGGGCGGCGGCCGCGGTGACCACGTCCCAGTCGGCGCCGCGCACGGTGAAGTCGATGGGGCTGCCCTTGGAGATGCCGAACCCCGAGAGCGAAGGGTCCTGGAGCGAGACCCGCAGCCCGGCGATGCCCTGCAGCTCCTTGCGCAACGACACGAGCAGCTGCTGGGCGGTGACCTTGCGCTTCTCGGGCGGCACGAGGTTGAGGGTGATGGAGCCGCTGGAGCCCTGGAGGGTGGACAGCATGTGCTCCACCTCGGGGTGCGCGGCGATCCGCGCCTCGGCCTTGGCGATGAGCGGCGCCGCGGCCTCCGGGGTGGTGCCGGCTTCGGTCTGGAGGCGCACCATGAGGCGGCTCTGGTCCTGGGCGGGCACGAACTCGCTCGGGATCTTGGTGACCAGGAACCCGCACAGGCCGACCACGATCACCGACGCGAGAAGGACCAGCTTGGGGAACCGCAGTGCCCCGCCGAGGCTGCGGGCGTAGGCCCGCTCGAGCGCGGAGAAGCCCGCGTCGGCGACCCGCCCGACCCAGCTCCGCCCCTCGCGCGAGGAGGTGAGGATCTGCGCGCAGCGCGCCGGCGCGAGGGTGATCGCCTCGAAGTAGGAGAGCATCACGGCCACCGAGAGGGTGACCCCGAACTGGAAGAAGAACTTCCCGATGACGCCCTTCATGAAGATGACGGGCAGGAAGATGGCGATGACGGCGAGGGTGGCGGCGAGGGCCGCGAAGGTGATCTCGTGGGTACCGTCGAGCGAGGCGCGCACCCGGTCCTTGCCCATCTCGGCGTGGCGATAGATGTTCTCCATCACCATCACGGCGTCGTCGACCACGAGGCCGACCGAGAGCGACAGGGCGAGCAGGGTGAACGTGTTGAGCGTGAACCCGCAGAAATAGAGCACGGCGATGGTGCCGAGCAGCGACATCGGGATGGCCAGGATCACGTTGAACGTGCTCGAGAGCGACCCGAGGAACAGCCAGCAGACGAACGCGGTGAGCACGATGGCGAGGCCGAGCTCGAGCTCGATCTCGTGGATGGCCTCGCTGATGAACACCGACGAGTCGAACAGGACGTCGATCTTCATGCCCTTGGGCAGGGTCTTCTCGAGCAGGGCGACCTTCTCGCGCACCGCCTTGGCGACGGCGACCGCGTTGGTGCCCCGCTGCTTGAGGACGCCGAGGGCCTGGAGCGGGGCCCCGTCGAGGCGGGCGATGGAGGTGACGTCGGCGAAGCCGTCCTCGATCATCGAGACGTCGCCGAGGGTGACCACCGGGTGGGTCTTGCGGACGACGATCTTGCGGAAGGCGTCGATGTCGATGGCCTCTCCGAGGAGGCGGACGTCGAGGGTGCGGTCGCCGGCGGTCATCTGGCCGCCCGGCACCTCGACGTGCTCCTTCTGGATGGCGCTGATGATGTCGGTCGCGACGACGCCCTTCTCCTGCATCAGGGAGGCGTCGAGCCAGATGCGCACGTTGCGGTCGAGGCCGCCGTTGAGCTGGATCTGCCCCACGCCCTCGACGGTCTGCAGCTGGGCCTGCACCTGGTACTTGGCGTAGTCGGCCAGCACCTGCCGCGAGAACGGCCCCGAGACGCCGATGGTGAGCACCGGTGTGTCGTCCGGATTGGACTTGGAGATGGTCGGGGACTGGACGTCCTTGGGCAGCGAGCGCTGCGCCTGCGAGACCTTGGACTGCACGTCCTGCAACGCGAGGTCGACGTTGCGCGAGATGTCGAAGGTGACCGTGAGGCGGCAGGAGCCGGATCTCGCCTGCGACTGGATCTGCTGGATGCCCTCCACCTGGGAGAGCGCCTGCTCGAGCGGGTCGCAGATCTCGCGCTCGATGGCGGGGGGCGACGCGCCGGGCCAGCTCACCGAGACGCTGATGTTGGGGTAGTCGACGTCCGGGTACTGGCTGATGCCGATCCGGGTCATCGCGACGAGCCCGAAGAGCATCGTCGCGGCCATCAACATCCAGGCGAAGACCGGGTTCTTCACCGAGACGTCGGTGACGCTCACGGCTTGGGCCCCCAGTGCTTCTTCTTGCCGCCCTCGGAGCCGGAGGACGACGACGCGGGGTCGGCGGAGCCCGACGAGGAGGGCGCCGGGGTCGCCGGGCTCGTGGCGGGCAGCTTGGGCGCCTCCCAGCTCACCTTCGAGCTCTTGACCTTGGCGCCGGTGGCGAGCGCGTCCGCGCCGCGGATGACCAGCATCTCCTTGGCCTTGAGGCCGGAGCGCACCTCGATGCGGCCGTCCTCGGTGTTCATGCCGAGGGTCACGGTGCGCTCGAAGGCGACCTCGTCCTCGACGACGTAGACGATGTAGCCCTGGGCGGTGGCGCGCGCCGCCGTGCGCGGGATGAGGACGGCCGCGCGCTGGGCGGGGAACTTGATGGTGACGTCGCACTGCCGGCCCGGGCGCAGCCAGAACTGGTGGTCGTCCTCCTGCACCTCGCCGGTGACGCCGAACGTGTGGGTGGTCGGGTCGGCCGCCGCCGACACGAGCGTGATGCGCGCCCGGTACACCCGCGCGGTCTCGCGGATCATGAAGTTCGCGATCAGGTCGGGCTTGAGGCGCGGCGCGTCCTTGGGCTCGACCTGGAAGCGCAGGAGCATCGGGTCCTGCCGCAGGAGGGTGGCCATGAGGATGCCCGTGCCCACGTACTGGCCGGTCTCCACGGTGCGGGTCTGCATCACGCCCGCCATCGGCGCGCGCACGTAGGCGTCGCGGAGGTTGATCTGGGCGACCTTGAGCGACTCGCTCGCCGACATGAGGTCGGCCTTGGCGGTGAGGACCTTGGTCTTGTAGGTGGCGAGCTCCTCGGCGGGGATGAGGCCCGGGTGCTCGGCGCTCGCCTTCTCGCGGCGCGCGACCATGGCCTCGGCGTCGGCCAGCACCGCGCTCGCCTTGGCCACCACCGCCTTGGCGCTGTTGACCGCCAGCTGGTAGCGCTCGGACTCGATGATGACGAGGAGGTCGCCCTTCTTGACCTCCTGGCCCTCGGTGAACGCGACCTTGTCGACCACCCCGGCCACGCGGGAGGTGACCTGCACCCGCTCGAACGCCTCGAGCGTGCCGCTCGACTGCACGACGTAGTCGACCTGCTTGGACTCGAGCTCGATCACGTCGACCGGGAAGGCGAGCCCACCCGCGCCGCCCTTGCCACCCTTGCCGCCGCCCTTGCCCGACTGCGCCGTCTCCTGCGGCTTGCACGAGCCCACGCTCGTGACCGCGCACGCCATCGCGAGCAGGCAGATGTAAGGAGATCGCTGCATCGTCGACGCGCTAGGCGTCGAGCGGACCGTATCCCAGTGCCTGGCGAAGATCGAGGTAGGCCTGCTCCATGGTGAGCAGGGCCGAGGCGCGGGTGACGTCGGCGTCGAAGCGCGTGAGGTTGGCGTCGGTGAGCTCGATCGCCTTGGCGAGCCCCTGGTTGTACAGGGTGGTCGTCTCTTCCACGCTCTTCTGCGCCGCAGCCAGCGCCTCGTCGGCGATCTTGAACGACTCGCGGGCGGCCTTGAGCGAGGCCTGGGCGATCTTCACGTCGGTCTCGACCGAGCGACGCAGGGCCGACTCGTCCAGGGCCGCCGAGTCGGCCTGGGCCGTGCGCGTCTTCTTGTCGGCGTAGCGCACGCCCGCGTCGAAGATGGTCCAGGTGGCGTTGAGGGTGACGACCGCCTCGAGCGACTTCGGCGCGCTCGGCGTCGGATCGAGCCGCAGCGCGGCCGAGACCCCGAGCGTCGGCAGCAGGCGATAGAGCGGCTCCTTGGCGTTGGCCTCGAGCGACAGGGTCTTGTCGTGCGCGGCCTTCACGTCGAAGCGGCGGTCGATCGCGGCCTTGATGTCCTCTTGCTTGGGGTCGTAGGCGAGCGCGGCCTTGGTGATGCTCTCCGAGGGGGCGAGCGTCTTCACCACCGGGCGCAGGGTGAGGAAGCTGAGGTTCAGGTAGGCCTTCTCGACCTGCGCCTCTGCGCCGGCCACCGCGGAGAGGGCGGAGGCGATGGCCAGCTGGGCGCGCGTCGCGTCGTTGGAGCTCGTCAGCCCCGCCGCGCTCCGGGCCTCGGCGTTGTCGAGGTTGGACTTGGCGGTGGCGAGGCGGCGCTCGGCGGCCTGCTTGAGCCGCTCGGTGGCGAGCGCCTGGAAGAAGGCCTTCGCCGCGTCGAAGGCCAGCACGCGCTTGTCCTGCTCGGCGCCCCAGCGCTCGGAGTAGAGGGTGTGCTTGGCCGCGGTGTACTGCGGGATCGCCGACGGCGCGAGGATCGGCTGGCTGAGGGTGAGGCTGATGTTGCCCGTCGTCTTCGACGTGCCGAACGAGGTGCTGCCCCCGAGCACCAGCGTCGGGAAGTAGGCGTCGCGCGCGCGATCGAGGCCGCCCTCGGCGACCTGCACCCGCAGCGGGGTCTTGAGGCCCCGCTCGTTGTTCTTCACCGCCTCGCGCACGGCGTCCTCCAGCGAGAGCGTCTCGCCGGCGGCCGCGACCGAGCGCCCGGGCGCCGCGAGCGCGGCGATCACGACGGCGGCTCCGATCAGGCGACGCATGGGCGAGAGGGTAGGAAGCGCCGTGCACGGGGGCCAAGTAGGCCGCACAAACGATGGATCGACGGGGTGGCGAGGCGCACTACACTGCAGAGATGCTGCACCGCCCGCTCCTCCTGGTCGCGTTCCTCGCGGGCTGCAGCGCCGGCAAGGACGAGCCTGCCCCGCTGTCTCTCACGGACAGCGGCACGGACGGGACCGCGCGCGACACCGCGACCGAAGACACCGCCGTGGAAGAGGGCGGCTTCGTGGTCGACGCGCTCGACGCCCCCGAGGCCATCGTCGACGCGGGCTGCAAGGACACCCCCAAGGACGCCGGGGCCGGCGCGGTCTCCGTCACCCTCGCCGCGGAGTACGCGAGCTTCTACACCGCCTACGATCTCGGGCCCGTCCCCGGCATGCCGGCCGGGCACCTCGGCGGCTGCATCCTCGCCGACGGCGACCCGAACACGCTGCTCTTCGCCGGCGACTCGGAGTCCGGCACCGGGGCCATCTACTCCATCAAGCTGGTCCGGGGCGCGTGCGGGCACATCACCGGGTTCTCCGGCACCGCGACCAAGGTCGCCGACACGCCGTTCGTCGACGCCAACCTGCTGCGGGTGTCCACCACGCTCCTCTACTCGCAGTGGCCCGCCAACAAGCTCGGCGTCCTGCCCAAGGGCGCCAGCACACCTTCGCGGGAGATCGACCTCGGACCGCTCGGGGTGGACTCGAGCATCGGCGGCGTGGGCTTCGTGCCCAAGGGCTACGCGGCCGAAGGCCAGCTGCGCGGGGTGACCTGGTCGGGCGGCAACTGGTTCCACCTCGATCTCAAGCCCGACGGCACCTCCTGGAACGTCACGGGCGCGACCAAGATCACCACCCTGCCCAACGGTCCCGGCGGATTCGCGTACGTGCCGGCCGGGTCGCCCGGGTTCCCCAAGGAGCGCATCATCCTCTTGGAGTGGAGCAACGACTCGGTCGCCACCTACGAGGTCGACGGTCAGGGCGATCCCGCCCCCACCACCCGCAAGCCGTTCTTCGACAAGTTCACCAAGCCCTGGGGCGCCTACTTCGACCCCGCCACGGGGGACTTCCTGTTCCTCACCTGGGGCCCCGCCCCCGATCGCGTTTTCGTGGTGCAGGGCTTCAGCAAGCCGCCCCCGCCGCCACCGCCGCCGAAGTGACCTTGGCCCCTGCGCACGCGGCGCCTTACGTTGGCGCTCGCCGTGCAGTTCGAGCTGCTGTTCCTGGTCCTGTTCTCGGTCGCGACGGCCGTGGCGTTGATCGCCCGTCGGCTCCGGGTGCCGTACACGGTCGCGCTCGTCCTCGCGGGGCTCGCCCTCGGCGCGAGCCACGTGTTCGCGATGCCGCCGCTCACCAAGCAGCTGCTCTACGCGGTGTTCCTGCCCGGCCTGCTCTTCGAGGCCGCCTTCCACCTGGAGTTCGACAAGCTCTGGCAGAACAAGTGGACCATCCACGGCCTCGCGGTGCCGGGGCTCCTGCTCGCCGTCGCCGCCACGGCCGCGCTGCTCATGCTCGGCGTGCGTCTGTCGCCGGTGGCGGGCTTCGGCTGGGCGGGCGCGATCGCGTTCTCGGCGCTCATCAGCGCGACCGATCCCATCGCGGTGGTGGCGACGTTCAAGAGCCTCGGCGCCCCGCGTCGCCTCGCGATCCTGGTCGAGGGCGAGAGCCTGCTCAACGACGGCACGGCCGTGGTCGTGTTCACGCTCGTGCTCTCGGTGCTCGAGGGCAAGGGGCAGACGGTGGGCCACGCCGCGTGGGACTTCGTGCGGGTGGTGGGGATGGGCGTGCTGATCGGCGGCGTGTTCGGCGGCGCGGCCTCCTGGCTCATCCACCGGGTCGAGGAGGCGATGATCGAGATCACGCTCACGACCATCGCTGCCTATGGCTCGTTCGCGGTGGCGGAGGAGCTGCATTTCTCGGGCGTCATCGCGGTGGTGGTGGCGGGGGTCGTGTGCGGCAACTTCGGCGCGCGCACCGGCATGAGCCCGAGCACACGGCTCGCGGTGGAGTCGTTCTGGGAGTACGTCGCCTTCGCGCTCAACTCGGCCGTGTTCCTGCTGATCGGCGTCCAGGTGCGGGTCGGGGCGCTGCTGCAGGCCTGGCGGCCGATCCTCCTCGCATACCTGGCGGTCACGCTCGGTCGGGCGCTGGTCGTGTACCTGACCACCGTCGCGCTCTCGCGCACGCGGGAGAACGTGCCCTGGTCGTGGCGCGCGGTGATGACCTGGGGCGGGCTCCGCGGCGCGCTCTCCATGGTCCTCGCCATGAGCCTCCCGCCCTGGGTCGCCCAACGCGAGCTCTTGATCACCCTGACGTTCGGGGTGGTGGTGCTCTCGATCCTCCTCCAGGGCCTCTCGATGTCGCCACTCCTGCGCTGGCTCGGTGTGGTCGGTCGGCGGCCGATCGAGCACGCGCAGTTCGAGGAGCACCGCGGCCTCGTGCGCGTGACCCACGAGGCCCTCGAGCGCCTCGAGGCGATGGCGCGCGACGGGAAGCTCTCCGCCAGCGCGGCCGAGCGGCTGCGCACCGCGTACCGCGCGCGGATCGCGGCGTCCGAGGCGGCCATCGCCGAGCTCCACCTGGCGCGGCAGGAGATCGAGGCCGAGGAGGAGCACATGGCCCGCCGCCAGCTCATCCTCGGGGAGCGCGACGCGCTCGTGCGCGCCCACGAGGCTGGCCAGATCGGCCACTCGGCGTTCGAGCGGCTGCGGGCCGACGTGGACGCGCGCTTGATCGAGCACGACGACGAGGAGTGAAGGTGGAGCAACCGGGGCATGCCTGCCCCGACGCGTCCCGCGGTACCATGTCGTCCCCCGATGTCTGGCTCTGCCCCCCCTCCGTCGGACGAGTCCACCGAGCCGCAGTTCGGGGAGGACGACGCGCCGACGCTCCCCGACAGCCCGCGGTCCCTGCCGCCACCGCCGCCGTCGGAGCACGCGCCGGACACCGAGCGCCGCGAGCCACGCAAGTCCACGTTCTGAAGGCCACCGGCGCGGACCCCTGGCTCGTGCTGGCGCCTTTGGCTAGCGTCGCGCTCGATGGAACGTCGGGGGAACGTCCTGCCGCGACCCACGACCTCGTTCGTCGGGCGTGAGCAGGAGCGCGAGGCGCTTTCGGCGGCGCTCGATCGTCACCGACTGGTCACGCTGATCGGGCCCGCCGGCGTCGGCAAGAGTCGGCTCGCGATCGAGGTGGCCCGCGACCGCGCCGCGCTGTTCCTCGATCTGTCGCGCGTCCAGGATCCGCGAGCGCTCGCGAGCGAGCTGTTCCGCGCGCTGCAGCTCGAGCCGGTGGGGGCCGCCGCCGAGGGCGCCGCCATCGCCGACGCCCTCGAGTCGCTGGGCGCGCCGCTCGTGGTGCTCGACGGTTGCGACGGGGTGCGCGAGGCGCTGGCCGAGCTCCTCGCTTCGCTCCTCGCACGCGGCGGCCGCTCTCGCTTCCTGTGCACGGCCCGACCGGCGCTCGGGGTCGCGGGCGAGCAGCGCTGGCCCGTCGAGCCGCTCCCCTCCACAACGACCGACGACCAGCCGTCACCCGCCGAGGCGCTGTTCACCGCCCGCGCGCGGCTCGTGCGCCCCGACTTCGCGGTCACGGGGCGAGAGCTCGCGCGCATCCTCCCCCGCCTCGGGGGCTTCCCGCTGGCCATCGAGCTGTGCGCGGCGCAGCTCCCGTTCTTCGGGCTCCGCGGGCTCGAAGAGGAGCTGCAGGAGCCACAGGGCACGTCGCCGCTCGCGCCCCTGCACGAGGTCGTGCAGGCCTCGGTGCGTCTCTTGTCGGAGGAGGCGCGCGAGGCGTTGCTCCGTTGTGTCGTGTTCGGCGCGCCGTTCGACCGCGAGGCCGCGCGCGCGGTGCTCCGTGGGGACGTCACGGCGCAGCTGCGCACGCTCGTCGAGAGCGCGCTCCTGTGCAGCACTGGCGTCGACGAGCCGCGCTTCTCCATGTACGAGCCCGTGCGTGCGTGGGCCGAGGCCGCGGCGAAGCACGCGCCAGCCACCCTCGTCGACGCGCGGCGCCTGCACGCCGCCCATTTCCTCGCCCGCGCCGAGGCTCCGGGGGACGACCCGGTCCGCGTGCTCGAGCGCCTCTTCCCCGAGCTCTTGCTCGTCGAGCGGAGACTCGACGCGCTCGAGGTCCGGCTCCCGATCCTCGACGACGCGGTGCGCGCGCGCCTCGTGGTCGCCGCCGAGCCGCTGCTCGCGTTCCGCGGGGCCGCGCCCGACGTCGACGCGTGGCTGTCGCGCACCGTG
>CAZUZY010000328.1:0-10044 GCA_964624885.1 uncultured Polyangiales bacterium | reverse complement strand
CGAGGAGCGCAAGCGCTCGGTGCTCGAGGCCACGCTGCGCCTGCTCGCCCGCGAGGGCCCGCGCGGGGTCACCCACCGGGCGGTCGCCGACGAGGCCGGCACCTCGCTGCGGGCCACCACCTACTACTTCGACTCTCGCGCCACCCTCCTGCGCGAAGCGCTCCTCCACTACGCGGCCACCTCGATGGAGCGGTTCGCGCGCGTGATCGCCGCCCCCTCTGCCACCCCCCGGGCGCCGCTCGACGAGGCCGCCGATCGCCTGGCCGCCGTCGTGATGAGCGACCTCGAGGAGGACCGGGTCGGCCTCGTCGCCGAGCTCGAACTGTGCCTCGAGATCGGACGCGACCCCGAGCTCGAGGCCACCTACGCCACCTGGGAGCGCGGCTTGCTCGAGGCCCTCGCGGCGTATGCCACCGTCCTCGGTACGCGGTCCCCCGCGGACGACGCGCGGCTCGTGCTCGCCGCGCTGCGCGGCCTCGAGATCGAGGCGCTGGTCCGCCCCTCGCGGCGTCCTTCGCGGTCCGATCTCGCCGCCTCGTTCCGCCGGCTGCTCGCGTCACTCCTGCGCGCCGACCGGTGACGGCCCGAGCCCCACGTCCCCCCAGCGCAGGACCACCGCCGCGGCGCTCGCCACGCTGCCGACCGAGTAGGCGAGGACCAGGTCGGACCGCCGCAGGCGACCGCCGCTCGCCGCGAGGTGCAACGCGGTCGGCCACAGCGCCGGGCCGACGTTGGCGTAGCGGGGGTAGGTGTCGACCACCCGCTCCCGCGGGACGCCGAGCTTCCTGGCGAAGAACGACGCGAACCACGCCGTCGGCGAGTTGCACACGAACAGCGCGATGTCCGAGAGCTCGACGCCCGCGGCGCGGGCCGCCCCGCGACAGCACTCGTCCACGGTCTTCTCCGCCGAGTCGCGCAGCGCCTCGCGCGCCGCCGGGTAGGTGCGCATCCGCATCACCGCGTGGCCTTCCTCGACGGCGAGGACGTAGGCGAGCGCGTCGCAGGTGTCGGCGGTGTGCACGTTGTAGAACCCGAGGACCCCCGCGTCGTCGGTGCTCCGCTCGAGCACGAACGCGGCCGCCGCGTCGCCGATCGTGAACGACAGCGACTCGTCGGGCCGGGTGACCCGCGAGTAGACGCAGCTCGTGACGACCAGCACGCGCGCGTAGCGACCGGCGACCAAGAGGGCGCTCGCCACGTCGAGCCCCACGAGCGCGCTCGAGCAGGCGCTCTCCACGTTGAACGCTGCGCCGCGGAGGCCGAGCGCGCGCGCGAGGTAGGCGGCGTTGCCGATGCCTGGCTGATCGGAGGGGAACGCGCAGGAGATCAGCAGGTCGACGTCGGTGGCGGCGAGGCCGGCCGCGGCGAGTGCCGCGCGCGCGCTCGGCAGCTCGATGGCGCTGGCTGGCTCGTCGGGCCGCAGCACGCGGCGCTCGACCGTCCCGCGGAACGGGTCGTCGAGGTAGGGCAGCATCTCTTGCTCGAAGACCGTCGAGGCCGTGCCGCGCTCGACGCTGAACACCCGCCCGAGGGCGCGTTGTTCACGGGCCGAGAGGAGCGCGGGGTACTGGGTCTGCCAGAAGGCGTTCGTGCGAACGGTCTCGGGCACGGCGATCGCGAGAGAGCGGAGGTTCGCGCGAGGCATCGAGCAGAGACAAGCATGATCCGTGCAGCGACAGAGGCTACCCTCGCGTGGAGGGTCACATCGGCGGCCCCTCTCCCACGCCGGCGCCTCACGCTCCCAACCGGTGCGTCCTGGACGGGGATTGTTACGCTTGCGCCGAGTTCGAAGACGGGTCGAGCCTTAACCTTTGTCAACGATGGGTCGCTGATCACGGAAGGTAGTCGCTTGAACCAAGACGCCGATCTGAACGCCAGGATCGCGCAGCCCCTCGCTCGTTGGATCACGGACACGAAGGGCGAGGCCGCGCTCGCGTCGATGACCAACGCCGCCGGCCTGTCGCCGCTGGATCTCGACGGACGCAGCCGCTGGATCTCGCTCGAGCAGCTCGAGGCGATCCTCTCCCACGCCCGCGCGCACTGCGCCGACGACGGCGAGTTCCGCCGCGCGTGCGCCTACAAGCTGCTCGAGTCGTACGGCGCGATGCGGTTCATGCTCTGGGCCACCTCGCCACAGCGGGTGTTCGAGATGGCCGCCAAGACCATGCACCTGGTCTCGACGGTGAGCCGCTGCGAGGTGCTCGAGTCCCAGCGCAACGTGTTCGTCGGGCGCTACGTCAGCGCCAAGCCAGAGAGCCGGCTCGTCTGCCTCTCGCGGCAGGCGCAGATGGCCGCCATGCCGACCATCTGGGGTCTGCCGCCCGCACGCCTGCTCGAGCAAGGCTGCCAGGCCCACGGCGATGCAGCCTGTGTCTATCGCCTCGAGTGGCTGGAGTCCCGGCGGTGGATGCCGAGCGCGCTCGGGCTCGCGCTCGGCGCCCTGCCCCTCCTGGCCCTCCACCCGTCCAACGCGGCCGCGCTCGGGCTCGCCTGCCTGCCGGTGATCGGCGGGCTCGTCGGCTATGTCTACGAGCTCCGGCGGACGAGCCGCAAGAACCTCGACACCTCCGGCCAGCTCAACGAAGCCCTCGCCGAGGTCATCCGCGACGACGGCGAGGCCCGCCGCGAGCTGCTCGACCTGCACCAGCGCCAGCGCGAGTGGGTGCGGGTGATCGAGGAGCAGGTCGGCGAGCGGACGCAGACGCTGCAGGACGTGGTGGATCGGGTCAAGCAGCTGCAGGCCAACCGCACGTCGACGCTGCTCGGGTTCTCCCACGACCTGCGCAACCCGCTGTTCACCCTGCGGGCCAGCGCCGACTACCTCGAGGCCCTCGAGCTGCCCGACGAGGACGCTCGCCATGCGGTGGACGACCTGCTCGGCGCCATCGAGCAGACCGAGACCCTGATGCGGGAGCTGATGACCGTCGCCCGCTCCGACACCGCCCTCGTGCGCGTCACGCCCCAGGAGCTGGACGTCGTGCCGCTGGTCGACCGGCTGCGCCGCCGCCTGCGGGCGCTGGTCCACGGCCGGGACATCCGCGTGAGCGTGTTCAGCACGCGCGAGGCGCCCGAGCACATCGAGACCGATCCGCTCATCTTCGATCGGGTCATCGACAACCTGCTCACCAATGCCGCCAAGTACACCGAGCGTGGGAGCATCGTCGTCGAGATCGGCGGCATCCCCGGCTTCCTGAGCCTCAAGGTGTCCGACACGGGGCGCGGCATGGCCCACGAGACCATCGAGCGGATCTTCCACCCCGGGGGCTCCGACAAGAGCACCCGCGCGCCCGAGAGCTACGGCGTCGGTCTCAGCGTCGTGGTTCGGCTGCTGGCCCAGGTGGGCGGCAAGCTCGACGTGATGAGCAAGCCCGGCTCCGGCACCACGTTCTGGGTGCACCTGCCGGTGGCCGTGCCGGATCCGACGAAGCAACCGCTGCCGACGGTCATCTCCGATGCGCCGGCTCGCCTGGTCGAGCGGGTGGTGACCATCCGCAGAGTGGAGAGTGCATGATTCACCGCCCCCGACTCTCCGACGTCATCCCGCTCCGGCGCTCGACGCTCCCGCCACGCCCGTCGAGCCTCCCGCCGCCGCAGCCGTCCGTGCCCGTCACGCGGGCGATCGACGTGTTCCTCCACTACCTCGAGGCCGAAGGGTGTCGGGTGGTGTTCGGGATCCCGGGTGGGCTCCTCCACCCGTTCTTCGAGGCCGTCGAGGCCCACGAGAACCTGACCCTGGTGGTGAGCAAGCACGAGGAAGGCGCCGCCTTCATGGCCGACGGCTACGCCCGCACGAGCGGCAAGCTCGCCGTGTGCGCCGGCACGGCAGGCCCCGGCGCGACCAACCTGCTCACGGGCGTCGCCTGTGCCTACGCCGACGGAGTGCCCATGCTGGTCGTCACCGGCCAGGCCGCGAGCGCCGGGATCGGGCGGGGCGCCGCCCAGGAGACGGGTCGGGAGGACATGGACATCGTCGCCATGTTCCGGCCGGTCACCAAGTACTCGGCGATGATCACCTCGCCCGACGGTCTGGCGCAGCACCTGCGCCGGGCGTTGCGCATGGCGCTCACGGGGCGGCCCGGGCCGGTGCACCTCAACGTCCCCGTGGACTTCTGGGAGCGGCCCCTCGAGGAGGAGTGGTTCGATCCGAAGACGTACCGACCCAACACCTCCACCTTCGATCGCAACGCCGTCCAGCGGGCCAACGAGCTCCTGATGGCCGCCAAGCGACCGGTGCTCCTCGCCGGCTCGGGGGTGTCGATCGCGGGCGCCGAGCAGCACCTGCGCGCGCTCGCCGAGCTGCTCCCCGCGCGGGTGGCCACCACGCCCCGCGCCAAGGGCGTGTTCCCAGAGGACCATCCACTGTCCCTCGGCGTGCTCGGCTTCGCCGGCCACCGCGACGCCCGGGAGACCATCCTCGGGAGCGACATCGATCTCCTCGTCACCCTCGGCGCCTCGCTGAACGAGACCACGACGTTCAACTGGAACCCGCGGCTCCGCCAGGGCAAGACGCTGATCCAGCTCGACATCGACGCCGACCGGATCGGCCGCAACTACCCGGTCGACGTGGCGCTGGTCGGCGACGCCCAGAGCATCCTGGTCGAGCTCGTCTACCACGCGCACCGATCGCTGCGAGAAGGCACCGCGCTCGCGTCGGAGTGGGGCAAGGCGCCCTCGCTCGCGCGGGGACACATGCGCTACTCGGACCCGGACGCACGGGTGAGCGACGCGGTCCCGCTGACCCCCCAGCGCTGGCGGTGCGATCTCTCCGCCGCGCTGCCGGAGGACGCCATCGTCTTCTCGGACATCGGCGGCCACATGCTGTTCAACCTCCACCACCTCTGCATCAAGGAGCGGCAGCGGTTCGTGCTGAACCTCGGCTTCGGCTCGATGGGGCACGGCACCGTGGCGCCGATCGGCGCGGCCCTCGCGCACCCCAACCGGCCGGTGTTCGCCATCGTCGGCGACGGGTGCTTCACGATGAACGGGATGGACTTGCTCACCGCCGCCGAGTGCCAGGTGCCGGTCATCTGGATCGTCGAGAACAACAACATGCACGGGATCACCTGGCACGGGTCGAAGCTGGTCGGCCAGCGCAAGCCGCTCGACGCGGTGGTCTACCGCAAGCCCCTCGAGATCGCCGCCATCGCCCGCGCCATGGGGCTCCACGCCTCGGTGGTCGACGCCCCGGATCGCCTGCAGCAGGCCGTGCGCGAGGCGCTGTCGCTCGGTGGGCCGGCCCTGATCGAGGTGCGGGTCGACGGGCGGATCGCGCCTCCGCTCGGCGATCGCGCGAAGACGATCGCCGGGTTCACCCAGAAGTGAGCTTGTCCTGCTCCGCGAAGCACTCGGGGCACATCCCGTGACTGAACCGCGCGTCCGTGTGCTGGCTCACGTAGCTCTCGAGCCGCTGCCAGGCGTCGTTCTCGGTGCGGACCTTCTTGCAGTACATGCAGAGCGAGAGGATGCCCTCGAGACGCTTGACCCGGTCGAGCGCCTCCCGCAACTGCCGGTTCTGCTCGGCGAGCCGCGCGTTCTGCTCGGCGATGAGGCGGTGCTGGTGCTGCCGCTCGAGCTGGTTCTTGATGCGTAGCTTGGCGAGGCGCAGATCGATGGGCTTGGTGAGGTAGTCCACCGCGCCGAGCTCGAGGCCGACCCGCTCGCCGTCCGGGGAGTCGACGGCCGTGACGAACATCACCGGCGTGTCCGCGGTGGCCGGGTCGGCGCGCAGCAGCCGGCACACCTGCAAGCCGTCGAGATCGGGCATCATGATGTCGAGGAGCACGAGGTCGGGGGAGAGCGCCTTGGTGAGGCGCAGCGCCTCGCGCCCGTCCTCGGCCGCGTGCACCTCGTAGGCGCCGGAGAGGGCGTGCACCAGGAGCTGTCGGTTCACCGGATCGTCGTCGACCACCAGGATGATCATCGTCCACCGTCGTTTCTTCCCGGCCCCGTCCCGGCGCGCTTCGCCTCGCGGACGCGCTGCATGGCGTCGATCAGATCCTGGACCCCGAGCGGCTTGCGGACATAGCCGTCGAACCCGGCCGCGAGGATGCTCCGCTCCTCGTCCTCGGAGGCGTACGCCGTGACCGCGATGACCGGGACACGCGGAGCGCCGCTGGCCTCCACCGTGCGCAAGGCGGCGAGCGCGCGGTAGCCGTCCATGACCGGCATCTGGATGTCCATGAGGACCACGTCGAAGGCGTGCTGTCGGGCGGCCGAGAGCGCCTCTTCACCGTTCTCGACCGCGGTGACACGGTGGCCGATCTTGCCGAGGACCGTCGCGGCGAAGCGGCGGTTGATGAGGTTGTCCTCGGCGAGCAGCACGTGCAGCGACTCGGCGGCCCAGGAAGGCGTGGTGCCCGGGAGGGGCGTCGCCACGCGATCGCTGACGGGGAAGCCGAGCCGCACCCGGAACGCGCTCCCGACGCCCTCGACGCTCTCGACGGCGATCGTGCCGCCCATGCGCTGGGTGAGGCGCCGGCAGATGGCGAGGCCGAGGCCGGTCCCGCCATAGCGGCGGGTGATCGAGCTGTCGGCCTGCACGAACGGCTCGAAGATCTTGGTGAGCAGGTCGGGGGCGATGCCGATCCCCGTGTCGGTGACGGTGAACTCGAGGAGCGCATGCTCCCTCGTCTGCTCCACCGGCTGCACCGCGAGGACGATGCGTCCCTGCCGCGTGAACTTGATGGCGTTGGAGAGCACGTTGAGCAGCACCTGCCGCACCCGCAGCTCGTCGCCGACCAGGGTGTCCGGCGTGTCCTCGTGGATGGAGATCTCGAGGTGGAGGCCCTTGTCGGCCGCGCGACCGCGGAGGACCGAGACCAGGTTGTGGAGGCACGCGCGCAGGCCGAACCGGGCGCTCTCGAGGGTGACCTTGTCCGCCTCGATCTTGGACAGGTCGAGGATGTCGTTGATGAGGGCGAGGAGGTTGCGCCCCGACGCGGTGATGGCGGAGAGGTACTCCTGCTGCTCGGCGTCGAGGCGCGACATCTCGAGCAGCTGGATGTTGCCGAGCACCCCGTTGAGCGGGGTGCGGATCTCGTGGCTCATGTTGGCCAAGAACTCGCTCTTGGCGCGGTTGGCCGCCTCGGCGGCCTCCCGAGCGGCCACCAGGGCGTCCATGGCCTGCTTGCGGTCGGTGACGTCGCGGGCCGAGCCGACCGTGCCGATCAGCTTGCCATCGCGATCGTGGAACGGGGCCTTGTGCACCTCGAGGAACAGGCCGTGCCCCTGCACGGTGCCGGACTCCTCGAACACCGAGGGACGTCCGCGCTGCAGCGTGACGTCGTCGCTGTCTTGGCCGAGCTCGCCGAACGTGTGCCAGCGCGGGTCCTCCGGGTGACTTTCGCGCTCTCGCGCGGCAAAGAACCGATCGGTCTTGCCGAGCGGCTCCTCGGTGTCGCTGGTGTGGAGGAGCTGCTCGCAGAGGGCGCGGTTGGCGAACAGATATCGCTTGTCGAGATCCTTCGCCCAGATCATGTCCGGCACGTTGTCGCACAGGAGCCGCAGCATCGACCCGAGCTCGAGCGCGCGCTCCTCGCTCTCGCGCCGGGCCTCCTCGATGCGCTTGCGGGCGCCGATGTTGGTCGAGGTGCCGACCGCGAGCCGCGCGTGCCCGGCGGCGTCGTGCTGGACGACGCGCGCGCGGGTGTGGATCCACTCGAGGCCGGCCTCGGTGAGCATCCGGTACTCGAAGTCGAACACCGGGTTGCTCGGCGAGACGGCCAGCGTGACCCGCTCCACGAACTCGGCGCGGTCGTCCGGGTGGACGCGGCCGATCCAGCCGTCGAGGTCCGCGGGGGCCTCCCCCGTGATGCCGAGGATGGGCAGCAGCGCGGTGTCGTAGGAGAGGCGACCGCTCTCGAAATCGAGCTCCCAGAGCAGCACCTGGGTGGCCTCGATCGCCATGCTCAGCCGCCGCTCGACGGTCTTCTGCGCGGAGACGTCCTCGTAGATGCCGAGGACGCCGATGATCTGGTCGTCGTGACCGCGGAGCGGCACCTTGGAGGTCCGCAGCCACTTCACCCTCCCCGACGGGTCGGTCTGCGGCTCCTCGTAGGAGAGCTTGGGCACGCCCGAGTGCATGACGGCGCGATCGTCGGCGCGGTAGCGCTCGGCCTGGTCGGCCCACCCGAGCGCGTGGTCGTCGAGGCCGACGATCTCGGCGGGCGAGCCGACGCCGGCATCGGAGGCGAACGGAGGGTTGCAGCCGAGGTAGCGGAGCTCGCGGTCCTTCCAGAACACCCGGAGCGGCGCCGTGTCGATGACGCTGCGCAGGAGGTTGTGGGACTCGACGACGGCCGCCTCCGCTCGCTCCCGGGCGCTGATGTCGCGGAAGCTCCAGACCCGGCCCACGTTCTCGCCCTCGCGGAGGAGCGGCGCGGTGAACCGCTCGAAGACCCGACCGTCGGCGAAGCTGACGGTGTCGGTGTGCTCGTCGTTCGAGCGATAGAGCGCGTCGACCTTGTCGAGGAACGACGCCGGCTCGGCGAGCTGGCCGACCACGTGGCGGAGCAGCGCCTCGTCGTCGCCGCTCTCGACGAGCTCGCGCGGGATCGACCACAGCTCGCCGAAGCGCCGGTTGGTGCGGAGGATCTTGCCGTCGCGGTCGACGGCCAGGATGCCGTCGAGGGTGGCGGCGAGGATGCACCCGAGCTCCACCTCGCTGGCGCGCAAGGCCTCCTCGGCACGGTGGCGGCTCGTGACGTCCCGCGAGAGCACGACAAAACGCGGCACCTCGCCGGGCGGCATCGGCTTGCGGGCGACCGAGAGCTCGAACCAGCAGGTGCCCTGGGCGAGGGGCAGCGAGTACTGCGCTCCCTCCGACCGCCCGGTCTCGTTCGCCTCGCGGAGGGCGGCCTCGCACACCGCGAGCGCGGCCGGCGGCAAGACCTCGGCGATCGTCCTCCCGAGCAGCGCGGCCGGCGGGGCCACGAGCAGGTCGGTCCTTCGCGAGTGGTAGTCGTGGTAGCGCCCCTCGAGGTCGAGCTCGAACAGCAGATCGGGGATCGCGTCGAGCGTGGCGGCGAGCTGGTTGCGCGCCGCCTCGGCCGCGGCCTCCTCGCGCTTGCGATCGTCGAGCGGGCGGACGACCACGTGGATACGCTCGTCGGCGCCCGGGCGGTGGGTCAGGACGAGCTCGACCGGCGTGAGGCCACCCGCGGTGGCGTGGGTCGACTCGAGGGTGAGCGCGCCGAGGTCGCGCAGCTGGTCGAGGTGTCGGGGCCAGGCGGCCTCGTCGAACTCGACGTCGAGCTCGGCGAAGCGGCGCCCGCGCAGCCCCTCGCGGGTGGCCCCGAACAAGGCGCCGGCGGCGGCGTTGGCCTCGACCACCCGGGCGTCGACCGAGAGGTGCAGGAGCGCCTCGCCCCGCGCGCCCTCGCCGCGACCCCACGACGCGCGTCGCGACGACGTGGGGAGCGCTCCGTCGGCCATGGTTCGTCCGATCATACCCGTTCCCCCGCGGCCGGCAGCACGCAGCGAACCGATCGGGGGGGACGCTGGCTCTAGAGAGCGATGGCTCGCTCGCTCCGCCGACGCTCGGTGCTCTCCTCGTTCACGGTCCTCGCCCTCGCCGGCCTCGGCTGCTCGCGGGTCACGCCCGCGGCGGACGTCAAGCTGGCGCCGCTCCTCCCACCGGCCGACCTCGCGGCTCGACTTTCCGACATCAAGGCCGGCAAGATCGCGGTGCTGCACATCGGACCGAAGCTCCTGTTCCAGCGGGAGCGCATCCCTGGCTCGCGCTGGGTCGGCGAGACGGGGACCAGCGAAGGCCTCGCCGCCCTCGAGGCCGCGGTGAACGCGATTCCCGCCGAGGTCGAGGTGGTGGCCTACTGCGGCTGTTGCCCCGTCGCGAACTGCCCCAACGTGTTCCCGGCGCGGCAGGCCCTGGGCAAGAGGGCCCGCGCCACCGTGCTGGACCTGCCCTCCAACTTCCGCACCGACTGGGCCAAGAAGGGCTACGCGATCGAGCAGGGCTAGGCGGCGCGGGCCGCGGCCGCGGCCGTCAACGCGGCGAGGAACGCGCGCACATCGGGGTGGCGCGCC
>CAZUZY010000327.1:0-10061 GCA_964624885.1 uncultured Polyangiales bacterium | reverse complement strand
AGGGGCGTGGTGGAGCCGACGCGCCCGAGGGCCGCGGCGGCGCGGGCGCGCAGGCGGCCCCGATCGAGGAACCCGGCGCGGGTGGACTCGTCGCCGAGCAGTAGGTTCTCCTCCACCGTGAGGTGCGGGCAGAGCGAGAGCTCCTGGTGGACGATGGCCACGCCCGCCCGGAACGCGGCGTCGGGGTCGGCGGGGGCGTAGGGCGCGCCGCCGAGCACGAGGGTGCCGGCGTCGGCCGGGAACGCGCCGCACAGCACGTTCATCAGTGTGCTCTTGCCGGCGCCGTTCTCGCCGAGCACCGCATGCACCTCGCCCGCCGCGACCTCGAGGTCGACGCCGGTGAGCGCGTGGGTCGCGCCGAAGTGCTTCGCGACGCCGCGGACGACGAGCATCTCGGCCACTACGCGGGCGGGTGGAGGACGTCTTGGACGTCCTTCGACGACAGGTTTTCCTTGGTGACCAGCTTGGCGCCGGTGTCGATGCGCTTCTCCACCGGCGTGCCGCGCAGGTGCGCCACCATGGTCTTGACGGCCAGGTAGCCGATCTTGAAGGGATCCTGCAGCACGAGCGCCTCGATCTCGCCCTTCTCGAGCGCCGCGACGAGCTTGTCAGAGGCATCGAAGCCGCACAGCTTGACCTTGCCCGCGAGGCCCGCCTTCTGCAGCGCGAGCAGCATGCCGAACGTGGTGGACTCGTTGGGGGTGAAGATGCCGTCCACGCCGCCGGTGGCCGCGTTCTGCGCGGAGAGCAGGCTCTCGCTGGTCTTGAGCGCCGACTCGGTGGTAGCGCCGCCGTACTGGTTGTCGCTCACCACGGTGATCCCGCTCGACTTCTTGATCGCCTCGAGGAACCCCTCCTCGCGGTTCGCGGTGCTCGCCGAGCCTTCCTGGTAGCGGAGCACGACCACCTTGCCCTTGCCGCCGAGCACCTTGGCGAGGTGGTCGCCGGCGAGCCGACCGGCCGCGCGGTTGTCGGTGGCGACGAAGCTCGTGTGGTCCTGCCCCTGGAGGTCGGAGTCGAAGATGACGACCGGGATCTTGGCGGCGACCGCGCCCTTGACCGAAGCGCCGAGCGCCTTGTCGGAGAGCGGCGCGAGCACGATGCCGCTCACCCCCTGCGCGGTGAAGCTCTGCACCACCTCGATCTGCTGCTTGAGGTCGTCCTCCTTGAGCGGGCCCTTCCAGATCACCTCGACCGCGGCCTCCTTGCCGGCCTTGTCGGCGCCGGCGTGCACGGCCTTCCAGAACTCGTGGGTGGTGCCCTTGGGGATGACCGCGATCTTGAGGGTGCCCGCGCCGCTCTTCTTGCAACCGAAGGTCGCGGCGGCGCTGGCCGCGGTCATGGTGAGGACGAACTGCCTGCGGGTCGGCATGGTGGGCGCATCCTAGCTCACTTCACCTTCACCGGTGCCGTCTCCCAGCGGAGCTTGCCGTCGCAGCTCTTGACCACGTAGCGGATCGTGGTGCCGCTGATCTGCACGTTCTTGTCGCACATCAGGTTGCACTGCGACGAGCAGGTGTAGCCGGTGAACGGCACGGGCTTCAGCGTCTGTCCGGCGCTCACCGTGCGACACGTCGGCAACCCGACCGGCGTGCCGGTCTTGGCGTCGCACGCGTCGAGCAGGAACATCTCGTAGCTGCGCGGCTCGAACACGCCGCCCACCAGCGCCTCGATCTCGACCCGCATCGCGAGCGACTGGGAGGCGTGGGCCTGGACGATCAGCTCACCGAAGGTGGCACCGGTGGTGACGACGATCGGCGGACCGCTCGGCGCGGGAGAGACCGGCGCGGACGAGGCGCTCGCCGTGGTCGTGACGGGGTCCTTGGCGATCGGGTCCTTGACGACGCCGTTCGGCGAGGGCCTTGAGCAGTGCGCGAGCAGTCCGAGACACCATGCGCCGCGGAGCACGGAGGACCTAGCGATCTTTCGTCGATCCACCATCCCAGACTACGGCCAGTCGGGCCTCGGGCGGCGAACATACGTCGTGCGTCGCGCCCGGCCGTCGTGTCACCATCGCGCCCCATGCGAACCCTCACTTCCGTCGCCTGTGTGTCGTTCCTCGTGGCCTGTGGTGGTGGAGGCGGTGCCCCCGCCAACACCCCGACGCCCGCGGCGTCGTCCGCGCCGGCCGCCGCCTCTTCGACCCCCGCCCCGCCCGCGTCCGCGGCGAGCAGCGCCGCGGCTCCGACCGCCGACGCCCCGAACGACGTCGCCCACCCGCAGTCGGCCGAGTGCAAGCTCAAGGCGCGCGACGTGCCGGGCAAGGAGGGCGCGACCCGCTTCCTCGAGTGCCCCGCCGGCTGCGCGAAGACGGGCGGCACGGTGTGGGGCTCCGACATCTACACCGACGACTCCGCCGTGTGCCCGGCCGCGATCCACGCGGGCGCGATCCCCGACAGCGGCGGCAAGGTCCTCGTCACGTTCACGCCGGGGGGCTCGTTCTACGTCGGCACCCAGCGCAACGGGGTCTCCACCTCCGACTGGGGCAAGTGGGGCCGCAGCTTCTACGCGCAGGCGATCGACGCCAGCGGCAAGACCACCTCCAAGGCGCCCGCGCCGCTCGATGCCACCAAGCCGGCCATCGGCTGCAACACCAACGCCGACCGCCTCAAGGACATCGGCGCCACGCGCGCCGTGTGCCCGGCCGACTGCAAGGGCGGCACCGTCTACGGCAGCGGCCCCTACACGTCGGACTCGTCGGTGTGCGCGGCCGCGCGGCACGCCGGCATCCTCAAGGACGGCGGCGAGGTCGGCGTGACCATCGTCCCCACCGCCAAGAACTTCAAGGGCTCGAACAAGAACGGTGTCTCGTCGAGCAACTGGGACAAGGAGCACGTCGCGTTCACCGTCAGCAAGTGAGCGCACGAGGCCCCGCGCGCGTGCTACGCCGGTCCGGTGAAGATCGGCGTGCTCGGCGCGGGGGCCATCGGGTGTCACGTGGGCGGCGCGCTGCTCGGTGCCGGGCACGAGGTCGTGTTCGTCGGGCGCCTGGGCGACGAGGTCGCGCGCCACGGCCTCCACCTCACCGCGTTCACGGGCGCCTCCACGTTCCTCGAGCCGGCGCGTGTCCGGTACTCCGCCGACGTCGCCGACCTCCGTGGGGTCGACGTCGTCCTCGTGTGCGTGAAGTCGGGCGCCACGGACACGGCGGCGCGTTCTCTCTCGACGGTGCTCGACCGGCCGACCGCGATCGTGAGCCTGCAGAACGGCGTGTCGAACCCGGCGCGGCTGCGCGCGGCGCTGCCAGGGCACACCGTCGTCCCCGGCATGGTGCCGTTCAACGTCGCCCACCTCGGCGAAGGTCGCTTCCATCGCGGCACGAGCGGTCCGCTCGCGCTCGAACGCAGCGCGGGTCTGGAGCGCCCGCTGGTCGCGGCCCTCGAGCAGGCGGGGTTCGACGTGGAGCTCCACGACGATCTGCGTCGGATCCAGTGGACCAAGCTGGTCCTCAACCTGAACAACGCCGTCAACGCGCTCGCCGGCATCCCGCTGCGCGCGGAGCTCGAGGACCGCGGCTACCGCCGGGTGCTTTCGCGCTGCGTTCGCGAAGGGCTCGCCGTGCTGCGCGCGGCCGGAACTCGCCCGGTCCGCATCGGCCGGATCGTACCCTCGATCGTCCCCTGGGTGCTCCTCCTGCCCGACCCGCTGTTCGTGCGGGTCGCGGCCACCATGCTCGACGTGGACGCGCAGGCCCGCTCGTCCATGCTCGACGACCTCGATCGCCGGCGCGACACCGAGGTGGATTTCCTCGTGGGGGAGATCGTGGCCCTCGGCGACCAGCACGGGGTGGACGTGCGCACCAACCGCGAGGTGCTCGCGCTGGTGAAGGCCGCCGAGGCCCGGCGTGTCGGCTCGCCGAGAATCCCTGCCGATCGGCTGGCCCGGCTGGTCGGTGTCAGCAGCTGACAGTATCTCTCACCTCAGCGCGCCGGTGGAACGGCCACCGGGTGGACCACGCGACGCACCGGATCGTAGTCCAGCACCGTGGGCTTCCGCTCGCACTCCCAGGTGGTGACGTTCACGAAGGTGGTCTCGCCTTCGGTGAACAGACCGCCGTCCTGGTGGATGTGGCCGAACAGGTGCAGGGGCGGGCGGACCCGACGCACGTGCGCGAGCAGATCGGCGCACCCCGCGCGGCCCTCCACCGGCCCCTGATCGCCGAAGCCGAGTGGCGGACCGTGGGTCACGAGCACGTCGATCCCCGCGGGAACCAGGGCCCACTTCTCGGCCAGCGGCGCGCCGCGCGGCAGGTTGAACCACCAGTCGTTGTACGCCGGCTGCCACGGGCTGCCCCAGAAGCGCACGCCCTCGAGCACGACCTCTGTGTCCTCGAGGTAGACCGCGTCGCCGAGCAGCGCGCGGGCCGCGGCCGGAGCCGTGGCGAAGCAGCCGTCGTGGTTGCCGGCGACCACCACCTTGTGGCGGTGGGGCAAGGCGCGGAGCCACGCCACGGTCTCGGCGAGCTCCTCGAGCGTGCCCCCGCGCAGCAGGTCCCCGGCGTGCACGAACACGTCGCCGTCGGGGATGGCGCCGAGATCGGCCTCGAACGTGTGGGTGTCGGCGACCGCGACGATGCGCACCCGCCGAGGGTATCAGCGCGACCGGGCCGATCCAGCACGCCGAGCGCAAGCGCGTGTCTGGCAGGGCCCGCCGGGCCGTGGCACACAGTGAGGATGAAGCGGGCGGGATCGATCGCCTTGGTGGGCCTCGTCGTGCTCGCAGGTTGTTCGA
The DNA here is from genome assembly GCA_964624885.1 of uncultured Polyangiales bacterium. GTDB lineage: Bacteria > Myxococcota_A > Polyangia > Polyangiales > JADJMO01 > JADJMO01. The sequence continues at coordinate 5,330 of CAZUZY010000327.1, read as the reverse complement.
GCGATCCCTGCGCCGACGCTTCTTGCACGACCTCTGTCGCGAAGGTCGAGCTCGCCATCGAGGGCGCGAGCTTCCAGGCGCTCGGGGTGACGGGTTGCGACAAGCACCTGCGCTGCCTGACGTACGACGCGTCCATGCGATGCGCCCGCTTCTCGCTGTGGGTCATGGCATCGGGCGCCTGTCACGTCGCGGGCGTGCTCGCCGATGGCCGGAGTGTCGAGAGCACCATCGTGGTCGGAGGCCATGGCGGTGACGCCTGCTGCGGGCAGAGGCTCGAGGTGGAGGGCGCGGTCGCCCTCGTGGTGAAGTGACCACGCCGCTGGATGTCCCGGCGGCGCCATCCGCACTAGGAAGGGCCATGAGCAGCCTGCCTCCGTGCCCCAAGTGCCAGTCCGAGTACACCTACGAGGACCGCGGGCAACTCGTCTGCCCCGACTGCGCCCACGAGTGGCAGGTCACGGCCGAGGCCAGCCCGACGGGTGAAGCGGCCCGCATCGTGCGCGACGCCAACGGCACCGCCCTGCAGGACGGCGACAGCGTCATCATCGTCAAGGACCTCCCGGTCAAGGGCGCCCCACGGCCCCTCAAGGCCGGCACCAAGGTCAAGAAGATCAAGCTGGTCGACGGCGACCACGACATCGACTGCCGCATCGAGGGCTACGGCGCCATGCAGCTCAAGTCGCAGTTCGTCCGCAAGGCCTAGCGCCCTCGACCTTGGTCGTCGCTCGCCGAGATCGTGCGCTCGCGCCGAGCCGTGGCTGGACGAGGTGTGCCGTACTGGCTCACCCCTGCGTTCACGACGGTCCGTGCTGCGGGGCTTTCTGCGCGGGCCGGTCCTTGCAGTCCGGTGGGTATGCCACACGCGCCGCTGCTCGCTTCGGTGCTCCTCCTCCTCCCCACGACAGCGGTCGCGGCAGACCTCCCGAACACCCCCGAGTCGACCCGCGAATCGTTCTACGGTTGGCAGAACATCCTGGTGAGCCACGCGGCGGTGGGACTGGTCGCGGCGGGCCTCGCCCGACGGCCGACGGTCGCCGTCGCGGGCCTGACCCTCTACGTCGTGGGCAGCCCTGTCGTGCACGCGCTCCATGGGGGCGGGATCGGGCGCATCGGGGCGAGTCTCGCCATCAACGTCCTCGTGCCCACCTTCCTCGCGACGATCGGCCACGAGGCCGACCGGGGGTGTTTTGGCGAAGACACGAGCTGCACACCGACGTACTCGGCGAACCTCACCCTGGTCGGCCTCGTCCTCGCGCCGATCCTGGACGGCCTGGTGCTCGGCTGGAAGAAGGAGGCGACGCCGAAGGTCACGCTGGTGCCGACGGTGCGATGGGCGGCGAAGGGCGACCGAGGGAGCGCCACCACGTTCGGTGTCGCCGGCGAGTTCTGACGCGCTCGCCCCAAGGGGACGGCGCCGACGCTAGCGCCCTCGACCCGCGCGGAACTGCCGCAGGCCCTCGCCGGCCTTCGCCTGCACCTTGCGCTGCATCCACGTGGTCCAGCCGAGGAGCAGACCGGCCGGGCCGAGCGCCTGCTTCGACCAGCGGTGGAAGTCGAAGCGGTCGGTGTGGCGCACGATGCGGTCGTCTCGGAGCTCGAGCGTCGCGTCGATCACGTTGTGCACCTTGCGGCCGGTCTGCGAGAACGTGTACCAGGCCTCCCAGTGCACCTGACCACGGGTCGCGTCCGCGTGCTCCACCCGGTACTCGATGCGCAGGTCGGCGGCGCGGCCCGTGAGCATGCGCCACATGTCACCCGCCTCGGCACCCCGCAGATCGGGGAACGCCGGGTCGGAGAACACGACGTCGTCGGCGTAGCAGGCGGCCATCGCCTCACCATCGCGCGCGGCGAAGGCGTCGTAGAACCGGCGGAGGAGCGCTTCGGACATGGGAGCGAAGATAGCGCGGGACCCTTCGCAATTCTGCGAATGGCGTTCGCAGCATCACCACCCGGCCACGCAGTGCCCGCCCTTGCACGCGGGCTTCGGGATGGCCATGGGGCAGGCGAGCGGCGGACAGGCCTGGGTCGGCGCGGCGGCGCACACGACCTTCACGCGGGCGACCCACGCCTTGTTGCCCACGATGGGGCCGCAGCTCGCGCAGCAGTGCAGGTCGCCGCCGAGCGTCAGCGCGATCCAGTCGCAGTCGGCGTCGACCTTGCAACTGTCCTCGACGGGCAGCAGCGTGGAGGCGTCCGTCGCGGCGTCGACCGGGGGCGGCGCGGCCTCGAGGGGCGTCGCGTCGGCCTTCCCCTCCGGCGCCGCGCGCACCGGGGTCGCGCGATCGCACCCGAGGAGCACCACGAGCAACGCCCACCAAGCGACCCCGAGGCGGTCCCTGCCACGTCCCGACGCCAAGCGAACCTCCTGCCGACGAGCGTGCCAGCTTCGACCGGGTTCACGCAACTGAGACTGCCGAGAATCGGCGTAGATCGAGTGCCGGTTTGACGAAATCGGAGGGGCCGGTCATGCTGGTCGCTCGATGTCTGCCGCCCGCACCTTTGCGTTCTACTTTCGTGCCGGGTGGCGGGCGCCGTGATCTGAGCTGAGCAAGCCAGCGAACGACGAGGCCCGCGACCCCACAGGGAGCGGGCCTCGGTGCTTTTGTCGTGCGTGACGAGGAGGTCGACGATGTGGATCGAATGGACCGAAGCCGAGGACACCGAGGGTCGTGGGCGCGTGCGGGCGGCGCTGGCCGCCGCGGGCGCGCGATTCTTCGAGCTCCCGCGCGGCCTGTGCGTCGTCGACCGAGCCGCGCCGTGGATGGAGACGCTCGCGCAGATCCGCGGCGTGCGGGCGGTCTCGCCGCTGCGCTCGCCGTACAAGCTCGCCGCGCGGCGGCTCCGACCCGAGGGCACCACGGTGCGCATCGGCGACGTGGTGGTCGGAGGGTCGGAGCTCGTGGTCACCGCCGGGCCGTGCTCCGTCGAGACGCCGGAGCAGATGTTCGAAGCGGCCGCGGCCGTCCGCCGCGCGGGCGCTCGACTGCTCCGCGCGGGGGCCTACAAACCCCGCACCTCTCCGTGGGCTTTCCAGGGACTCGGGGTGCGAGGCCTCGAGATCCTGCGCGAGGCCGGCGAGGTGAGCGGGCTCCCGACCGTGACCGAGGTGATGGGGGTCGAGGACATCGACCGGGTCGCGGAGCACGCCGACGTGCTCCAGGTGGGCGCGCGCAACGCCCAGAACTTCCCCCTGCTCACCGCGCTCGGCAGGGTCGACCGACCGGTGTTGCTCAAGCGAGGGCCCGCCATGACGCTGGACGAGCTCCTGCTCGCGGCGGACTACGTGCTGGCCGGCGGCAACGCGCGGGTGATGCTCTGCGAGCGGGGCCTGCGCTCGTGGGAGCCGTCGACGCGCAACCTGCTCGACCTCGCGGCCGTGGCGGCCCTCAAGCTCAAGACCCACCTGCCGGTCTGGGTCGACCCGAGCCACGGCGTCGGACGCAGAGACCTCGTCGCCACGCTGGCGCGGGCAGCGGTGGCGGTGGGCGCCGATGGCCTCTTGGTCGAGGTGCACCCCCGGCCGTCCGCGTCCTTCACCGACGCCGAGCAGGCCCTCGGTCTCGAGGAGTTCGCCGCGCTGATGCGCGGGCTCTCGCTCGACGGCGCGCTGCACGGGCGGCCGCTGTTCACCGGGCCCGTGCGCGACACGGCCGACCTCGAGCACCAGCGCCGACGCATCGATGCGCTCGACGACGCGCTGGTCCGGTTGCTCGCCGCGCGGGTGCAGATCGGCGAGGCGGTCGGCCTCGGCAAGCGGCGCCTCGGCCAGCCCATCCACGCCCCCGAGCGCGAGCGGGTGGTCCTCGGGCGCGTGGAGGATGCGGCGCGCGACCTCCCCGGGGGGACCGCGATCGTGCGCGCCTTCGAGGCCGTCGTCCGCGAGACCCGCGGGGCGCAGGAGGCGTGATGCGCGTGCTCTATCCGGGTCTGCCGGGCGCGTTCGCCGAGGAGGCGGCGCGGTTCTTCGCCGGCGGCGATGCGTGCCAGCCCGTCGCCCACCTGCAGGAGGCGGTGACCCGCGCCGCCCTCGGGGAGCACGCTGTCGTGCCGCTCGAGAGCTCGCTCGCGGGCGAGGTGCCTGCGGTGCAGGATCTCCTTTGGCAGCATCGTGTCAGCATCCTCGGCGAGCACCGGGTGCGGGTCGAGCTCGCGCTCCTCGGGGCTCCGGGGGCGAGCCTCGAGCGGGTGGAGCGCGTCGCCTCGCACGGCATGGCCCTCGCGCAGTGCGGGCGCTTCCTCGCGGCCCACCCCCGGCTCGCGACCGCGTTCACGAGCAGCACGGCGGCGGCGGTCGCCGAGGTGGTGGAGCGCGCGGACCCGACCTTCGCGGCGATCGCCGCACCGCGGGCCGCCGCGCTGTTCGGCGCGGTGGTGCTGGCCGAGGCGATCGAGGATCCGCCCGGGGGCTTCACGCGCTTCCTCCTGATCGGCCGCGGGAGCGCCCCGGTCTCGACGCGGAGCAAGGCCACCCTGGCGTTCACCCTGCCGCACCGCCCGGGCTCGCTCGCGTGGGCGCTCGTCGCGCTCGCCGAGCACGGCCTCGACCTCACCCGGCTCGGGAGCCGGCCGTTGCCCGAGCGCCCGTTCGAGTACGCGTTCCACGCCGACGTGGTCGGTCCGGCGGCAGACCTCGCGGCGGGCCTCTCGGCGTTCGCCGGCGCGGTGGTCGACCTCCAGGTGCTCGGCACCTACCCCTGTGAGGAGAGCTAAGCTCGCTCCGGCCCATGCTGCTCGTGTCGCCCGAGGTCGTCCGCGCGTTCGCGGCGCGCCGGCGGCGCGATCCCTCCGCCACCGTCGCGATCGAGGCGGCTGCGCAGCTCCACCTCGGCCAGGCCCCGACCCTGCCGCTCCCCATCGCGACCTCCCGCGAGATCGCGCTCCGGGATCCCCACCTGCGCCCCGTCGCCGCGCTGGCGGTGGGCGCGCGCACGGTCGATCGGGGTGGCCTGCGCCTCACGAGCCTCGAGCAGACGTTCCTCGATCTGCTGACGCGGCCGAGCACGCGGGGCTCCACGCGCCTCTCGGGGGCGCTCCTCCTGCACCCGAGCGCGGTCGAGGGTCGCGCCATCGATCTGCGCCTGCTCGTGCGCCTCGCGGCGGAGCACCCTCGTGCGACGACGCGACGCCGTGTCGCGTACCTGCTCGGGCGGGCCGGCCACGCGGAGCTCGCGTCGCTGGTGGCGCGAACCGCGCGCGGCCGCGGCGTGGTGCGGCTCGATCCCCTCGGGGCGCGAGCGGGAGTGGTCGACGGTGCGGGGATCCTGGTGAACACGGCCGACGGGCTCGTCGACACCGGAGGCGCGCTGGCCGCGGCGCTCGCCGCCTCGATC
>CAZUZY010000326.1:0-10062 GCA_964624885.1 uncultured Polyangiales bacterium | reverse complement strand
GTTGCCCCCGCCTTCGAGGCGACCCGCCGATCCTCCGTCGGGGGACCGACCGAGCGCCGCGCCGGCCATGCGCGCGATCGCGCCGGTCTCGGAGCCGCGGATCAGCAGCCGCCCGACGCCTTCGAGCGGCCCCATCACCTCGCCCACGCCACCACCCACCACGCTGTCGTCCGCCTACGGCCGCACGGCCGACGTACGCGGGACCATCCAGCGCTCGCCGTTCCCCAACCTGCTCGTCCACGTGCTCGGGCGGGGGCTCTCGGGCTCGCTCGCGCTCCACGACGGCAACGTCGATCACGTCGTGGTCTTCGACGCCGGTGGGCCGGTGAAGGTCCGCCTCGGCACGACGAGCCCACGGCTCGGCGAGGTGCTGGTGGCCATGGGACGCGCCGACGGTGCGGCCGTCGAGGCCGCTGCGCGCCGGGCGATCGGGGCGCGCCGGCCGATCGGCAAGCAGCTGGTCATCGACGGCGTCCTCCGCCCCGCCGACGTGGTCGAGGGCCTGGTCACCCAGGCCACGGCGCGCCTCGCGCAGCTCACGACGCTGCCCGACACGGCGAACTACGAGTTCTTCACCGGCCACGACGTGCTGCGCGATCTCGAGGCGGTGGTCCTCGACCCGCTCGCGACCATCCTCGCCACCGTGCGCGCGTGGGAGGACGAGCGCTTCGTGGACGCGGCGCTGGACCGCGTCGAGAACCGCCCGCTCTCGCTGCACGCCGCGGCCGACGTCGCGCGCTTCGCGCTGACCGACGAGGAGGCGGCGGCCGTGGAGTGGGCGACCACGGGCGGCCTCTCGGTCCCCGAGCTGCTCGCCGAGGAGCTCGCCGATCCGCGGGTGGTCCGTCGCGTGATCTACGCACTCCTCGTCACCAAGCACCTCGACTTCGGAGGAGACCCGCTCGGCGTGGTGGCGGAATCGCCGCGCGACTCCGCACCCCAGCGCGTCACCTGGCCGTCGGGCGTCCCGGCCTCGTCCGGGTCGATCCGCGTGGAGCGCGAGAGCGCGCCGCCGTCCGATCCCTACGATCGCCCCTCGTTCCCGCCGCCCTCGGGCGCGTTCCCGACCAGCCCGGCCGACGCGCCGGTCATCCTGCGCAACTCGTACGACGCGCTCCCCCAGCCTTCCGCCGGTCCGATCACCGGCCCCGTCGACGTGCGCATCGTGGAGAAGGAGATCCTCACGGTCGACGAGCCCGAGCCGGTGTCCGCCCCGGCGCCGTCGTCCGCCCCGGTCCCGTCGTCCGACCGCACCGCGCCGACCTCCGACGCGGACCCGCGCCGCCAGGGGATCCTCGAGCTCGCCGAGGCCCTCGGCCAGCGCACGCACTACCAGCTCCTCGGCCTCGAGCCCGGCGCCACGCTGGCGCAGATCCAGGCGAGCTTCCTCGCCGCCGCCAAGCGCTACCACCCCGACAAGCTGCCCGCGGAGCTCGCCGACCTGAAGGACCCGGCCGGCAAGGTGTTCTCGGCGATCAGCGACGCGCACCGCACGCTCACCGACCAGGGCAAGCGCGCTGCCTACGACGAGGAGCTCGCCTCGGGGAAGAAGCGCGGCGACGAGCGCGACGAGGTGGAGCGGGTGCTCAACGCTTCGACCGACTTCCAGAAGGCCGAGATCATGCTCAAGCGGCACGACAACGAGGCGGCGCTCCGCTTCGCCCAGGCTGCCGCCGAGGCCGACCCCACCCAGGCCGAGTACCTCGCCCTCTACGGGTGGCTCGTGTCGATGAAGACCGACAAGGTGGCGGTGCAGAAGGGCAAGGACATGCTCGACCGCGCGGTCTCCATGGACCCGGACTCGGACCGCGCGCTCTACTACCGTGGCACGGTGCTCAAGCGACTCGGCAAGCTGGACGAGGCCGTGCGCGACTTCCGCCGCGCCGCCGATCTCAACGAGAAGAACCTCGACGCGGTCCGCGAGGTGCGCCTCCACGAGATGCGCGCGAGCTCGGGTCGCCTCAAGAAGGACGAGGGCGGCGGCCTCTTCGGCGGACTGTTCAAGAAGAAGAAGTGACCGGATCGCGCCGGAGGCTCGGCTGCCAGAATGGCAGAGCGGTCGTGCGCCCCACGCCAGGGCGTCTGCGTCCGCTCGATTCTTCCTTGCAACGCGCGGTGGCACGACGAATGCTCTGAAGCGCAACATGCGGATTCTCCCCCTCGCCGGGTCGCTCGCCGCCCTGCTCGCCCTCGCGAGCAGCGCGCAGGCGGTCCTGGTGATCCCCTTGCTCGGCACGAACATCCCTCGGCGCGAACCGGTCGTCGGTCGCCCTCTGGACGGGAGCTCGCCAGGGGGACTCATCACGCGAGCGGACTGCGAGGACGACACCAAGCTCGTGTTCGTCTTCGACGGCTCGTACATCGCCAGCAAGACCGACATCCAGTACATCCAGTTCTGGGCCCGCAAGGACGGGAACATCGGCACCAGCTGCACGCCGACCGCGGAGCGAGAGGGCATCGCCAGCAGCGGCACCACGACCGGCTGCCGCCTGGTCTACCAGGTCGACCGCAAGCACTTCGAGAAGGGCGCCGAGGTGTTCGTCCCCGTGCGCAACATCATCCAGGCCGTGTACAAGACCACGAACGCCGGTGATCCTCACACCGACGTCTACAAGGACGTGCCCCTCGGCAAGGACGTCTGCGTCCCGACGGGGCCCATGACCCCCGCCCTCAAGTCCGCGCCGAACCTCCAGCTGAGCATCGTGCCCTTCAGCGGGACGACGGTCACCGACAACGAGTCCGGCGCAGAGACCATCTGGAAGGGGAGCTACGACATCGCTGGCCCGAGTGCCGTCACCGATCTCACGCTGAGCGCCGGCAACCAGCAGCTGTTCGCGAGCTTCAGCGGAGTCGAGGGAGACCCGACGCTCGGTGGCTACAAGGTGTACTGCGTGAAGACGCCCACCAAGTGGGGGAGCGCGAGCACCAAGGGGGTCGATGGCGCGCTGGACGGCGACGAGACGGATGGAGCCACCGACGAGATCGGCAGCGACACGGGCGACAGCGCCGACAGTGGTGCGAGCGACGCCGCCGACGCGAGCGACACGGGCACGACGGCGACGACCTCGAGCAAGTGCGGCGATCCCCTCGGCGTGCTCGTCGAGGGCGCCTACCCGACCACCGACCTCGAGAAGTACGTCTGTGGCACCACGTCGCAGGCCGTCGGGAGCTCCAAGGTGCAGATGAAGTCGGTCAACGGCGAGGCGCTGGAGAACGACACCTACTACGCCATCGCCGTGGCTGGACAGGACATCCACGGCAACACCGGTCCCCTCTCCGACATCGCCTGCGAGGCACCGGGCGCCACCAAGGACTTCTGGGATCGCTACCGCGCCGCGGGCGGCCAGGGAGGCGGCGGGTACTGCGCCTATGGAGGAGGTTCCGCGGGCGCGCTCGGCGTGCTCGGGCTCGTCGCTGCCCTGTCGCTGGTCGGTCGCCGTCGAGGTCGCCGCCAACCCGGAGCGGAGGACCGGACTGGGACGGTCCGGGAGCGACAAAGCCAACTCGGAGCGGAGGACCGGGCTGGGACGGTCCGGGAGCGACAAAGCCAATGAGCGCCCGCGGCATCGCCACCGTGGTCGCGCTCACCACGCTCACCCCCACCGCTGCGCTCGCCGGGGACGGGAGCGCGGAGGCGCCCGAAGTCACCCCGATCGCCCAGCAACCGTCGTTCGCGGCCGAGCTGCGCTTCGGGGCGTATCGGCCTTCGTTCGAGCCCTCGGGTGTCTACGACGAGGTGTTCGGCGACGCGCGTCGGTACATGTTCGCGGTCGAGGTCGACTGGCAACCGATTCACATCCCTCACTTCGCGTCGGTCGGCGTCGGCGGCATCATCGGCTACACCAGCGCGTCGTCCCCCGCCCCCTTCGTGAATCCCGCACGCGGGCAGAGCGGCGAGGACACGTACTGGAAGATGTGGGCGTTCAGCGTGACCAGCGTGGTGCGGGTCGACGTGCTGGCCCGGGATCTCGACATCCCCGTCATCCCCTACGGCAAGCTCGGCACCTGGGTCGGGCTGTGGACGGCCGGCAACGGCCTCGGCGAGGCGACGGCGAGCGACGGCACCCTCGGCCGCGGGCGCACGCACGGAATCTTCTGGGCCGCGGGTCTGGCCCTCGAGCTCGACTTCCTCGATCGGAGCTCGTCGAAGAGCTTCCTCGTCGAGCACGGCGTCGACCACACCTGGCTGTTCGCCGAGTACACGGGCTGGGACGCCTCCGGGCTCGGCCAGTCCAACTTCGCCAAGGTGGGCACCCGCACCTGGACCTTCGGCCTCGGCTTCCAGATGTAGCTACAAGACCCCGCGCGCGTGCGCGACGAGGTCGATCTCCTTGCGCCGCGCCTCGAGCTCCGCGCCGTCCTTCACCGGCAGGAAGCGGGTCGTCGCGCCCTCGCGCGGGACGCGGAGGAACCGCGTGGAGAGGCTCGCCGTGAGCTCGCCGAGGAGGCGCTCGAACTGCACGACCTCCGCGCCCGAGACCTTCTTCCGCACCTCGAAGTAGGTCCAGGCCATCGAGAGATCGCGCAGGGCGCGGGCATCCACCAGGAACGTGTTGGTGTTGAACGTGCGCACGGTGCTCGCGTCGAACGAGGTGGGGAGGCGGAACTCCTCGAGGATCTGCGGTCGACCGTCGAGCCGCGCCGGGATGCCGCCCTTGTCGGCGCCGACCTTGTCGACCACCTCGACGCTCACGGGCGCGCCGTGCGCGAGGTGCGCGCCGAGCACCGCCGGGTCGACGTTGGCGCCGAGGTTGTCGATGTTGGCGATCCACACCACCTTGCCGCCCCGCGCGAGGAACGCGTCGAGCAGCCCCGAGCGGACGAGCGCGTCCGGCAGGTCGCCGTGGCCCGGCGCGTAGGGGCTCGGCCGACCGTGCTCGTCGAGGAAGAGCTCGCCCTCCTTCGTGAGGCGCAGCGAGACGTCCTGGCCGAAGCACGTGGCGGGTCGGTCGCCGATGGCCGCCGTGAGCGCCGCGTTCGTGGCCCACGAGGTCATCAACCACAGCGCGCCCGTGCCGGTGAGCTCGGCCTCACGCAGGCGGTAGTCGAGGAACGTCATCCCCGGCAGCACCTCGACGAGCGCCTTCACGACCCCGCCCATGCGGGTGGCCATCCCACCGGCGAGCACACAGAACGCCACCTCGCCCCGGGCGATCATGGCCCGCCCCGCGTCGGCGTGCGCACCGTCGACGTCGAGCACGTCGCCTGGCGCCGGGGGCTCGACCCGGCCGCGCACTCGATTCCCCTCGGGCCCGCCCGCGCCGATGCGCTGGGCCATGGCCACGAGCCGGGCCTCGTCGAAGTGGCTGGAACGAAGGACGGCGCGGAGGTCTTCCGGGATGGCCGCGAGGGCCTCGGCGAGGGCGGACATGGCGCCCGCGAGGCTATCACCACGCCGCCCCGCGCCGCGCTATCCTCCGATCATGCGGTCCGGCCTGCTCGCCCTCGTGTTCGTCGCGGCGGCGTCCACGGCGTGCATCGTCGTCGCGAGCCGCCCTGCCCGCTACGACGTCAGCTACCCACCGCCGGCCCCGGCGGCCGAGCAGCCGGTGCTCTGCAACCCGGGCTACACCCGCGTCGCCGGGCACTGGCGCTGGAACGGCTACCAGTACGTCTGGGTGCCGCAGCGCTGCGTCTACCGGCCGGGCTACACCTACCAGCCCGGGGGCTGGTCCGCGTGTGGCGAGGGGTGGTGCTTCAAGGAAGGCGTCTGGATCCAGGGCGGCGTGGTGGTCCATTGAGCCCCTTTTTCCGGGAACTTTCTCGCGTCTCGCGCGTCCTAGGGGCAGCCCCGTGAAGCGTCGTCGCAGCCTCTTCCTCCTGGTCCTCGCCCTCGGGGTGGCGGTCGGCCCGCTCTCGGCCTCGGCCGACGGCCCGATCCTGCACGAGTACATCAACGTCGACCCGACCACCGACTCCGAGTACGGCGTCACCATCGAGGGCGGCTTCGCCGCCGAGCTGCTCACCCACAGCGGCAAGATCACCGCGCCCGATCCCGGGCGGCCGGTCGACACCAAGGGCCCCACCTACGGCCCCAAGTCCGCGGTCGCCGACACGAGCTTCACCCCCGACCGCGACCCGCGCCGCGTCGATCGGCTCCCCTACGACGACCCGTTCCGCCCGCGGCTCGCGCCGTTCAAGCGGCTCGTGGCGCTCGACGCGGTCGACGCCGACTACAAGCTGTTCGTCCGCGACCCCAAGCGCAAGGCCGTCGACGTCGGCAAGGAGAAGGTCATCTCCGGCGGCATCGACACCTTCTACGTCGACCTCCCCCTCGAGCTGAAGTCGGGCGTCGCCATCCGCATCCCGAGCGCGGTCGCCGGCACCATCGTGCAGAAGGCGCACGTGTCACCGGCCATGCCGTTCAAGATCGAGCGCGACGGCGCGGACAACTTCTTCATCACCGCCGACTCGAGCGGCAGCGCGCGCCTGGTGCTCGAGATCGCGGCGCCGCGCGAGGCGTTCGCCGGGCTCACGAGCGCCTACGACTGGCACGAGCTGCCCAAGGTCGCGCCCCTGCCGGCGAGCGTGCAGAAGGCCGTCGACACCTTCGTCGCCGAGCTCAAGATCGACAAGACCGCGCAGCGACCGCACGAGGTCATCAAGCAGCTCGTCGAGTACTTCCGCGCCTTCAAGGAGAGCGAGGATCCGATCGCGAGCTCGGGCGAGGGCATCTACCTCGACATCGCGCGCGCCAAGAAGGGCGTGTGTCGGCACCGGGCGTTCGCGATGACCATCACCGCGCTCGGCCTCGGCATCCCCGCGCGCTTCGTGCACAACGAGGCGCACGCGTGGGTCGAGGTGCACGACGGCTACCTCTACCGCCGGTTCGACCTCGGCGGCGCCGGCCGGGTGCTCGACGACAAGTCCGAGAAGCCCGAGAAGCCGCAGCCCAACTACGAGCCGCCCACCGATCCGGTCGGCTGGCCGGCGGGCTCCACCAAGGGCAGCGATCTGCTGCCCCCGTCGTCGCCCTCCCCCGGCACCTCGCCGAGCGGGAGCCCCACCGGGCCTTCGCCGACACCGCCGCCCACCGGCTCGAGCACGCCCCCGTCCACGGCGCCGCCCTCCAAGGTGCAGCTGTCGCTCCCTGGCCTGAGTGGCGAGGCGCCCGAGGTGCTCCGCACCAAGAACCTCGCGGTCAAGGGCGCCATCACGAGCTCCGGCGGCGACCCGTGCAAGAAGGTGCGCGTCGAGATCATCCTCAAGAACAACGCCAAGGGCCTCGAGCGCGCCATCGGCGTGCTGGTGACCGACGACAAGGGCGAGTACGACAGCAAGGTCGCGCTCCCGAGCGACCTCGACCTCGGCGACTACTCGGTGCTCGCGCACACGCCGGGCAACAAGGAGTGCGGCCAGGGGACGAGTGAGTGACGCTGGTGAGCTCCTCGCCAAGTACGAGGAGCTGATCGCGCTGCGAGAGCGAGAGGCGGCCGACACCCCCCGCGCGCGCCTGCAGGCGCTGGCGCGACGGTTCCCGGGGGCGCTCGCCGAGATCGATCGGCTGCCCATGGCCATTCTGGTCGAGCGACGCGACGCGCTCCGTCGCGGCGAGTGGCCGCGATTCGCCGAGGCCTGGAGCGCGGTGCACCGCGGCCTCCGCGGCGTGCTCGCGATCAAGGCGTGGCTCGCGGGGCGACGCGCGGTCGACGCGAGCGACGCCGAGCGCCTCCGCGCGGCGATCGAGGGCGGCGTGGTGGCGGAAGAGGCGCGCGCGTGGCTCGACCAGGTGCCCGAGATCGCGCGGCCCACGGACGGCCGCATCGTGAGCCTGGTGCACGGGCGCGTCGCCGCGGAGCTGGGCGTCACCGCCGACGAGCTCCGCGGCCTCCTGTTCGGCACCGAGGTCAGGCCTTCGAGAAGGTGAACTCCTCGTCCTTCACGTCGACCTGGATGATCGTGCCCGGCGCGTAGCCGCCCTTGAGGATCTCCTCGGCGAGCGGGTCCTGGATCTCCTTGAGGATCGCGCGGCGCAGCGGGCGCGCGCCGAAACCCGGCTCGTAGCCGATGTCGACCAGGCGGGCGCGGGCCGCGTCGGTGAGCTGCACCTTGAGCTCCTTGTCGACGAGGAGCTTGTCGAGCTTGCGCAGCTGGATGCGCGCGATGCCGTCGAGGTCCTTCTTGTCGAGCGCGCGGAACACCACGGTGTCGTCGATGCGGTTGAGGAACTCGGGGCGGAAGAACGCCTTGAGCTCCTCGCGCAGCACGTCCTTGAGCGCCTCGCGGCCGTCGGCGGTCTCGAACAGCTTCTGGTCGGCCTCGAGGATGCGCTGGCTGCCGATGTTGCTGGTCATGATGACGACCGTGTTCGAGAAGTCGGCGAGGCGACCGCGGCCGTCGGTGAGGCGGCCGTCGTCGAGCACCTGCAGGAGCAGGTTGAACACGTCGTTGTGCGCCTTCTCGACCTCGTCGAACAGGAGCACCGAGTAGGGCCGACGGCGCACGGCCTCGGTGAGGAAGCCGCCCTCCTCGCTGTCGACGTAGCCCGGCGGCGCGCCGACCAGCCGCTGCGCCATGTGCTTCTCCATGAACTCGCTCATGTCGAGGCGGGTCATGGAGAGCTCGTCGTCGAACAGGAACTCGGCGAGCGCCTTGGCGAGCTCCGTCTTGCCGACGCCCGACGGCCCGAGGAACAGGAACGAGCCGATGGGCTTGCCCGGATCGCGGAGACCCACGCGGCCGCGCCGCACGGCCTTGGCGACCGCGCGCACCGCCTCGTCCTGGCCGACCACGCGGGCGGCGAGCCGCTCCTCCATCTTGAGGAGCTTGTCGGCCTCGCCCTCGAGCATCTTGCTCGCGGGGATGCCGGTCCAGTCCTCGAGGATCCGGGCGACGTCGTTCTCGTCGACGACGTTGCTCTGGCCGGCCGAGCCACCCTCGCGGGCGACGGCCTCCTCGGCCGCCGCGAGGCGGCGCTTGAGGTCCGGCAACGTGACGTGCTCGAGCTCCCCGAGGCGCGCGAAGTCGTTCTTCTTCTTGGCCTCCTCGAGCTCCGCCTCCTTGGCGCGGAACTCGGAGCGGAGGGTCTCGGCGGCGGCGACGGCGCCCCGGCGCGAGACGAGCTTCTGGCGCAGCGCCTCGACCTCCGGACGGAGCGCCTTGGCCTCGGCCTCGAGGCGGGCGAACGTCTGCTGCGAGAGGCGGTCGTCGTCGTTGGCGAGCGCGGTCATCTGCGCCTCGAGCCCGTCGAGGCGGCGGAGGCGGTCGTCGACGTCGGCCGGGACGCCGTCGAGCTCCACGCGCTTGCGGGCCGCGGCCTCGTCGAGGAGATCGAGCGCGCTGTCGGGCAGCGAGCGGTCCTGCACGTACCGCTTGGCGAGCACCACCGCGCTCGCGATGGCGCCCTCGCCGATGCGCACGCCGTGGTGCTTCTCGTAGCGAGTGGCGACGCCGCGCACGATCGACTTGGACTTCTCGACGTCGGGCGCCTCGATGTCGATGACGGTGAGGCGACGGAGGACGGCCGCGTCCTTCTCCTGGATCTTGCGCAGGCCGTCGGTGGAGACGGTGGCGAGGATGCGCAGGTCGCCCTTGACCAGCGTGGGCTTGAGGAGCTCGCCCACGCCGCCCGGGCCAGGGCCGCCGCCGAAGAGCGCGGCGAGATCCTCCACGAACAGGATGGTCTCGCCCTTGCCGGGCTCGCCGGTGCGGATGGCGTTGAGCACCACGCGCAGGCGCTCCTCGATCTCACCGCGCAGCTTGGCGCCGGCGATCACGCCGCCGAGATCGAGCTGCAGGATCCGGGCGCCCGAGAGGTTGCGCGGCACGTCGCCCGCCGCGATGCGCTGGGCGAGCGCGCGCACCACGGCCGTCTTGCCGACGCCCGCCTCGCCGACCAGCAGCGGGTGGTTCTTGGCGCGCCGCGCGAGGATCTGCAGCACGCGACGCACCTCGAGGTCGCGGCCGATCACCGGGTCGAAATCGCCCTTCTTGGCGAGCTCGACCAGGTCGACCGTGGAGCGCGCCACCAGATCGGTGGCGGTGGGCGCCGGCGAGCCGACGGGGGGCGTGCCGCGCGGGACCGAGTGCAGCGCGGCGAGGTGCGGACGCAGCGCACCCGGC
>CAZUZY010000325.1:0-10070 GCA_964624885.1 uncultured Polyangiales bacterium | reverse complement strand
CAGCGCTTTCGGCGAGGGCGCCCTGCAGCCGCGCCAGCGCCCGCCCGCCGAGCTCGGCCGCGCGCTCGGCGAGCTTCTCGTCCTCGAGCACGTCGAGGGCGGCCAGGGTGACGGCGGCGGCGAGCGGATTGCCGCCGTAGGTCGAGCCGTGCGAGCCCGGCGTGAACACGCGCATCACGCGGTCGTCGGCGCAGAGGCAGCTCACCGGGTAGAGCCCGCCCGAGAGCGCCTTGCCGAGCACCAGCAGATCGGGGCGCGCGTCCTCGTGCTCGAACGCGAACATGCGTCCGGTGCGTCCGAGCCCCGTCTGGATCTCGTCGAAGCAGAGGAGCACGTTCGCGCGGGTACACGCTGCGCGGACCGCGCCGAGATAGCCGTCGGGGGGGATGCGCACGCCGCCCTCGCCCTGGATCGGCTCGAGCAGCACGCCCACCGTGTGCGGGCCGATCGCCGCCGCGAGCGCCTCGGCGTCGCCGAACGGCACCAGGCGGAACCCCGGCGTCGGTGGGCCGAAGTGCCGGGTGTAGTCGGGCTCGTCGGAGAACCCGACGATGGTGGTGGTGCGGCCGTGGAAGTTGCCCTCGGCCACCAGGATCTCGGCCGTGCCGTCGGGCACCCCCTTGTGCTCGTAGCCCCACCGCCGCATGGCCTTGATCGCGGTCTCCACCGCCTCGGCGCCGGTGTTCATCGGGAGCACCTTCTCGAAGCCGGAGAGCCGGGCGATCCGCTCGAGCATGGCGCCCATGCGGTCGTTGTGGAACGCCCGCGAGGTGAGGCTCAACGTCGACGCCTGCTCCACCAGCGCCTTGACGATGCGCGGGTGGCAGTGGCCCTGCGACACGGCAGAGTACGCGCTGAGGAAGTCGAAGTAGCGACGCCCGGCGGTGTCGTAGACGAACGCGCCCTCTCCGCGCGCGAGCACGACGGGGAGCGGCGCGTAGTTGTCGGCGCCGTAGGTGCGCGCGAGGGCGATGGCGTGGTCGGCGGTCATGACGGCACCATCCTGGTCCCGAGCCGGTGGGCGAGCGCCTGGTCGAGCCCGCGCATCGAGGAGATCAGCACCTCGCCGCCCCCGGCCCTCAGGAACGCGCACGCGGCGAGGATCTTCGGGCCCATGCTCCCCGGCGGGAACTGCCCCTCCGCGTGGAGCGCGAGCGCCTCGTCGAGCGTCAACCGAGGGAGCGCGGTCGCGGTCGGCTTGCCGAAGTCGCGGTAGACGAAGTCCACACCGGTGAGATCGACGAGCGAACGCGCCTCGAGCCGCGTCGCCATCAACGCCGCGGTGTGGTCCTTGTCGACCACCGCCTCGACCCCGCGGAGCGCGCCGCTCGCCTCGCGCACCACCGGGATGCCGCCGCCGCCGCCGGCGATCACCACGTGGCGCGTGTCGAGGAGCGCCGAGATGGCCCCGAGGTCGAGGATCTCGATCGGACGCGGGGAGGGCACGACCTGCCGGTGGCCCCGTCCCGCGTCCTCGACGAACCGCGCGCCTCGCTGCTCTGCGATGCGGGCCGCCTCGCTCTCCGCGTAGAACGGCCCGATCGGCTTGTCGGGGTGGGCGAACGCGGGGTCGGCCTCGTCGACGCGCACGAGGGTGGCGAGGGTCGCGATGCGGGCCTCGGCCCCCACGGCCCGGAGCGCCTCGCGCAGCGCGATCTCGAGGTAGTAGCCCATGGTGCCCTGGGTCGCGGCGACGTAGACGTCGAGGGGGACGGGGTCGACCGCCCCGCGCGCCGCGAACCCGCGGTCGAGCTCGCGCCCCACCTGCGGACCGTTGCCGTGGACGAGGACGAAGCGCTCTCCCGCGGCGATGCGCCGCGCGAGCGGATCGCAAGCGGCGCGCGCGTGGGCGATCTGCTCGGCGGGTGTGCCACGCTCTCCACTCGGCCACATGGCGTTGCCGCCGAAGGCCACGACGGTGACGGGGTGGTCGCTCATGGGATTCTCCTCTCCAGGAAGGCGTGGACGACGCCGGCCAGCGCTCCGTCGTCCTCGAGCTCGTAGCGGACGCGGGTCGCCGGACACGGCAGCCGGAGGACGTGGCCGAGGTCGATGGGCGTGCCGATCAGGATGGCCTCCGCGTCGCAGCGGGCGATCGTGGCCGCGAGGTCCGCGACCTGCGCGGGCGAGTACCCGACCGCCGGCAGCGCGGCGCCGATGTGGGGGTAGCGCGCGAACGTCTCGGCGATCGACCCGACCGCGCAGGGGCGTGGGTCGACGATCGAGCCCACGCCGATCCGATCGGCGGCGACCCGCGCGGCGCCGAAGCGCATCTCGCCGTGGGTGAGGGTGGGGCCGTCCTCGATCAAGAGGACGCGCTTGCCGCGCACGAGCTCGGGCGCGTCGACGGTGATCGCCGAGCGCGCGAGGAGGCAGGGCACGCCGGGGCGGACCCGCGCCGCGCTCTCGCGCACCGCCGCGAGCTGCTCCGGGGTGGCCGAGTCGGCCTTGTTGACGAGGAGGAGGTCGGCCGCCCGCAGGTTGACCTCGCCCGGGTGGTAGGCGACCTCGTGGCCGGGACGGTGCGGGTCGAGGACGGTGATCCACAGATCGGGCACGTAGAACGGCGCGTCGTTGTTGCCGCCGTCCCACACGATCACGTCGGCCTCGCGCTCGGCGGCGGCGAGGATCGCCGCGTAGTCGACGCCCGCGTACACGACGCACCCGTTCTCCACGTGGGGGGCGTAGTCCTCGCGCTCCTCCAGGGTCACCTTCGCGCGGTCGAGATCCTCGATCGTGGCGAACCGCTGCACGCGCTCGGCGACGAGGTCGCCGTAGGGCATCGGGTGGCGCACGACGACGACGCGCCGCCCACCGTCGCGGACCGCGCGGGCCACGTAGCGCGCCGCCTGGCTCTTGCCGCAGCCGGTGCGGACGGCGGTGAGCGCGATGACCGCCTTGCTCGAGGCCAGCATGGTCTGCTTCGGCGCGAGCAAGCGGAACCCTGCGCCGGCGGCGAGGGCCCGGCTCGCGAGGTGCATCACCGTCGGGTGCGCGAGGTCGCTGTACGAGAGCACCACCTCGTCGACGGCGAGCGCGCGGATCAACCGCTCGAGGTCGGCCTCGGGGTGGATGGCGATCCCCTCGGGGTAGAGCGGCCCCGCGAGCTCGCGCGGGAAGCGACGCGCGTCGATCCCGGGGATCTGCGTGGCGGTGAAGCCCACCACCTCGACGGCCGCGTCGTCGCGGAACACCACCTGGAAGTCGTGAAAATCACGCCCGGCAGCGCCGAGCAGCAGGATGCGTCGCCTCGGTTTCATCGCGGCACCACCTGGGTTCCGTCCGTCACCGCGTCGCCGGGGTGCAGGACCACCACGTCACCTTCGCCGAGGCCGCCCTTGACCTCGGCGAGCTCGTCGTTGCGGGCACCGAGCTGGACGACGCGCGACTCGGTGCGGCCCCCTCGGATCACGTAGACGCTCCAGGCGTCCACCTTGCGGAACAGCGCGCCCGCCGGGACCAGGACGAGGCTCGCCCACGACTCGGTCGTGACGGTGACCTCGACGCGGTAGCCGTCGCCGAGCGCCTTCCACTGGTCGTGCGGGGTCACGAAATCGGCCACCACGTTGACCCGCTGCTCCTCGATCCCGAGCGCGGAGACCTTGGTGAAGCCGCTCGGTTCGACCTTGCGCACCCGCGCGAGGAGCTCGCCCGCGCCCCCCCAGTGGGTGATGACCGCGTCGGCGCCGGGCTTCACCCGGACCGCCTCCGTCGACAGGAGGTCGACCACGATCTCCATCCGCGTGAGGTCTCCCACCTCGAGCAGCGGCGTGCCGGGAGCGACCAGCCCCGCGCTCTCCTGGTAGACGCGGAGCACGCTGCCGGTCACCGGGGTCTTGAGGATCGCGGCGAGCCCGGTGCTCGGCTTGTCGCCCGTCTGCACGACGGCCAGCGCCGCGACCTGCGCCTCGTAGGCGGAGACCTGGCCGGAGAACTTGGCCGACTCGAGGTCGCTCTTGGCCGAGCGCAGCTTGAAGTCGACCGCGTCGAGCTCCACCTGGGTGGCCGCGGACTTGTCGTAGAGCGCCTTGATCCGGTCGTAGTCCTTCTGCGCGGCGGCGATGGTGGTCTTGGCGAGCTCGATCCGCGCGTCGGCGAGCGACTTCGCCGCGTTGGCCGCGGAGAGCTTGGCGGTGGCCTGGGCCCGGCTGCGGTCGTCGAGCAGTGGCGGCGCCGAGGGGGCGATGGCGAGCAGCACGCTGCCGGCCTCGACGGCGTCCCCGGGGCGCAGCTCGAGGCGAGGCATGTCGCCCGCGAGCGGCGCCGAGAGCACGTAGCGGTCCTTCACCCGGGTCTTGCCGCTGCCGGTGACCGTCACCCGGAGGCTGCCGCGCGCGACCTTCGCGACGTCGACCGGCAGGGGCTTGGGTCGCGCCGCGCGGATCGCGAGCACCACGACCGCGAGCACCGCGAGGCCATAGAGGAGCCTCCGCACCCACCGCACCACGACGCCGTTCTTCGCCTTCATGATCAATCCCTCGCCTTGAGCACCGAGACCAGATCGAGTCGGTCGACCCGCCGTCGCACGAGGAGGCTCGACAGCAAGGCCGCCACGCTCACCACCACGCAAGCCACGAGGTAGCTCCGGTCGCTCACGTCGGCCTGCAAGCGGTAGAGGTCGTTGGCGAACTTGGTGGCGATCTGGTCGGTGAAGTACTTGCCGACCACGCAGCCGAGCGGCAGCGCGACCACGGTCAGCGTGAACAGCTCGCCGAGCAGGATCCGCGACACCTCGCCGCGGGTCATGCCGAGCACCCGCAGGCTCGCGAGCTCGCGGCTGCGCTCGGCGAACGCGGTCCGCGCGGTGTTGTAGACGACCGCGAAGGCGATCACGACCGCGAAGATGGCCTGCATCGCCCGCATCACGCCGAGGCTCTGATCGAGGGCCTTCTTGAAGCTCGCGAGGGAGGCCTCGCGGAGCAGGACGCCGCCGATGCCGGGGGTGCGCTTGAGCGCCTGGTGCAGCGCCGACTCACCGCGGGGATCGAGGGCCAGCGCGACGGTCGAGATCGAGCGTTCCTCGCCGAGGATCCGGCGCAGGGTGCCGAGCTCCACGTAGGCGTTGATGCCCACCATCTCGTCCACGAAGCCGGCCACGCGCAGGCGCACGGTCTTGCGCGGGAGGTCGAGCAGCTCCACGTCCACCGGGTCGCCGGCGCGCAGGTGGAGCGCGTCGCGGAGCCACAGGGTGAGGAGCACCGCGCCTTCCGGAGGGTCGTGGGCGCGGCCGCCGAGGTCGACCACCCGTCGGAGCGCGGGGTGCGCGACCAGCCCCTCGAGGGTCACCTCGCGAGCGTACTGGCCGCCGTGCAGGCGCACGGGGATCGCGCGGGTGGGCTCGCTCGCGAGCACCACGCCCTCGGCGGCGGGCAACGAGCGGAGGGCGTCCGGCGTCGCCGGCCGCGCGAAGGCGACGACGGCGTCGTTGCGCTGCACGTCGTCGTACTGGAGGTGGAGCAGGTGCGCCATCGCGTCCTCGGTGAACTGACCGACGACGACGATCGCCACCGCGAAGCACAGGCCGGCGAGCGCGAGGGCGCTGCGCACGGGCCGCCGGAACAGGTTGCGCAGCGTCATGCGCCCCTCGACCGAGAACAGCCGCAGGAGCCCGAGGCGCTCGAGCAGCGTGCGACCGAACCGCGTCGGCGCCTCCGGTCGCATCGCCTCGGCCGGCGGGAGCTCCGCCGCCTGGCGCACGGCGAACACGGCCCCGAGCAGCGCCGCCGCGAGGCTGATGCCGACCGCGACGAGCACCGTGTCGGTCGGGAGGCGGAACGCGAGGGTCGGGAACCGGTACCAGGGCCGGTACATGTCGACGAGGCCGCGCCCGAGCCACGTGCCGAGCCCCACCCCGAGGGCGGCGCCGAGGGTGACGATCACCAGGGCGAACGCGCCGTAGTGCGTGGCGATGCGCCCCTTGCCGAACCCGAACGCGCGCAGCGTGGCGATCGTCGTCCGCTGCATCTGCACGAGCCGCGACACCACGACGTTGAGCAAGAACGCTGCCACGGCGAGGAAGAGCGCGGGGACCCAGGTGCCCTGCGCGCGCAGCTGGACGAGCTCCTCGCTCAGGTACCGGTGAGAGATGAGCTTGTCGCGTCCGTGCGCGCCGACCCCGCCGTAGGGGGCCAGCATGGCGTCGAGCTTGCGCAGGACCTCGGCCTCGTTGGCGCCGGGCATCAGGGTCAGCGCCACGTCGTCGAACGCGCCCTCCATGTCGAGCGTGGAGGCGAGGGCCCGCTCGCCCATCCACAGCACGCCGAAGCGGCGATCGTCGGGGAAGATGTCGCCGCCGCCGAAGGCGAACACGTACTCGGGGGCGGTGGCGATCCCCACCACGCGCAGGGCGCGCCGCCGGCCGTTCACGATGGCGTCGAGCTTCGCGCCGGGTACCAGCCGGTGGGCGACCGCGAACGCCTCGCTCGCGATCGCCTCGTCCACGCGCTCGGCGTCGATCCAGCGGCCGTGGCTCAGGTGGAGGCCGTCGAGCATGGGCCGGGGATACTCGGGGATCGAGACCAGGCGGCCGGTGGCGGGCTCCTTCATGGTGGGTACGTCGATCACCACCTCGGCGACCACCCGCGCCTCGACCTGGCCGACCCCGGGGATCTCCGCGATGCGCGGGAGCAGCGTGCGCGGGGCGCGCTTGCACCGGGCGAACACGTCGGCCAGGTGGTAGCGGGCGTAGGCGTCGTCGCGGGCCTCGCGGATGGCGGCGAGCGCGCCCAGCGAGGCGACGAACGTGGCCACGGCACAGGCCACGACGGCGGCGATGGCCAGCGCCTGGGTCTTCATGCCGAGCAGCTCGCGGAGGAGCTTGATGCCGAGGGTGCGCATGGGTCACCAGTGCAGCGTCGCGACGGACGCGCGCGTCGCGTTGCGGTGCTCCTCGGTGATGGCCCCGCCGCCGAACGAGATCACGCGGTCCGCGATGGCGGCGATGGCCACGTTGTGGGTGATGATGGCGACCGTGGTGCCGAGCTCCTCGCGCACCCGCACCAGCGCCTCGAGCACGTTCTTGCCGGTCTCCACGTCGAGCGCGCCGGTGGGCTCGTCGCAGAGCAGCACGCTCGGGCGCTTGGCGATGGCCCGCGCGATGGCCACCCGCTGCTGCTCGCCGCCCGAGAGCTGGGCGGGGAAGTGGTCGAGGCGGTCGCCGAGGCCGACCCGCCCGAGGGCCTCCTCCGGTGACATCGGATCGTCGGCGAGCTCGGTGACCAGCGCGACGTTCTCGCGCGCGGTGAGGCTCGGGATGAGGTTGTAGAACTGGAAGACGAACCCCACGTAGTCGCGGCGGAAGCGCGTGAGGGTGGCGTCGTCCTCGCCGAGCGCGTGGGTCTCGGCCTCGCCACGGTCGAGGAAGCGCACCTCGCCGGACGTGGGCACGTCGAGGCCACCGAGGATGTTGAGCAGGGTGCTCTTGCCGCTCCCCGAAGGGCCCAGGATGACGACCAGCTCGCCCCGCGCGATCTCGAGATCGACGCCCCGCAGCGCCACGACCTCCACGTCCCCCATGGGGTAGACCTTGGTGAGGCCGCGAGCGACGAAGACCGACGGGGACACACCCTGCGTCGAGCAAACGCGGCGCCGTCCTCGATCTGCGGGGGCTCCGGGTTGCGCGGTCTGCAACGCTGGCGCGAGGGCGAAAGAACTGCGGCCGCCCCGACCTCAGAGGACCCGCAGCGAGCCGCGGACCACGCCGTAGCCGCCCTCGGCGCGCAGGGCGCGGAACACCTCGGCGGGCGAGGTCTTCTGCGCGAGCAGCGCCCGGTAGGCCTGGACGATGCGGGAGACCTCCTCCTCGCTCTCGCGGACGAGCTCGATGCGGAACCGGCGGACCCCGCTGCGCGCGGCGCTACCGACGAGCCCGGCCGCGCTCTGCGCCGCCGCGTGGAACACCGTGTTGCGGCAGCCCACGTCGGCCTCGACGGGGTGGTCCATGCCCGCGCGATCGCGCAGCGAGACCGCGTGCCGCTCGCACGGACGACCGCAGGTCTGGAAGTCCTTCCCCTCGGAGAGGAGCGCGGCGATCACGCAGTGCTCCATGTGGAACAGTGGCATCGGGTGGTGCACCACGAGCTCGGCGAACGGCCCGAGCCCGCTCGCGAGGAGCGCCTCGAGCTGGCTCGCGTCGAGGTCGAACGACGGCGTGAACGCGGCGAGCCCCCGCGAGAGCACCTCGTGGGCGGTGATGCGGTGCGTGACGTTGAGCGAGAAGTCACCGATGCGCAGCGCCGAGCCCCCGCGGTCGCGCAGCGCGCCGAGCCCGCGCACCAGCACCGCGTCGGGCTCGAGCGAGGCGAGGTAGCGGTCGATCTTCTCCTCGCCGGGCTTGCGGATGCGCGGTGGCGCGACGCCGACGAACCGCGCGCCCTCCTCGCGCAGCGCGCGCAGCGCGACGCCGGTGCCGGTGAGCTCGAGGAAGTCGAGGTAGACGCCGTCGGCCCCGGCGGCGAGCGCGGCCCGCGCCTGCGCGACGTTGCGGCAGAGCGCGAACAAGCCGGCGGGAGGCGGCGTGGTGACGGGCAGCGCGCGCTCCGCGAGGGACACCGCGGTGATCGCGGTGGTCGGGTGCGATCGGTGCGCCGCCTCGCCGAGCGCCGCGACGAGGGCGCGGCGTGCGCGGTTGAGGGCGGACACGGGGAGCATCACCTGCTCCGGCAGCGCGAGGGTGAGCGCGCCGAGCACGAACGGCGTGTCCCCGAGCCGGCCGAGCTGCGCGCGCAGCGTGGCCTCGTCGAGCGGGCGGTTCTCGGCGCGGACGAGCGGCGTGTCGACCGCGACCTCGGCGGTGCGACCGCGCGAGGTGCCGCGCAGCGCGGGCCGCTCCCCGAGCGCGCCAGAGAGCCAGAGATCGAGCGGCACGCGGTGGGGCTCCTGCTCGATCCGGTCGCGGACCGCCCGCTCCACCTGCGGATCGTTGGTCTTCCACACGCGGTGGCCGACGAGGGGCGCCGCGCGATCGTGATCGGGTCCGAGCCACACGTGCACGCGCTCGCCCGGCTCTCCTCGCTCGACCTCGAGGCCGCCGCGCGCGATGGCCCACACCCGCCCGCCGACCTCGCCCTCGCCTTCGCGGCCCCCCTCGACGAGCACGCCGTCGCCCTTGGCGAGCGCGCGCGACAGCACGATCTCGAGCTGCTGGCGGCGCCCGGGGTGCAGGCGCACGAGCTCGCCGACCGGGAGGCCGCGGTGGTCGCACGCACGCCCCTCCACGAGGCGCTGGTGATCGACCCCAGCAAGGAACCCGGGGCCCGAGCCGCGCGAGTAGGTCTGCAACGCTTGCTCGCGGAGGGAAGGGTCGACGTGGGCGTCGATCGCCGCGCGGTAGAGGCGCGTGGTCGCGGCCACGTACTCGGGGCCCTTGAGGCGACCCTCGATCTTGATCGACGAGACGCCGATCGCCATGAGCTCCGGGATCAGCGCGGAGCCCTCGAGGTCTTCGGGCGAGAGCAGGTAGGCGTGCTCGCCGAGGTCGCGCACCACCCCGTCGACCACCAGCTGGTAGGGCAGCCGGCACGCCTGCGCGCACGCGCCGCGGTTGGCACTGCGGCCGCCGATGGCCTCGCTCGTGAGGCACTGGCCGGAGTACGAGATGCACAGCGCCCCGTGCACGAACACCTCGAGCTCCGCGTCGGTCTCGGCGCGGATCTTCGCGATGTCGGCGACCGACAGCTCGCGCGCGAGGATCACCCGCTCGGCGCCGAGCTCGCGGGCCAGCTCGACGGCGCCCGCGTCGGTGCAGGTCATCTGCGTGGACGCGTGCAGGGGCAGGGTGGGGGCGAGGGCCTTCACGAGCCGCGCGACGCCGAGGTCCTGCACGATCACCGCGTCGACCCCGGCTGCGGCGCACGCCCGGATGGCCGCCTCGATCGCCGGGAGCTCGGCGTCGAAGACCAGCGTGTTGAGCGTGACGTACCCCCGCACCCCGTGGGCGTGGAGCTCGTCCATGGTCTTGCCGAGCGAGGCGGCGTCGAAGTTGGTGGCCCGGGCGCGGGCGTTGAAGCCCTCGAGGCCGAAATACACGGCGTCCGCGCCGGCGCGCACGGCCGCGCGCATCGCGGCGGCGT
>CAZUZY010000324.1:0-10101 GCA_964624885.1 uncultured Polyangiales bacterium | reverse complement strand
CTCGGCGATCCGGGCGGCGAGCGCGCTCGCCTCGCCGAGCGCCCCGGCCGCCACCGCCTCCTCCACCTCGACGCAGACCTTGTGCAGGCGCCGCGCGCCGACCGCGCCGCAGGAGCCCTTGAGCCGGTGGGCGTGGGCCCCGATCGCCGCGACGTCGCGGTCGGCGAGGGCCTTCTCCACGGCCGCGAGCAGGGGCGGCGTACCCTCCACGAACAGCTCGTAGAGCTGCGCGATCAGATCGGGCACGTCGCGCATCGGCGCGAGGCAGGCGTCGTCCAGCAGTGGCTCGTCCTCGCCCACCTGCCCGGCTCCCCTCTGCACCCATCGCTGCAGCACCTCCGCGAGCTGCTCGATGGTGTAGGGCTTGCTGAGGAAGTCGTTCATGGTCGCCTCGCGACAGCGGGTTCGGTCTCCCTCGAGCGCGTTGGCCGTCAGCGCGATGACCGGGAGCTCCGCGAGGCGCGGGTCGCGTCGTAGCTCGCGCGTCGCCGCGAGGCCGTCGAGCTCGGGCATCTGGCAGTCCATCAGGACGACGTCGAACGGGCGGCCCGCCGCGAGCGCGTCGCAGGCCTTGCGACCGTTGTCGACCGACACGACGGTGCAGCCGAGCAGCTCCAGCATGCCCTCGGCCACCAGGCGGTTGATGGGGTTGTCCTCGGCCAGGAGCACGCGCGCCTCCAGGCGTGGGATCGGCGCGAGCGGAGGGCCGGTGACGATCGCGTGGCGCCGCGAGACCTTCGAGCGCCCGTCACGGAGGCGGACCAGCTGGTCGCGCAGGCGTCGACGCCCGATCGGGCGCACGAGCGCGAGATCGACGCCCCGCGCGCGCTCCTCGCGTCCGACGTGGGTGAGGGCGACGACCCGTGCGCCGACCCCGAACGCCGCCTTCGCGAGCTCCGGGGTCGCCGACTCGGGGTCGACGAACACGAACGCGGTCGCGCCCGCGAGGCCGGAGAGCGCCTCGCAGCAGCGCACGCCGAGCTCGGTCAGGTAGGCCTCGAGGCAGGCGCGGGTCTCGCGGTGGGCCAGGAGGACGTAGGCGCGGGCTCCCTCGAGCGGTCGCTCGTCGAGCGAGCGCGGCGTGCCTCGCGCGAAGCGCGCCGTGAAGCAGAACGCCGAGCCGCGGCCCGGCTCGCTCTCCACCGTGATGGTCCCCCCCATCATCTCGGTGAGCTGTCTCGCGATCGTGAGCCCGAGCCCGGTGCCGCCGTGCCGACGGGTGGTGGAGCCGTCGGCCTGACTGAACGACTCGAACACCCGCTGCTGCGCCTCGAGCGGGATGCCGATGCCGGTGTCGCGCACCGCGAACCGCACGAGCACGCCGTCGGCGTCCGAGCTCGCCTCCTCGACCCCCACCGAGACCGTGCCCGCCTCGGTGAACTTGATCGCGTTGGCCACCAGGTTGGTCAGGATCTGGCGGAGCCGCCCCGGATCGCCGAGCAAGGGGTCCGGCAGGCCGGCCGCCACGTGACAGGTGAGCTCGAGCCCCTTGTGGTGCGCGCTCTCGGCGAGGAGCGACAGGGTCTCGTCGACGGCGTCGGCGAGCGAGAACTCGATGCACTCGAGCTCCAGTCGGCCGGCCTCGATCTTCGAGAAGTCGAGGATGCTGTTGATGATGGCGAGGAGCGACTGCCCCGAGCGCTGGATCGTGTCGACGAGCTGCCGCTGGCGATCGTTGAGCGCGGTCTGCAGCAGCAGATCGGTCATGCCGAGCACCCCGTTCATGGGCGTCCGGATCTCGTGGCTCATGGTGGCGAGGAAGTCGGACTTGGCCTGGTTGGCCGCGTCGGCCGCGTCCTTGGCCTCGAGCAGCTCGCGGTTGGTCCGCTCGAGGGTCGAGAGGGTCCGGTCGAGCGCGGCGGTCCGCACGCGCACCTCGGTCTCCAGCGCGGTGGCGGCCTGGAACAGCGAGAACGCGCCGTCCTGCAGGTCCATCCCCCGCTCGACGCGCGCCATCAGCACCTGGTTGACCTTGCGCAGCCGACCGATCTCCCGCTGGAGCCGCTCCTCCTCGCTGAGCTCCAGGGTGCGCGCCACGTCAGCCCCCGATCGCCACGCCGGTGAAGGTCTGGTTCACGTGCATGGCGTTGAACTGCTCGCCATAGGTCGCGAACCCGATCACGTTGTTGTCGACGAAGATGCGGCCGATGGCCTCCTTCACGTTCTTCTGGCTGCACTCGATGTTGCGCAGGATGCAGTCGCAGCCGAGCACGAGGGCCGGTGGCCCCACCGCGCGGCGCACCTCGCGGAACGCCTGCTCCAGGTTCTCGACGATGTCGATCCCCCGCGCCACGGTGAGCACGATGCCCTCGTCGATCGCGCAGAAGAACGTGAGGCTCTCGTCGGGGTTCACCTTCTGGATCGAGCGCACGTAGGGCTGCCCTCCGAGGCGCACCACCACCGGGTAGGTCGCGAACACGAGTGGCGTCAGCTCCTCGATGTCGTCGAGCCCCACCGCGCGGGCGTACTCGCGGCCCGCCGGGACCCCGTTGATCTCGGTGACCAGGCGCTGGCTCGGGCTCGCCTCGGTGACGACCATCTTCTCGTCGGAGCCCTCGAAGTGCTGGGTCTTGAACACGCGGAACGGGAAGTCGGTCTGCACGAGGGTGACCAGCGCGGCGTCGGTGTGGAACTCGCCCTCGTGGTAGACGAACGTCTGACCGAACCGGGTCCCGTCCGCGGCCGAGCCGCCGAACAGGCGCACCTCGCCGAGGCCCCGGGAGAGCGCGCTCACGAACGACTCCTCCTGGTTGCTGAGCCCGTCGATCAGGAGCAGTCCGAAGGTGTCGTCGGCCCCGCGAGGCGGATAGCGGTGGCGGAACCGAGCGAGCAGCTCCCGGGCGCTCCGCTCCCCCTCGGAGAACCGGAAGCTCGCGAGGTCGTCGGTGCGATGCGTCACCGCCACCAGGCGGGGGGAGGCGATGCTGAGCCCGGTGATCGAGCCGTCGAGGTAGCCGAGCGGCGTGATCTCCCCCGCCGTAGTGCACCCGATCAGCGGCGTCCCGCCGAACAACCGGCGCAGCTCGGCCGCGAGCAACTCCCGGTCGAGATCGGCGCTGCAGAAGAAGACCGCGAGCGAGGTGTCCGGCTGCCCGATGGCAGCGTGGAGCTCGCGCGCGGCCACGACCGGGTCCCGTGACACGGAGACCCCCCGCTTGAGGTTCAGACCGGACACGAGAGCTCCCTTCGGCGGTCCATGATGGCGCTCGGACCTCTGAACGGCCCTGCCCGCCGGGGCTGAAGGCCCAAAAACGGCCGAAGCCAGCCCCTCTGGACTGGCTCCGTCCGTGGTTGCTGGAGGGGGGGGTCGCTCGAGGAGCGACCACCCTCGGATCACTTCGTGACGATCTCGAAGTCGATGCGGCGGTTCTCCGCGCGCCCCTTCTCGGTCTTGTTGTCGGCCTTCGGCTTGGTGTCGCCGTAGCCGGCCGAGTCGAAGCGAGCCTCGTCGATGCCCTTGCTCGCGAGGTACTTCTTCACCGAGGCGGCGCGGTCCTCCGAGAGCTTCTGGTTCTTGTCGGCCTTGCCCACGTTGTCGGTGTGGCCGCTGATCTTGATCCGCAGGGTCGGGAACTCCTTGAGCACCTTGACCACCTCGTCGAGGAGCTTGAACGAGTTCGGGAGGATCTCGGCGCTGCCGGTCTTGAAGTTGATGCCCTTGATGGAGCCCGTGAACTTCTTGGCCTTGGGCGGCAGGCAGCCACCGAACTCGGCGACGCCCGGCTCGTCGGGGCACTTGTCGTCGATGTCGGGGATGGCGTCCTTGTCACGGTCCGGGCAGCCCTTCAGCTCCTTCGGTCCGGGCTCCTTCGGGCAGCGGTCCTCGGAGTCCTGCACGCCGTCCTTGTCGGTGTCGGGGCAGCCCTCGAACTCGGGCACGCCGGGCACGTCGGGGCACTTGTCCTTGGCGTCGGCGATCCCGTCCTTGTCCTTGTCCGGGCAGCCCTTCAGCTCCTTCAGACCGGCCTCCTTCGGGCACTCGTCCTCGGAGTCCTGGACGCCGTCCTTGTCGGTGTCGGGACAGCCCTGGAACTCGGGCAGGCCCGGCACGTCGGGGCACTTGTCGCTAGCGTCCGGGATGCCGTCCTTGTCCTTGTCGGCCGGCGCGGCGGGGGGCGGGGGCTTCACCGGCTCGGTCGGGCCGCCGAAGAAGTAGTCGATGCCGAGGGTGCCCTCGAGCAGGTACGCGCCCGTGGAGCCGAAGCCGTCGGTCACGATACCGCGCGCCTCGGCGCGGATGGCCCAGTTGGGGGCGAGCAGGCCGCGCACGCCGAGGCCGAGGTGCAGGCGCGGGTCCGCATCGGCCACCAGCGGGCCGTTCGCGAGCCAGTACATGCCGGCGCCGACGCTCACGTACGGGGTCCAGGGGCCCCGCAAGAAGTGGTAGAGCGCCGAGGCCTCGAAGTGGAACGCGGTGTTGCTGGTCGACGCGTTGGGATCGGGATCCTTGCTCGAGACCGGGAGCCAGGCCCCGGACACCTCGATGCCCAGCTGCGGGATGACCTGGTAGCCGACGCGGAGGCCCACCACGGGGGCGATGCTCTTCGGCTCGACGAGGTCCTTCTTGGTGCCCTTGCCCAGGTCCCACCCGTTCAAGGGCGCCACGCCGCCGCCGAAGACGCCGACGTACACGGCGTTGCCGGGGAAGGTCTCCTCGGCGCGCGCGGCACCGGCGCCGGAGGTGACGAGCGAGCCCGCGGCGAGCGCCGAGAGCAAGAGGATGCGCGTGGTTCGCATGACGTTCTCCTGTTTCATGTGGCTGGGATTCGGCTCTCGGACAGGTGCCCCCGCGGTGCGGAGACCACGTGAGCGAAGGAGCGCCGACTGCCGGCGGCCGGGCCGCCACTGCTGGCAGCCTGTAGCTCTCTCGGCGCGGGAATTCGAGACCGTCGTGCAGGAGATCGCGGTGCACTTCAGTGTCGACGACGCACACTGATCATTCGTCGGAACCAGGTAGCTTGGTCTGGCCAGGCTCGACCGTGGGTCACGCCCGCGCGCCACGAGTTCGACATCTGCGCCGCGCTGGTTACCATCGCCGACGTCGTGATCGACGCGCAGCGTTTCGATCGTTATCTCGACCATCTCATCGCCGGCCGAAAGGAGGCCTGTGCGGCGCAGGTGTCGCTTCTGATCGAGGAAGGCGTTCCGCTGCGCGCCCTCTACGAGCAGCTGTTCCGCGACTCCCTCTACGAGGTCGGTCGGCGGTGGGAGGCCGGGCAGCTCTCGGTCGCCGTCGAGCACCAGGCGACCGCGATCACCGAGGAGCTCCTCGCCGACCTGTTCCCCGCGACCACCGCGCGCAAGGCGCTCGGGCGGACCGCGGTGGTGTCGGCCACGGCCGGTGAGTTCCACCAGGTGGGTGCGCGCATCGTCGCCGACTCGCTCGAGCTGCTCGGGTGGGACGTCCGCTTCGTCGGCGCCGGAGCCTCGGTCGACGAGCTGCTCGAGATCGTCGCACGGGAGCGCCCGGCGTTGCTCGCCTTGTCGGTGAGCCTCGACGGCAACCTCGCGACCGTGGACGCCACCGCGCAGCGCGTGCACGCACGCCACCCCGACGTGCGCATCGTGATCGGTGGCCGGGCGGTCCACGCGGGCCCGGACGACGAGCTCCGCGCGCTGCCGTGCACGACCCGCCTCCACTCGCTCGCCGAGCTCGAGGACTTCGTCCGCCGGTACCCGTGGTGACCGAGCCCGACCTCGACGCGCTCCTCGCGCACTTCATCCGGCACGAGCTGCCCGCGCTCTACTTCTTGATCGACGCCGACGACGTCATCGTCGAGACCAACCGGCAGACCCGGGAGCTGTTCGCGCAGGAGGTCGTCGGCACCCGGCTCGCCGAGCTGCTCACGACGTTCGACCGCGAGGCCACGGCACCCGGGCTCGACCGCGCCTCCGACACCGCGCGACGCCTGAACTTCCTCACGTTCACGGGCCTGCCACAGACCTTCGTGTGCTGGTGTTCGCGGGTCGGTGACCGCGTCGCGGTCCTCGGCGGCCTCGAGGGCAAGGCGCTCCAGACCCTCCAGCACGACCTCGTGCGGACCAACCAGGCGCTGCACGTGAAGGCGCGTGAGCTCGCGCGCGCCAACGCGGAGCTGGCCCGCCTCGCGACCCTGCGCGACACGTTCTTCGGCATGGCCGTCCACGACCTGCGCAGTCCCCTCTCCGCCATCCTGCAGAACGTGGAGCTGCTCGCCGAGGAGGGCGCCGAGCCAGGCCTCGTCGCCGATCTGCAGACGGCCGCCGAGCTGATGCAGGGTGTGGTCGACGGCTTCCTGCGCATGGCGATCATCTCGTCGGGCCACCTCCGGCTCGTGCGCACCCCGACGGTGTTCGCCGAGGCGGTCGAGCGCGGGCTCTCGGTGGTCCGACCGATCGCCGCCCGCAAGGGCGTCCCCCTGCGCTTCTCGCCGGGTCCGCCCGTCGAGGTCTCCGTCGATCGCGGCAAGATCGAGCAGGTGGTGGTCAACCTGGTGAAGAACGCGGTCGAGCACTCGCAACCCGGCGCGGAGGTCGAGGTGACCGTCGCGCCCACCCCGGACAGCGTGTCGCTCGCGGTGCGCGACCACGGCACCGGCATCGCGCCGGCGGTGCTCGCGAACCTCTTCGAGGCCTACGCGGGCTCGGACAACAAGACCGCCGGCGAGCGAAGTGTCGGCCTCGGGCTCTCGATCACGAAGCTGATCGTCGAGGCCCACGGCGGCCGCGTGACGGTCGACACCGAGGTCGGCGTCGGCACCGCGTGGACCGTCCTTCTGCCGCGCTGAAGGCCGGTGGATGGAGGCCTCCGCTCGAGCCGGGTCTCGAGCCAGCGAAAGCGGAGTGGAGCACCTCTTCGTCGGCCGGCCGCGTGTGTCCGCACCCGCGCGGCGGGCGTAGGATCGAGAGATGGCACGTGTCGCTTGGCTGCTCGGGCCCCTGGCTGTCGCGTCGTGTCTCTCGGGGGCCTGCGCCGTGTCCCCGCGATCGGAGGCGAACACGAGGACCCGCGCGGCGATCCTCGTGGCCGACCTCCGCGCCCACGGCGTCCTTCCGACCGCGTCGTCCGGGCCCACCCGCGGCCTCCGGATCGACCTCCCCACACACGCCCACCAGGCGCTGCGGATCGCGGTGGGCGCGGGGGTGGATCTCGAGGTCACTGCGCTCGGTGCGCGGGACCGGGCCGGGTCCCTCGTCGACGGCGCGACCGTGTTCGAGGACACCGACGTCGACACGGACACCGTCTACACGGCAGGCCCGGCGCACGCCGAGGAGATCCGGGTCCTGCGCTCCGCGCGCGCGTCGAACGTGGCGCGCTATGCCCTGCGGGTCGGCGCGGGGGTCGCCACCGTGCGCCTCGTCGCGGGCCGCGTGCAGCTGGTCGACCACGGTGGTGTGGTGCGCATCGAGAGCGCGCCCGTCGTGGCCGTCGACGCGGTGGGCGTGCGCCGCGACGGCGTCGTGCGGCTGCGCGCCAGCGACGGTCCGACGTGGACCCTCGAGACCGAGGTCGACGTGCAGGGCCTCGCCTATCCGATCGCGGTCGACCCGGCCTGGAGCCCCGCCGCTTCGCTCGCCGCGGGCCGCAGCGAGCACGTCGCGGTGCGGCTCCCGAGCGGCAAGGTCCTCGTCGCGGGCGGCGCGGCCGGAACGACCGTGCTCTCGTCGGCCGAGCTCTACGACCCGGCCACCAACGCCTGGTCCACGGCCGGCGCGATGTCGACCGTGCGGCGCGCGGCCTCGGCGGTGCTGCTCTCGACCGGCAAGGTGCTCGTCGCGGGCGGACAGGCCAGCGTCGGCTACCCCTTCACGGACCTCGCCAGCGCCGACCTCTACGATCCCGCGACCAACAGCTGGTCCGCCGCCGCCCCGCTGCACTTCGCGCGCGGCGCCGCGGCGATGGTGACGCTGCCCTCCGGCAAGGTGCTCTTCGCAGCGGGCTATTACAACAACAGCGCCGAGATCTACGACCCCACGGCGAACACGTTCACCATCGTCGCGGCGCTCTCGGCGCCCCGCTGGTCGCCGACCGGGTCGCTCCTGCCGAGCGGCAAGGTGCTCGTCGCCGGCGGGGTCGACGGCTCGGGCTACACCCAATCGGTCACCGAGCTCTACGACCCGGCCACCGACACCTGGTCGCCCGGCGGCGCGATGGGCAAGCAGCGCGCGCACCACGCCGCCACGACGCTGCCGAGCGGCAAGATCCTGGTCGCGGGCGGCAACCCCGGTGGGGTCTACCTGAGCGACGCCGAGATCTACGACCCGGGCACGGACACCTGGGCCGCCGTCCCGCCGATGGCCCTCGGCCGCTCGGGGCTCGGGCTCGCGACGCTGCCGAGCGGCCACGTGCTCGCCGTGGGCGGCAGCTTCGCCTCGTCGACCGCCGAGGTGTTCGACCCTTCGGCCGCGGCCTGGCGGGTCGTCACCGGCGACGTCACTCCGCGGCTCGATCCGACCGTGACCTTGCTCGCGAGCGGCCTCGCGCTGGTCGCGGGCGGCTCCGGCGGCGCCACGACCCAGCTCTTCGGCGAGCTCGCCCTCGGCGTGGCCTGCACCCAGGACGGGGAGTGCGTCTCCGCCCACTGCGTCGACGGCGTGTGCTGCAACACCTCGTGCGCGGGCACGTGCTCGGCGTGCGATCTCGCGACGAGCAAAGGGACCTGCACGACGGTGACCGGGGCCCCGCACGGGGCGCGGAGCTGTGCCCCCTACGGCGCGTGCACGGGCGGCGCGTGCGCGACCACCTGCACGGGGACGACCGACTGCGCGACAGGCTTCTTCTGTTCGTCGGGCAAGTGCGTGCCCACCCGCGCCAACGGGCTCGCCTGCGCGGCGGGAACGGACTGCAAGAGTGGTCTCTGCGTCGACGGGGTGTGCTGCGACGGCGCGTGCGGCGGGCAGTGCGAGGCCTGCGACGTCCCCGGGAGCTTCGGCACCTGCACCCCCGTCGACGGGCCTCCGCGCGGCGGTCGACCGGCCTGCACCGGCGTCGCGGCCGGCACGCTGTGCGGCATCCGGTGCGGGGGCGTCGATCCGACCAAGTGCACCTACCCGTCGAGCACCGTCGCGTGCGGCGGTGACGAGTGCAAGGGCGGCCTCGAGCGGCGGACCAGCGCCTGCAACGGCGCCGGCCTGTGCACCGAGACCGCGAAGTCGTGCGGCGCCTACGCCTGCGGCGCGACGGCCTGCAAGGTCACCTGCGCGGCGACGACCGATTGCGCCGCCGGCTTCTACTGCAAGGCCGGCGCGTGCATCGTCGTCGAGGGCCTCGGGACCGCCTGCACCGTCGACGCCACGTGCGCGAGCGGCCACTGCGTGGAGGGCGTGTGCTGCGCGACGGCGAGCTGCGACGGTGGCTCCTCGTGCGCGACGCCCGGCAAGAAGGGCACCTGCGCCAAGACGGACGGCGCGAGCTGCTCGATCGACGCCGAG
This sequence comes from uncultured Polyangiales bacterium, assembly GCA_964624885.1. Taxonomy (GTDB): domain Bacteria; phylum Myxococcota_A; class Polyangia; order Polyangiales; family JADJMO01; genus JADJMO01. The sequence continues at coordinate 690 of CAZUZY010000324.1, read as the reverse complement.
TGCGGCAGCGGGGTGTGCGCCGACGGCGTGTGCTGCGCGACGGCCTGCAAGGGGCAGTGCGAGGCCTGCGACGTCCCGGGCAGCAAGGGGACCTGCGCGCCGGTGGCCGGCGCACCCCACGGCGCCCGCGCACGCTGTGACGACGGGGGCACCGAGCCGTGCAAGGCCCTCACCTGCGACGGAGCGGCCGACCGCACCAAGTGCGTGGCGTGGGCCGCGGGCTCGACCACCGCCTGTGGCACCGCGTCGTGCGCCGGTTCGACGTTCACGCTGTCGTCCACGTGCGACGGCAAGGGCGCCTGCGAGGCGCCGAAGACGACCTCCTGCGTGCCGTTCGCGTGCGACGAGGCCGGTTGCCTCACCAAGTGCTCGAGCGATGGGCACTGCGCCGCCGCGTTCCTCTGCGACGGTGGGGTCTGCGTCGCGCGGTCGGCCACCTGCTCGGCCGACCTGCTCTCGTCGATCGACAAGGTCGGCAAGGCCCAGCCCTGCGCCCCGTACCGCTGCGGCCCGAGTGGCAGCTGCTTCGACGAGTGCACGACGTCCGACCAGTGCCAGGCGGGGAACGCTTGCGATCTCGCGACGAAGAGCTGCGGACCCGCCGGCGTCGGGGACGCGGGAGGCTGCAGCGTCGCCGGGCCGTCCACCGGGTCGAGCGCCGCGCTCCTGCTCGCGCTGGCCGCGGCCGCG
>CAZUZY010000323.1:0-10112 GCA_964624885.1 uncultured Polyangiales bacterium | reverse complement strand
TGCGCTGCGGCTCGTCGCGTTACTCCAAAAGTGTCGCGTAACGGGTCTCGTCGCCGAGCCTTGTGAGGGGGCTCGCACGGTGATTTCTCAAGGCCTCTCGGACACGGTCCTGCAACAGTCTCCGGGACTGCCGCCGATACGGTTGGAGATCTTGATGATGGTTCGCCCGCAGCAGCTCGGTCTGGCGGAAGTCGTCAGCGTCATGGACTGGATGGGCCTGCACATCGAGGATGGCCAACTGCTGCTGCGTGGCAGCCTCCACACGATGGCGGCGGGTCCATTTGCTTCTGCCCCCGACATCGTCGACTTCTACCTCACTCGGCCGACCTACCTCCCGGACGAGATGTCCTCGCTGGACGACACGGACTTCCTCTGGGTCGTTCCGCTGCTTCCCACCGAGGCGGCGTTCGCCCGAGCGTGCGGGTGGAGAGCCCTCGAGACGGAGCTGGTGGCGAGTGACCCGGACCTCCTCGACCTGACGCGGTCGATTGGCAGTGGGTTTCGCGCGAACTGAGAGCCAAGGATCTCTGCGAACGGCGTCGAGGTAGCGTCCGCCAATCGGCTGGATCGGACCAGGGGGCGCTGCAGCTCTCGTTGTTGCCATGACCATGCGCGCTGTAGACTTCGCCGTGGTTGAATCGCCAGCGCCTTCAAGCCATACCGATGACCATGCTTCGTATCGCCTCTGCCGCACTCCTGACCTGCGCCGTCGGTTGCGTGAACGTTGATGCGCCGACGGCTTGTCAGCTCGAGGGACGCTGCGGTGACGGGTCAGCCGATAGCTCGTCTGGGAGCGACAGCTTCGCCGCTCCGGACTCGGGCCCGACAGACGGCGCTCTCGACGTTGATGGAACCATTGGCGACTCTGGAAGCGACGCAACCGATGCCGCCGATGTCGCAGATGCCTGTTCGCTCAATGCGTGTGGCAAGTGCGCGCCAGAGGTGACTCCGCTGCCGGGGGCGAAGTGCGGCGTCTGCCTGACCAGAACGGCGACGTGCACCTCAGCGGGTCTCGCAACGGAGTGCCTTGGTGCTGACGATCGCACTGTGTTCGTCGACAACTACTTCAGCGGCTCAGGCGGGGCCTCGTTGGGGGTTCCGGTCGCACTTGGAATCAAGGCACTGCACCTTGGCTCGATCACGTCGATCACTCTGTGGCTTTCGAGATCGGACGTCAGCCCCGCCTCGTCGGAGGGGTCGCTGCGCCTGAGAGTCATCAAGGGAAAGCCGACCACCACTCCAGCCTCGGCTGATGTCTTGGCGGACTTCAGCGTCGCGGCCTCGACGATCCCGACAACCGCCAGTGCCGTGAAGCTGACGCTTCCTACGCCGACGATCGACCTCCCGCTTGGAACTGACGCATGGATCGAAGTCACCGACGTCAGTCCTCGCTCGTCGTTCGCAGCAGCCGGTGACTTCGCTCCGACTGGTGCCATGCCCGAGTTCTGGGCATACACCGGCGGCAAGTTCGAGCTCTATGAGGTTGCGTCGCCGTACCTCGTAATGGACGTCAAGGGCTGTAAGTAGTCGACCCTCGGCCACCAAACACAGAGGGCTGTGAAGGTCCCGAGCTCGGTCGAGGCCCCCGCGCTCTCGCCCGCGGCGAGAGCCTTCGTCGGGTTCGTCCTGCCCAAGCTCGTCGCGTGAGTGCGCGCGGGCGCGCGTCGATTCAGCTCCGGTTAAGGAGGGCGCGCTACCCAGGGTGACGTCATGCGCAGCGCTCTCGCGGCTATCTTCCTGCTCACCCTCGTCCACTGCGGAGCGTCCTCGCCCTACGATCGGGCGTGGGTGACCGGCGAAGTCAAGGCGCGCACGGGTCACGCCGTGGGCGACCTCGCCGAGGGCCCTCGGCTGCCGGGCTCGCTGAAGACAGTGGCGAGCCTCACGGAGGACGGCGTGGTCAGCGCGGCCCTGTGGAACAGCGCAGCCTTCCAGGCGGAGCTCGCACAGCTCGGCTACGCGCGCGGTGATCTCGAAGACGCCGGCGCCCTCCCGAACCCGAGTCTCGCGTTCTTGTTCCCGCTCGGCCCGCGCCAGCTCGAGTTCAGCCTGCTCTACCCGATCGCAGCGCTCCTCCATCGGCCCGCGCGCGTCGCGGCCGCTTCGATGGAGGTGGAGCGCACCGCACACGCACTCGTGGTCTTCGGGCTCGACGTGATGCGCGACGCGCGGCTCGCCTACGCCGACCTCGTGCTCGCCAAGGAGCGCCTCGCCCTGACCAAGGCCATGACCCGGACCTGGCGAGACCTGGCCAAGCTCGCCGCGACCCGGACCAAATCAGGCGACGCGACCAAGACCGAGGCCGCGCTCGCGGAGGCGGACGCGCTGCTCGCCGAGGACCGCGAGAAGAGGGCCGAGACGGACGTCACCGCGGCGACCGTACGGCTGCGGTTCGCCATCGGGCTCGCCGACAGTCCCCTCGGAGAGGGGCTCTCCGTGGCACCCGCCGAGCTCGAGAGACACCCCCCGCGCCCCGCGACCGAGCTCGTCGAGACAGCCTACGCCGTGCGGCCCGACCTGCGCGGCGCGGAGATCGGCGTCGAAGCGGCGACGCAGCGGCTGGGCTGGGAGAAGGTACGCGTCCTGCAGTTCCTCGCGCGGCTCGACGGCAAGCCGATCGGACCGAGCGGGGGTGGCCCCGTCCAACTCGTCCCAGGATTCCAGGTGGATCTGCCGATCTTCAACTGGAACGGCGGCAACAAGGAGAAGGCTCGGGCCGAAGTGGCGCGCGCCTCGTTCCGGTACCTCACCCTCCGCCAGCAAGTGGCCACCGAGATCCGCGTCGCCCGCATCACGCTCGTCCAGGCCCTCGAGTCGCTGCAAGTGGTCGAGCAGAAGGTTCTGCCGATCGTCGAGAAGTCCGTGACCGCCGCTGTGCGCAGCTACGAAGAGGGCGGCGAATCGTACGCCTTCGTGCTGGATGCGACGCGAAGACTGCAGGAGGTGCGGCTGCGCGCGCTCGAGCTCGCTGCCGACGTGCGTCGCGCCCGCGCTCACCTCGACCGTCACGTCGGGAGGCGGGCCCATGCGTCGTGAGCTGGCGCTTCTGCTGCTCGGCGCCTGCAGCAAGGGGAGGGGGCCCGACAAGCCGCCCGCGCCCGCCTTGGTCGCGCACCCGGCGGGAGAGACCGAGCAGGCCGTCGTGACACTGACGACCGAGGGGGAGCGACGCCTCGGCATCGCCACGGCCAAGGTCGAGAAGTCCACCCTCAAGCAGCGCCGGGTCGCGCCCGCCGAGATTGTGGTCCCTTCGGGCTCACAGACCGCCCTCTTGGCCCCGTTCGCCGCGATCGTGCGCCCGGTGAGCGAGCTCCCCAAGGTCGGCGACGCGGTCCTGCGCAACCAGAGGCTCCTGCGTCTCTCTCCCTTGGCGACGATCGACCGCGACGTCCACGCCCAGTCGGAGAAGGCCCTCGCCATCGCGGAGTCGCGTCTCGAAAGCGCTCAGCAGAAGCTCGACCGACTCGAGAAGCTCCGCACCGAAGGCGCGGCGAGCGACAAGCAGGTCGAGGAGGCGCGCGCCGATCGCGACGCGCTGGTCGCGGAGGTCGCTGCGGCCCGAAAGCGTCTCGCCACGCTGAAGGGCACGCCACTCTCCGGCGACGTGTCCGCGGATCTCCTCGCGCCCTACGACGGAGTGGTGCTGCTCTCACCCGTCACGGTGGGGCAGCTCGTGCCGGCCGGCGCGACGCTGATCGAGGTCCTGCGCAAGAGCGGCTTCTGGGTGAAGGTGAGCGTCCTCACCGGCGAAGCCGCGACCGTCCGGACCGAGGCACCTGCGCAGATCCAGTCGCTGTTCGGCGGTTCCGGGGCCACCGTCGAGGCCGAACCGGTGCTTGCCGCGCCCACGGCCGACCCGACGCTCGGTACGGTCCACCTGTACTTCGAGCTCCCCAAGACCGCGACCCGGAGACCGGGCGAGAAGGTCACTGCCAGCCTCGAGTTGCTCGCCGACGAGGAGGTCACGACCGTTCCCGCGGCAGCCGTCGTGTACGACGCCGCGGGAGGCGCTTGGGTCTACGAGAAGACCCGTCCGCACACGTTCGCTCGGCGGCGCGTGGATGTGCGGCGTACCACCGGAGCGACCGTCGTCCTCACTCGGTCACCACCCGTGGGTACCGAGGTCGTCTCGATCGGCGTCGCACAGCTCTTCGGGGTCGAGTTCGGGGCGGGGCACTGATGCGGTTCCTCGTCGAGTGGTGTCTACGCCATCGCGTCGCGGTCCTCGCCCTCACCGTCGCCCTCGTGTTCCTGGGCTACCGGCGGGTGCGCGACACGCCCGTCGACGTGTTCCCCGAGTTCGCGCCCCCCCTCGTGGAAGTGCAGACCGAGGCCCCCGGTCTGTCGAGCCTCGAGGTGGAGGAGCTCGTCTCGGGGCCGATCGAGCGCGCCGTGTTCGGCGTGCCCTTCCTCAAGACCGTCCGTTCGAAGTCGGTGCTCGGGCTCTCGTCGGTCGTCATGCTCTTCGCCGACGGGACAGACGTCTTGCAAGCCCGTCAGCTCGTGCAGGAGCGGATCTCCCGCGTCGCGACCCAACTCCCGACGAGCGCCCACGCTCCGGTGATGCTCTCACCCCTGTCGTCGACGAGCCGCATCCTCAAGATCGGGATCACGTCGAAGACGTTCGACCAGACGAAGCTCACCGATCTCGTCCGCTGGACGGTGCGCCCACGGCTGCTCGCGGTACCTGGCGTCGCCAACGTCGCGATCTGGGGCGAGCGCGACCGGCAGCTGCAGGTCGTCGTCGATCCAGCGAAGCTCCACCTCGCGAACGTCTCGCTCGACGGGCTACTGAACGCCCTGCGAGACGGGGTCACCTCGGCCAGCGGCGGCTCGCTCGACACGCCACTGCAGCGGCTCGCGGTCTCCGTTCGACCGCCCGTCACGAACGCGCTCGAGGTCGGGCAGCTGGCGGTCGGCCTCCACCCGACCGCGCCCCGGGTGAAGGACCTGGCGGAGGTCGTCGAGAGTCACCCGCCACCGATCGGCGACGCAGTCGTCAACGACGTCCCGGGGCTGCTGCTCATCGTGGAGAAGCAGCCGTGGGGGAACACCCTCACGGTGACGCACGCCGTCGAGGATGCGCTTGCCGTACTGAAGCCGACGCTCGCCGACGTCGAGGTCGATTCCCGGATCTTCCGCCCGGCGACCTTCGTCGAACGCGCCCTCGCGAACCTCCGCGAGACCCTCCTGGTGGGCTGTGTGCTCGTGATCGTCATCCTCGCGGCGTTCCTCTACGACCTGAGGACGGCGTGCATCAGCATGGTGGCCATCCCGCTGTCGCTGCTCGGCGCGGCGATGGTGCTGCACCTGCGCGGGCGCACCATCGACACCATGGTCATCGCCGGCCTCGCGATCGCCCTCGGCGAAGTCGTCGACGACGCGATCATCGACGTGGAGAACGTCCTGCGACGACTTCGCCTGGAGGCAGCCTCCGAGAGCCCTCGGCCCGCGTACCAAGTCGTCCTCGCGGCCTCGCTCGAGATGCGGAGCGCCGTCGTCTACGCCACCGCCATCGTCGTGTTGGTGTTCCTCCCGGTGTTCTTCCTCGACGGTCTGCCGGGGGCGTTCTTCCGACCACTCGCGCTCTCGTACGTCCTCGCCGTGGTGTCCTCGCTGGTCGTCGCGCTCACCGTCACCCCCGCCCTGTGCCTCGTGCTCTTGCCAGGTGCCGGGACGAGGCAGCGCGAGGCACCGCTTGCGCGTTGGCTCCGCCGAGGGTTCCGACCGGTGCTGGGCGCCCTCCTCGACCGTCCGCGCCGCGCCCTCCTCGCGCTCCTGACGATGCTCGGCGTCGCGGGCGCCTTGACCCCGTTGCTCGGGGAGTCGTTCTTGCCCGCCTTCCGCGAGAGCGACTTCCTGATGCACTGGGTCGGCAAGCCGGGCACGTCCCTCGAGGAGATGCGTCGCACCGTCCAGCGGGCCAGCATCGAGCTCCGCAGCGTGCCCGGCATCCACCACTTCGGCTCGCACATCGGGCGGGCCGAGGTGGCCGACGAGGTGGTGGGCTCGAACTTCGCCGAGCTGTGGATCAGCGTGGATTCCACGGTGGATCACCGCAAGACGCTGCACGAGGTCAACGCGATCGTGGAGGGCTACCCAGGCCTCTACCGCGACGTGCAGACCTACCTCCAGGAGCGCATCAAGGAGGTGCTCTCGGGGGGCAGTGGAGCCATCGTGGTCCGGATCCTCGGCCCGGATCTGCCGCGTCTGCGCGTGGATGCTGCCGCGGTGATGCGCGAGCTCGCGGTCATCCCCGGCGTCGCCAACCTCAAGGTGGAGCCCCAGGTCGTGGTCCCGCAGGTCGACGTACGTCTTCGTCCGGACGCGCTGGCGCAGGCGGGGGTCTCCGCCGGCGAGGTCCAGCGCCTCCTCGGCGTCGTCCTCCAAGGGAAGACGGTCGGCCAGATCGTGCGCGAGGGCCGACTGCTCGACGTCGTCGTCCTCGGAACCCCCGGCTCGAGGCTGGACCCGGCAGCGCTCGCCGAGCTCCGGGTCGTCTCGGCGACAGGACTCGCCCCTCGGTTGGGGGATCTTGCCTCGCTGACCATCGAGCCCGCGCCCAACGTGGTGGTGCACGAGGGTGGCTCGCGGAAGATCGACGTGTCGCTCGACGTCAAGGGCCGGGACCTCGGCGCGGTGGCCAAGGACGTGCGCGCCGCACTCGACCGGGTGCCGCTCGGTCCGGGTGATCACGCCGAGGTGGTCGGCGAGTACGCCACCCGCGAGCAGGCGCGAAGCAACCTCGTCGGCCTCACCGCGCTGTCGCTGCTCGGGATCGCCCTCCTCCTGTACACGGATTTCCGGGCCTGGCGACCGACGGCCATCGTGCTCGCCACGCTGCCGCTCGCCCTGATCGGCAGCGTCGTCGCCGTGTTCGTGACCGGGCGGGTCGTCTCCCTCGGCTCGCTGGTCGGGTTCGTGACGATCCTCGGGATCGCAGCCCGCAACGGGATCATGCTGGTCAGCCACTACCAGCACCTCGAGACGACCGAGGGCATGCCGTTCGGGCGTGACCTCGTGCTCGAGGGGACGCTGGAGCGCCTCTCGCCGATCCTGATGACGGCGCTCGCCACCGGGCTCGCCCTCGTACCCCTGATTGCCTTCGGCGAGCGTCCGGGGCAGGAAATCGAGCATCCCATGGCGGTCGTCATCGTGGGAGGCCTCACGAGCTCGACCCTGCTGAACCTCCTCGTCATGCCCTCGGCCTACCTCTTCTTCCACCGGCACAAGGTCGCCTCGTGAGGGTCCTCGTCGTCGAGGACCACCGCGATCTCGTCGACCTCGTCGAGCGAGCGCTCCGCGCCGACGGACACAGCGTCGAGACCGCGGCCACGCTGGCGGAGGCCGTCGACCGACTCCGCGATCGCCCGGCCGACGTGCTCGTGCTCGATCTCGGGCTCCCCGACGGCTCTGGATTCGATCTGTGCCGAAGCCTGCGCCGCGACGGGGTGAACACCCCGATTCTACTCATCACCGCCAACGCCCCGGTGCGCCGGCGCGTCGAGGGGCTCGACGCCGGTGCCGACGACTTCCTCGGCAAGCCCTTCGCCCTCGCGGAGCTCCGCGCGCGGGTCCGCGCCCTCGGGCGGCGCGGCACGCTCCCCCGAAAGGTGCACGTCGTCCGCGGCGCGACCACCCTCGACTTCCTCGCGCGCCGCGCGGAGGTCGCGGGCGTCGAGGTTCCGCTGACGGCCCGCGAGTGGGCCGTGCTCGACCTTCTCGTCGCCCGCGCCGGGCGGGCAGTGGCGCGCACCGAGATCCTCGAGATCGTGTGGGGCGATCCCGAGCAAGGAGGAGCCAGCCTGGAGGTCCTCGTGGCGCGCATCCGCAAGAAGGTGGGCGACGACGTCGTGCGAACCGTCCGAGGGTATGGCTATGCGCTGGCCGTGGGCTGAATCACTGTTCCGGCGGGTCACCCTCGTCACCGCGCTGTCTTCGGCGGGAGGGGGCCTTGCCGCGGCGGTCGCCGCCACTTGGGCCGCCAACAGAGCCGTCGACCAGGCGGAGGACCGCCGGCTCGTGGACCAGGCGAAGGCGATGCTCGACGAGCTCGCCAAGGTCGACCCGAAGGATGTCCAGCGTGAGGTCGAAGAAGAGGCCCTCGAGCTCGCGCCTCTCGGACTCCGCCTCGCCGTGTTCGAACGCGGGGTGTTCGTCGGCGGCGACCGAAGCCTCGTCGCCGAGGGCGGGTGCCGTACTCTCGACGTGCACGGCCGCGCCCATCGTTCGTGCACGGAGGTGCGTGACGCGAGGACCTGCGTCGTCACGCTCGTTCGCGTCGTCGAGCGTCGCTGGCTCGCCTACGTCTGGGCGGCGCTCTTCGCGCTCGGCACCGCGGCAGCGCTCGGGTTGCTGGCCAGTCGCGCGACGGCGACCTGGGCGCTCGGGCCGCTCGCCCGCCTCCGCGAGAGGGTCGGCCGCGGTGACGATCTGGGGAGCGACGAAGGGGTCGCCGAGGTGGACGCGCTCCGCGCCTCGCTGGTCCAGGCCTTCCACCGCTCCGCCATCGCCACCGCGACGGCCCAGCGCTTCGCCGCTGACGCCGCACACGAGTTACGAACGCCCCTCACCGCCATTTCCGGCGAGCTCGAGCTGCTGCGTGGTGAGTCTCGCCGAGAGGAGCTCGTCGGGGGTCTCGGCCGAATCCACACCAGCGTGCGCGGCCTCTCCCATCTGGTCGAGCGCCTGTTGATCCTGGCCAGTGCGGGCGAGGGCGTCGCGGTGCGCGACGGGGACGCTGTCGAGCTCGGAGATCTGCTCGGGCAGCTCGGTGGAGCCGACGTCTCCTGCGAGGGCGAGGGGATCGTCCGAGGCGACGAGGCGCTGATCCTCGCGATGCTGGAGAACGCGGTGCAGAACGCCCTCGTCCACGGTCGTCCGCCGGTCGTCGTGCGCGTCCGGCAGCACGACGCGGAGGTGACCATCGACGTCGTCGACGAAGGTCCGGGGGTTCGTGACGGGGACCACGAGCGTCTCTTCCACCCGTTCGTCCGGGCCGCCGGGGTCCGGCAGCAGGGCTTCGGGCTCGGCCTGTCCCTGATCGCCCAGGTGGCCCGGGTGCACGGTGGATCGGCCGCGTTCGTCCCCCGTGCGCGGGGCGCTCACCTGCGCATCGTCCTCCCCGCTTGGCGTCCTCAGGTCGCCTGAGAGAGGCCCGCCACCGGTCACTCCTTCTGCAGGGCCGCCGCGTTCATGCCCGCTCGGGGGTGGGCCGTCCGGGAACACGTGCCCGAGGTGCGCGTCGCACACGTTGCAGAGCGCCTCGACGCGCACCATCCCGTGGCTCTCGTCGACGCGATAGGCCACCACCTCCTCGGCCACCGGCTGCGTGAACGAGGGCCAACCGGTGCCGGACTCGAACTTGGTCGCCGCGTCGAAGAGCCGCGTGCCGCAGCAGACGCAGGCGTACCTCCCGGGCTCGAACAGGGCGCACATCTCGGAGCTGAAGGCCCGCTCCGTCCCGTGTCGCCGGGTGACCTCGTAGGCGAGCGGCGGGAGCGCGGCGCGCCACTCGGCGTCCGAGCGCTCCACGCGACGGGGCGCGGGGTGGTTGCCCGTCTTGGCGAGGCGGACGACTTCGTTCCAGTCGAGCATGGAGCGACCCTAGCGGCTCGATCGCGGACGAGGAAGCGCGGGCCGCGCGCCGTCGAAGTCCTCGATGTGGGGACCCACGCTCGGGTTCTCGAGCGCTGCCGGCGCCCGCTGGGCCACGAAGTCGACGAATGCGCGCACAGCTGGCGCGCAGGATCTCGTCGAGGGCCTCCCTGCTCGAGTCCGCGTCGCTCGGCGGTGGCGTCGTTCGACTCCGCCATCGCCTGCGGGGTTGATCATGTCGTCGCCCCGTCCCCGCCGCCACGCCCCCAGCGCGAAGCCTCTGCTCGAGACCACCTATGCGGGCGCCGCCGCTCAGCTCCTCTGCGCGGAGGCCACCTACGGCACGCCCCGGCCGCGCATCCTCCTCACCCTCACCCTCACCCTCACCCTCACCCTCGCCCGCGGCGCGGACGGGCACCGCGTCGCCGCAGCGAAGGCCTACACGCTCGCCGCCGCGGTCGAGCTGGCCTCGCTCGCACGCAACGCCCGTTGGGTGGTCTGCGTCCAGGCCGAGA
>CAZUZY010000322.1:0-10119 GCA_964624885.1 uncultured Polyangiales bacterium | reverse complement strand
GCCCGGGTCCTCGGCGTCACGGTGAGCGCCCACGTCCCCGCGGTGCTGCGGCTCGCGGTGCGCCGCGAGGGGTTCACGCTGCGCTTCCTCGAGGCGCCCGCCGCCGAGCTCGCCGGAAATCTGGAGGCCGAGGTGCCGACGACGGTGGGCGGCGCGCTGGTCTCGCTCTCGCTGTCGGCGGGCCGCGCGGCGCTGTTCAAGCGGCCGCTGGCGGATCTGCTCGCCCGCGTCGGCACGATGCTCGCGGCCTTGCCGAGCCTCTCTGGCCTCGACGCCGACCTCGGTCGCGCAGACGCGCCGCTCGTGGTCGCGGCCCGCGTGCAGGTGCGCTGAGCGGAACGAAGTGGAGCGAAGCATCGGCCGCCTCCATGGGCGGCCGACAAAGATTCACAGGCTCTGAGGCGAGCGTAAGCGAGCCGAAGCATCGGCCGCCTCCACGGGCGGCCGACAAATATTCACAGGCTCTGCGCGAGACGAGTGGTAGGCCTGTAGGCGCGCGTGGCACACAACCCCAGAATCCAATGACCCTCGCACTCGAGCTGTGCTTTTCGCCCGACCTCGCCGAGTCAACATGGCTTCGCCTCCTCGACGCGATCTTCGCGTGGCGTCCCGCGCTCGCGCCGCACGAGCTCAAGCGCCTGTCGGATCCGGATGCGCCCCACCGCGAGCCGTGGACCGCCGCGCACCGCAACGAGCTCGCCCATCGGCTCGCGACCGAGAACGCGCTCGCCTGGACTATCGTCTGCGCAAACGGGTCACTGCTCTGCGTGCTCGGGTCCCGATTCGCGAAGCTCTCGCCGCTCGTCAAGGGACCGGCCGCAGACCTTGCCGACGAGCTCGCAGCCCTCGTCGAGGCGACGGCGGTCGTCGCGACCCCGCACATCGGGATGGCCTACGACCCCGACTCCGACGATCGCGCGCTCGTCACCGAGCGGCTCGTCGGGCTGCCGCCGGTGCTGTTCCTCGGCCCGGGCACGCCCGACATCGAGGTCGCGCACCGGTCGGTCGCAGGCGGGAAGCTGATCGTCCGCAGCGAGGCCGCGGTGGCGGCGCTGGCGCTCTCCGATGCCGCGCCGCTCGAAGTGCTGAGCTAGCAGAGGTCGGCACCGCGTCACCGGATGATCGGCGCGCAGTTGGTGAAGTCGATCGTGGTGTCGATGCGGAAGCGCGAGGCCGTCGTGTGGCGCTCGGCGTGGAACACCGAGAGGCCGTAGGTCTTGCCCACGACGATGCCAAGCTCGGTGGCCCGTGTGTCGAGGACCAGCGTCGCGTCCTGCCGCGGGTGCAGGCCACCGAGGTCGATGGCGAGCTTGCCGTTCACGAACACCCAGAGATCGTCGTCGCCGGTGAACCGGAACGTCTCGCCGCCGTGGTAGGCGAACTCGGTGTGCAGCTCGAAGGTGAAGTGGAAGTTGTGCTCGCGCCCCTGGTTGCCGAAGCCCTTGCCGTCCACGGGGAAGAACTCGTCGTTCTGATACGTCGAGACGCCGCTCGCCGGGTCCTTCACCAGCGTGAGCGTGAGCTCGATGGGCTGGTTGACGCCAGGCACGTTGCGGTACCACTGGTCGTAGTGGGTCTTGTCGTTGGTGAGCTTCTTCGGCCCGAGCCCGCCCGCGTAGACCGGCTTGAAGTCGGCGCCGAGCGCGGCCGCGACGATGCCCTTCTCGCCGTCGTCCGAGAGGAACTTGTCGTTCTCGAAGTCGGGGTGGTCGTCCTTGAAGTCGCGCACGATCCCGGTGAGGCTCGGCTTGCATGCGCCGCCGTCGCCGGGGGCCGCGTCGCTCGCACCCACGTCGGCGCCGAGCCCGCTCGCCTCCGGCGTCGCGTCGCTCGAGAGGACCAGGCCGCCGTCGTCGACCGGATCGAGGAGACCACCTTCGGAGGCGTCGGAGCAGGCGACGAGGCAGAGCGCGACGAGGGGCAGCGTGCGGCGGGGCATGCTCCGACGCATCGCAACCCTCGTGCCGCCCCAGCGCGCGGAAGATTCCACCATCGCGGCAGCTGCACCGGGGAGTCCAGTCCCCAGGACGGTGAGCGGTCTCGCCGGCGAATCCTACGCGTTCGCCAAGGGCCGACTCGAGCTCACGCTGGATGCTCGTCCGCGATGAGCAGGCGATGTCGTCGCCAGCCCACGCGCGCGAGCCACGTGTGCGGCGCGACGACAGGGGCGCCCTCGAGCAGAGGGGCGGGCCCTCCACGGAAGCCATCGCACCACGGTGCGGACGAGCACGGGTCGAGCTGGGTGGACACGCGGACCTGGTGCTTCTTGAAGTTGAAGAGCACGTAGGCGAGCGCGAACCGGACCTCGCGCGGCGTGCGAAGGGCGCGGGTGTGGTAGCGGTCGTCGAGCACGCGACCCTTACGGCCACACGCACGGTTGATCGCGCGCGCGAGCCGTACGGCGAGTGAGCGCGCTCCCCTGCGTAGCGCGGCCGAATCGCTCGCCTCGACCAGGAGGTGCACGTGGTTGTCCTGCACCGAGAAGTGGAACACGCGGAACGCTGCGCCCTGGGCGGCGCGCAGGGCAGCGACCACCGCCGGGAAGACCTCGAAGGACCGCAGCGAAGGCAACCCTGCCATGCACCGGAGGGTGAGGTGCACGGGCGCCCAGCCGACGTGAGGCGGCCGCGGGCGGTGGGGGACGAGCGGCCGGGACGCTACGCGCTTGCGGCCGGCGCCCAGACGGCGACCACCCCAGCCGCGCGTGCGGGGAAGCTCGAGCTGCCGCGGAGACCGCTTCACTTGAAAGAGCGTAGATCTCGGTTCGCAGATGTCAACCGTCGGCCCATGGTCCGGTCCGGTGTACGGACATGAATGAGAGTTCGCGTGGGCACCTCGGTGCGGCCGGTCTTGCTGTCCGAGGACATGGCCTCCGTTGCCAAGGAGGTCGCCGTGCCTTGATAGAGAGGTCTCTGAGACAGGAGTTCTTGGGCGCTCGCATCGAGCGGCAACCCGCATGGGTCGATCGGTCTCGACGGAGCCGCGGCGGCAGGGCGACGCCGCCGCGGCCCGCGCACGCCAGGTGAGAAAGTGGACGACAACCCGCACGCGCCTCCGTCTTCCCGGTGCGGGCGCAGTGGCGCTCGAACCAAGCAGCCGTTTCCGGAGGATCGTCCCATGTCGCTCGCTCGTCACTTCGTCGCCTGCACCTTCACCCTCGCCCTCGTCGCCGGTTGCGACAAGAAGTCCGACCCCACACCGACGGCCTCGGCGTCCGAGAGCAAGGCCGACGAAGCCAGCAAGAAGGCCACCGACAAGGCCGAGCCCAAGGCCAAGGCCGAGCCCAAGGCGCCGAAGATCGAGGGCCCGAGCGCTTCGGACGACAAGGAGTCGCTCGGCCTCGAGCTGCCGGCGTTCGGCGGCTGGAAGGCCAAGTGGGACGCCGACGCGAAGGTCGCCAAGTGGGAGAACGACGACTACGACAGCTCGATCGTCAACCGCGTGGTGAAGGAGAAGCTCGACGACCTCGAGGATCTCAAGACCGCGGCGCCCGAGATGATGCAGCTCGGCTCGGCGATCACCAAGGTGGTCGAGGAGAAGAAGACCGCCAAGGGCTGGTACGCGATCGTCGAGCGCGAGGGCGCGATCGAGCTGGTCTACATCCGCAAGTTCGGCGCGACCGTCGTGTGCTCGGCGAGCCTCAAGAAGGGCGATCTCGGCAAGACCCTCACCAAGAAGGAGGTGCTCGACGCCTGCGAGTCCTTGTCGCTGCGCAAGTGAGGACAAGCGTTTGACGCGCTCGCGCGGGCCTGCGAACGCGGCTCATGCCGCTGTTCCTCTACTCGATCGAGCCCGCCCGCCCCGAGATGCCCGACGCGCCGACGGCCGAGGAGGCCGCCGCGGTGCAGGCCCACTTCGCGTACCTGCAGGCCGCCTTCGAGGCGGCGGTGGTGCGCTACGTGGGCCGCACGCTCGCGCCGCCGCACCTCGGGCTCGCGATCTTCGAGGCGCCGAGCGAGGCCCACGCGGAGGCGTTCCTCCGCAAGGACCCGGCGGTGGCCCAGGGGGTCTTCCGCGGCCGCGTGCAGCCGTGGAAGCAGGTGTTCCCCGAAGCCTGAGCGCCCCGAGCTTTCGTGGGGAGCACGGGCTACTGGCTGCTGATGACGATCGGCTGGTAGTGCTGCGTGCCGCTCGAGTCCGACGACACGATGGTCAGCACGTTGGCCTTGTTGGCTGGCGTCGAGTTGACGGTCACGGTGACCCACGCCTTCTCGCCGTTCTTCCCGGACTTCTTGTCGATCGAATAGGTGAGGCGCTTGGTCGTGGTGCCGCCACCGCCGCTGAAGGCGTTGCTCTCGGTGGCGCCGATGGTCCACGCGCCCATCGCTGCGTCCGACCAGAAGCCGACCGCGAACGTCTTCGTCTCGCCGACCCCCACGTGATAGCCCTTGGTCGTCTGCTTGAACGCGCCGCCCATGGCCGTCGCGTTGACGGTGACCTTCTCCTGGTCGAGCGCGCTCACGTTGAAGTAGGGCTGCGAGGTGGGCGCGGGCGCGCAAGGGTTGTGGCCCGCCTTGGCGTTCGCGTTCGACCACTGGCGCGCGACGTTGGACGTGAAGTCGGGCTCGGCGGGCGTGTAGCGCTCCTCGCGGTACACCTCGCACAGATCGCCGTTCTCGACGTTGCCGGCCATGAACAGGTGCCAGCCCACGTGATCGAGATCGACCCCCACCCACCCCGCGTTCTCGCCGATGGGCTCGGGATCGAGCACCGCCTCGGCGATCTCGTGGCTCGCGGTGTTGGTGCGCGGCGTGCCCGACTTGCTGCCGAAGGTGCACTGCAGGACGATCGCGTACGGCACCTGGGTGCCGCCGACGTCCGCGCTGTTGTGGTAGCCGCCCACGCCCGCGGCGCACGCCTCGCTGCCGCCGAGGGTGATCTTCGTCGTCTTGGGGACGTAGATGATGTACAGCGACTGCGCCGTCGGCGCGGGCCAGCCGTACTTGGCGTAGTTGCCGACGCGCTCGCGGACATAGGCGTCGATCTCGCCGTCGGTCATCGTCGCGGCGAGCGTGGTGCTCTCGCGGACGTGGTTCTCCGCGCCGGATTTCGCGGGGCCGACGCCGTACTCGGCGGTGATCGACTTCCAGTAGTCGCTCGCGCCGATCTTGTCGCCGAACGCCTCGTAGGAGTCGGCGTTGGTGTCGCCGGGATAGGTGATGGTGACGAGGACCGGCGCGGTGAGCACGCGGCCGCCCTTGTTGGTGAGCTGGGGCAGGTCGGGCGCGAACGCCGGGTACTTGTCGCTCGGCGCGCCGTGATCGACCGGCGCCGTCTCGGGCGTGCCGGTGTCGGTCACGACGGTCCCGGTGTCCTCGGGCTCGGTCTCGGCGACCCCCGTGTCGGTCTCGCCCGTGTTGGGGCTCGCCACCGAGCCACCGCAGGCCACCATCGACGTGAACAGACCCAACGAAGAGAAGAAGAAGACGGAACGCATGGGCTGGAAGCTCCCTCGGAGACGGTTGGGGCCGTAGCCTAGTCGCTGCCAGACACCGGCTCCGACGCGTTCCGCCCCCACCGGGATTTGGCACGGTCGCGGATCAGGCGTGGATCCAGACGACGGTCCCCGTGAGCGCCTTCATCACGCCGTGCCAGCCGGGCGGGAGCTCGGGCTTGGTGAAGAAGAACACCCAGCGGGCGTCGATCGGGGCGAGGTTGATGCAGCCGTGCGACCGCGGCTGGCCGAACTGGTCGTGCCAGTAGGCGGCGTGCAGCGCGTACCCGTCCTTGAAGTACTGGATGTACGGCACGTCCCGGAGCTCGAACTCGGCTTCGGGCTGGTTGCTGTCCATGGTCGAGGCGACGTGCTTGGTGTGCACCCGGAAGATGCCGCGCGGCGTCACGTAGGGGTTGTCCTTGGGGCTCGCGAGCCCGCCGGCGCCGGTCGACACCAGCGTCGCGTAGACCGGCTTGTCGCCCTCCACCGCGAGCAGGGTCTGCTTGGCGAGGTTGATCTCGATCCAGCGCTCGCCGTCCTTGCCCCACTTGGGCAGCTTCTTGATGGGATCGAGACGCACGATGTCCGACTCGGCGGCGTAGGTGCCGTCCTTGAGCTCGTGGTAGCGGACGCCGCCGACGATGCGCTGCTTGGTGGCCGCGGGGAGGGCGACGCGCCACGCGAGGTCCTCCTTCACGTTCATGCGCTTGCCGTCGAACTCGTAGCGCTGGGCGTTCTCCTTGCGTACGAAGACGATCGGCAGCTCGAGCTTGCCCTTGCCGAGCTCGACGCCGTGGAACGAGGTGCCGCGCACGAGCCGCACGCGGTCGGCCGGCATGAGCAGGAGATCGGTCGAGAGGAGCCAGCGCCGCCCCTCGTGCGGGAACGTGCTCACGAACGAGATCCCGAGCCGCTTGCGCGGGCGCGCCGCGTCGAGCGGGATGCACCCCTTGTTCTTGGGGTCGCACGAGGTGCCGCCGTCGTAGCCGGGGCGCTGCGACCAGGCGAGGCCCGAGAGGTTCGGGACCACGCCACCGTTCAGCAGGAACGGGGGCATGGCGTCGTCCTTGTTGTCGGTGGCCCACGGCGCGAGCACGCCCGGCGCGGGCTCGATCGGGAAACCCTGGCCCATCGCCGAGAGCTGCGGGTAACCGCCCTCCTTGGACTCGTCGGCCTCGGCGCCGGCGAGGGTCTTCATGTGGTAGTCCCAGTCGGGCTCCATCGCCTTGGCCTCGGCGGTGGTCGGAAGCCGGGTGTAGAACGGCGCGCCCTGGTTGCGCACCACCGCGTAGCCGTAGGGCAGCCCGGCCTCGGTCGACGGCCGGCGCCACGAGGCCTTCACGATCGCGTCGTCGAGGTTGGCCGTCGCCTGGCCGAGGCAGACATAGCCCGCGGGCTCGATCGGGATGAAGCCCTGCGCGCAGCCCGTGCCCTTGCCGGTGACCTTGCCCTTGGTCTCCACGATCGCGCCCGCGCGCAGGTAGCCGAGCTTCTTGCTGCCGAGGCTCGGCTGCTCGTAGACGAACGTCTCCATCGCGCGGGCGGCGATCTTCTGCTTCTCCTGCGTCGGGGCGACCGCGGGCTCCACGTTCTCGACGCCCGCCTCGGCCACCGCCTGCTTGCCGTCGGGCGTGGCGTCGACGTTCCCGCGGCGGCAGCCGAGCAGGGTCACGAACGCGACGACGGCGAGGGTGCGCATGGTGGGAGAGGGGGTGGCACACACGGCGAGGCCGGGCCAAGTTCCCGACACGGCGGCGTCCGTGTAGGCTCACGGTCCGATGTCGATCGACGCCGTCGCCCTGCTCCGCATTCCCGGCTACGAGCCCGCCGAAGACCTCGACGTGCGGGAGCTCGACGATGGCTTCCTCCTGTACCTGTCGCTGCCCTACGACAGCGACGACGAGGACCTGCTCGTCGCCCTCGACGAGGCGCTCGGCGAGGCCCTCGACGACCACGACGACGACGAGGTGTTCGTCCTGCCCGACGCCCTCGATCCGGACGACGCCGAGACCTACGACGCGGTCATCACCGCGGTGGGCGAGGGCGGTCGGTTCCTCGCGCTCACCTCTGCGCCGCTCGTCACCGAGGGGGTCGACGCGGGCTCGCACGCCGGCGCCATCGCCGTGAACCAGGGCATGCAGGGCATGCTGCTCGAGGCGATGCAGGCGATGGGGCTCGGCTCGGCCGACGACGTCCAGAAGATCCTCGCGGGCGACCCCGACGCCATGCTGCTCGCGCAGATCCGCATGCAGAGCGCGATGGAGGAGCACCTCACGCTGGCGACGGCCGCGCCCGCGAAGGAGCCGGGCCCGGAGGGCTCCGACGAGGCATGAGCCCCACGTGCGTCGGCTGCGGCAAGGGTGTCGAGCCGAGCAACACCTTCTGTCCGTTCTGCGGGCTGCCGCTGCGACCGATCGGCGGCTTCCGGCCGCAGCACACCCGGCACACCGGCGCCGTGCTGAGCGGGCGCTACCGCATCCACGGGTTCGTGGCGCGGGGCGCGACCGCGCGCGTCTATCTCGCCGAAGACCTGCGCGACCGCAGCCTCGTCGCGGTGAAGATGTTCGCGCCCTCACTCTCACGCACCGAGGAGCTCCGTGGGCGCTTCGTGCGGGAGGGGGAGGCGGCCCGCTCCCTCGATCACCCCCACGTGGTCCGCGTGCTCGACCTCGGCGAGACCAAGGAGGGCGCGCCCTACCTCGTGATGGAGGCGCTCAGCGGCGAGACCCTCGGTGACCGCATGCGTCGTGACCCGCACTTCGCCGTGTCGCGCGCGCTGCGCCTCGTGCGCGAGGCGGCCCTCGGGCTCGCGGCGGTGCACGAGGCGGGGATCGTCCACCGCGACCTCAAGCCCGACAACCTGTTCCTGGTGGGCGACCTCGGCAACGCGCGTACCCTCAAGGTGATCGACTTCGGCATGGCCAAGCTGCCCCGCGTGGACACGGGCAGCGCGGAGGGGCTCGTGCTCGGGACCATCGAGTACATGGCCCCGGAGCAGGTGTGCGCGGGGGAGCCGGTGGACGCGCGGACGGACGTCTACGCGCTCGGCGTGGTGCTGTTCCGCATGCTCACGGGGCACCTGCCCTTCGACGTCGAGAAGGGCACGGATCTGCTCGGCCACCAGCTGTTCTCGCCCGCGCCCCCGCCGTCGTGGCTGCGCGAGGAGATCGACAGCCGCGTCGAGCGCATCGTGCTCGCGGCGATGCGCAAGCGGCCCGAGAACCGGTATCCGTCGATGGAGGTGTTCCTCGAGGACCTCGAGCGCGCGCTCGGTCTCGCGCCGGGCGTCCCGTCGGGGCGGAGGCTCCGCAAGGCCCCGGACGTGTACGAGCCGTCGACGCCGACGGGCCGGGAGGCCGCAGCGTTCCTGTCGAAGCAGTTCCGCCTGCCCGTGCGCTGAGCGGTCGCGGTGGACCTGCGGGGATTGGCTGGTACAATCGCCGCAAGGTGTGCGGAGATTGAGGTCCTACATCCACGCGCGTCCGGGCTGGCCTCGGCTCGTCTGGGACGAAGCGGCCCTCCTCGGGCTGCTCGCCGACGTTCGCCACCGACAGGGGCGCTTGCTCGGCCGGATGGAGGCGCTCGGCTTCGATCTGCAGGCCGAGGCCAGCCTCTCGGTGCTCACGAGCGACGTGGTCAAGTCGTCCGCGATCGAGGGTGAGGTCCTCGACCCGCGGGAGGTCCGCTCGTCCCTCGCGCGGCGACTCGGCCTGGACGCAGGAGGGCTGCCCAGGGCCGGCCGTCACGTCGAAGGGATCGTCGAGATGATGCTCGACGCCACGCAGCGCTACGCGTCCCCGGTGACCGCCGAGCGACTCTTCGACTGGCACGCCGCGCTGTTCCCGACCGGTCGCAGCGGCATGACCCGCATCACCGTGGGCCGCTGGCGCGCCCAGGGCAGCGATCCCATGCAGGTCGTCTCGGGGGCCGAAGGGCGCGAGCGGGTCCGCTTCGAGGCCCCCGCGGCCGCGCGTGTGCCCGCGGAGATGGCCCGGTTCCTCGCGTGGTTCGCCGAGACCGCGCCGCTCGATCCGGCTGCGGGCGGGGCTCGCGCACTTCTGGTTCGTGACCATCCACCCCTTCGAGGACGGCAACGGCCGGATCGCGCGCGCCCTCGCCGACCTC
The DNA here is from genome assembly GCA_964624885.1 of uncultured Polyangiales bacterium. Classification (GTDB taxonomy): domain Bacteria; phylum Myxococcota_A; class Polyangia; order Polyangiales; family JADJMO01; genus JADJMO01. Next base: position 557 of record CAZUZY010000322.1, on the reverse strand, counting down.
GCCTTGGCTCGCGCGGATGGCACCAAGGACCGCTTCTACAGCATGTCGGCGCAGATCGAGGCGGAGCGGAAGGTCTACTACGCCGAGCTCGAGGCCGCCCAGCGTGGAGACCTCGACGTCACCCGGTGGCTCTCGTGGTTCCTCTCCTGCCTCGGCCGCGCCGTCGAAGGCGCGGAAGCCACGCTGGGCGCTGTGCTCCACAAGGCGGCGCTGCGGCGGCACCTCGACCGCGATCCCGTCAACGAGCGACAGCGCCTGGTCATCAATCGGTTGCTCGACGGCTTCGAGGGACCGCTCTCGAGCTCGAAATACGGCAAGCTCGCCAAGTGCTCCCCGGACACCGCCCTGCGGGACATGCGGGAGCTCGTGGAGCGCGGGGTCCTCGTGCAGAACCCCGGGGGAGGACGGAGCACCAGCTACCGTCTCGCGGGGTCGGAGGAGCTCGGTGCGCGCGACGCGTCGGAGCGGCGGAGAGCCGGCGTGCGGCGCTAGCTCGCCGTCGGCGGCGCGAGGTGCCTCAGCCCGCCGGCCGCTTCGCGCGCCGCTTCGCGGGGGGG
>CAZUZY010000321.1:0-10153 GCA_964624885.1 uncultured Polyangiales bacterium | reverse complement strand
TACGGCGGAGGCGGTGGCTACGCCGGCGCCGCGCCGGTCGCCGCGCCCCAGGAGCAGGCCGCCGCGACGCCGCTCTCCACCGAGCGCGTGAAGTACCTCCGCAAGGTCTACGCGTGGCTCGGCTCCGCCGTCCTCGTGGCGGTGGTCGCGGGCTTCGCGATCCTCGAGCTCGCCCCGCAGGAGAAGTTCAAGGTCGTCGGCCTCAAGAAGTCGGTGATGCTCTCCAGCGTCGTCGTCATGATGCTGCAGAACCCCATCATCATGTACGCGGCGTTCGGCGCGCTCGTGCTCGCCACCTTCATCGCGAGCTGGGTCTCCAAGGTCCCGGTGCTCAACGCGATCATGCTGTTCCTGGTCGCGGCGCTCATGGGTGCCGAGCTCGCCCCCATGATCATGGTCGCCCAGCTCCGCGCCGGCATCGGCGGCACGGTCAGCGCGGCCCCGGTCAGAGACGCCGGCGTCATGACCCTCGGCATCTTCGCCGGCCTCACCGGCTACGTGTTCGTCACCCGCAAGGACTTCTCCTACCTCGGCGCGATAGCCTCGATGGGCGTCGTCGTGGTGTTCATAGGGTGCATCCTCGCGTTCGTCTTCCAGAGCGAGATCTTCACGCTGGCCCTCTGTTGCCTCGGGTCGCTCGTCGCCGGGCTCCTGATCCTCTGGCAGACCAGCTACATCCTCAACCACAGCGACATGGACGACCCGCTCGACGACGCGCTGGTCTTCCTCGTGCAGCTCCGGAACCTGTTCATGTTCCTGCTGCGCATCTTCATGTCGCGCGACTGAGCACCCGGGTCGTGGCTCGACGAGGCCTCCGCGAGGGGGCCTCGTCCGTTTTTGGAGCGGAGGACCGGACTGGGACGGTCCGGGAGCGACCAAGCCAATTCTTCAGCGTGGACGCCCGCGCGCGAGGCGACCGACCACTGCGTGCACCTCTTCGATCGACACGTCGAGGTGCTCGCGGACTCGCCCGTACAGCTGCACGATCGGCACGCCCTTGCCCGGTCGCTCGCGCTCGAGGCGCGCGAGCTCGACGATCACCACCCGCTCGAGGCGCGTGAGCCCGTCGCGAACGTCCGGCGGCTCCATCGGCGACGAGCACACCGCGCCGTGCACGCGGCGACAACCCCACGAAGTCGCCGTTTCCACGCGGTCGCACGGAACGCCTTGACACACTCGGCACCGTCACGTAATCAGTCGCCCCGCTCGACGCTGTGACCGCGCAATCGGTCAGGGCTTCGGTGGGTCTCTGACGGAGCGTCGTCGTTCACGGCTCTCCTTCTTGGAATCCTCGGTCGAGTCGGGCGCTCGTAGCTCAGCTGGATAGAGCGTCGGACTTCGAATCCGTTGGTCGCCCGTTCGAATCGGGCCGAGCGCGCGGAGAGCAGTCAGCAGTTGCAGTCGCAGTGCATGGGCCAGTAGCTCAATTGGTAGAGCAGCGGACTCTTAATCCGTTGGCTCGGGGTTCAAGTCCCCGCTGGCCCACAGCTTCAAGCCTCTCGAAAAGCGGATCGCCACCTTCGAATTTTTCGACGTGCGCGGTCCGTTTTTTTTCGTATAGTGGGTGTAGGTGGAAGTGCCGTGATGTCGTTAGCTACCCCGAAACCTGCGCGCCCTGTTCCCTCCACGGGTCCTGCTTCGCAGCGGACTCGGATCCGGCCGTCGGCGCTGCGCGTCCTCGAGCAGGCCGAGCGTGAGCGCGAGAGCGAGCGTCAGCTCGAGCTGCCGCCCGTCGAGGAGCTCGCCGCGATCTTCGAGGACGACGAGGACATGGCGACCATCCGTCGCGATCTCCCGCTCATGCAGCCGCGCCGGCTCGAGGTCGAGGTCGACGACGCGGACGCCACCCTCAAGCGCCCTGTCCGCACGCAGTTCACCTCCGAGGTCAACGGCGCGTTTGTCGGCCTGGCCATCCCCACCGTCGACGACGAGCACGCCGTCGAGTGGGACCGCTCCGAGGTCGAGCCCACCGTGCGCCGTCCCCTCTCGGAGATGGCCGGCGAGCTCGGCGTGGGCCCGGCCTCCGATCCGCAGCCGCTCCTGCTCGTGCGTCGCAGCAACCGCCCGCCGCCCGCGTCGGCCCGTCAGGTCAACGGCGCGCTCGCGATGGCCAAGCGCAACGACCGTCGCCGGCTGCTGCAGGGCATCCTGCTGTTCGCGCTGGTCTTCGTCGCCGTCACGCTGCTCACCGCCGTCATCGTGCGGCTGTTCAGCCACTGAGGCTCCTCCGCCACTGAGGCTCTTCCGCCACTGGGCCTTCCGCCACTGGGTCGGCGAGCCACCGACTGCGTCTACTTCGCCACCACCGTCTGGCACTGCATGCGCCCGGCAGACGTGCACCAGCAGCTGCGCTGGATGCCCACCGAGCACGACCAGCCGCCGCTGCACGGCGCGCCCTCGGCGCAGGCGACCGTGTCGAGCGGCAGCTCCTCGATGGGGCGCGTGGAGCGCGGGTTGCGGGCCGAGAAGCACGACCAGTGGCCGTCGACCGTGCAGGTGCACCAGCGATCGTGGAACGCGTCGTCGACGTGGTAGTTGCAGAACCCCGTGCGCAGGGCGCAGGCGCCACCCGCCACCGGCTCGTCGAGCGGGCAGGAGTCCAGCGTGACCCCGGGCGGCAGCACCTGCGAGAGCGACTTGTCGCTGGTCGACGGGTCGGACGAGCCGAGATCCTGGGTCTGCGCGCAACCGACCGCGCCCACCACCACCACGCACCCGAGCAGCAGCCCCCTCATTGGCAGACCACCTTGCCTTCGCCCGCGCACTCGCAGCGGATCACGCACGAGGCGCTGCCCCGGCAGAGCGCGCACTCGTCGCCCACGCAGGTGCGCGCAGCCACGAAGCTCCCCACGCAGCGCGCCCCCTGGTGGTTGGTGTCGAGCGGTCGAACGGCGGCGGACACGCAGGTCCAGCGCCCGGCGGCGGCGCCGGTGACGTCGAGGAGATCCCCCGCGAACACGCAGGCGCAGATCGCGGAGAGGTTCTCCTTGATCGGGTAGACGCAGGGCGCCGAGGCCTGCGAGGGCGAGCACGTGCTCCAGGCCTCTGGCTCGGAGAGGGGACACGCCTGTTCCCTCGGCATGACGTTGTCGGGGCCGAGCTCGAGGACGTTGCCGGCCTCGCCCCCGGTCTCCTTCCCCACCGACCACCCGCTCCCGGTGTCGGGTCGCTCCGCGCCCAGATCCTGGGCGACCACGCACCCGGAGGTGGCGGCGAGGGTGAGGACGAGGACGACGAGGGGACGAACCATGCAGGGGCCGGTCGAGGGACCAACTAGGGGGGCAGCGACGCGATCGATGCATTCACCGCGCCAAGGTAGATGCTACCTGGAAACGACTTCCGGAACCTCTCGGCCCGCGCCCGGGCGTCGTCCGCCCGCCCCGCCTTGACGAGCGCCTGGACCGCGAGCGCCTCCCGCTCCTCGGCCCGCTCGCCGTTCGGGTGACGGGCGGCGTGGAGGTCGAGCGCGGCGAGCGCATCGCTGGCGCTGCCGCGCACGAGGGCCGTGCGGGCCATCTCGACGAGCTTCGCCTCGTCGGCCGCCGGGTTGGCGACGCTCCCCGAGGCAGAGGCCGCGACCGAGACGCTGGGCTTGGGAAGCACGACGGCGGCCTTGGCCGAGGCCGACGCGCTCGCCGCGACCGGGGCCTCGGGCGGCGTCGTGGACCCTGACACCGGCAGCGCAGATGTCGAGGGCGCCAACGTCGGTGGCACATCCTTGCCCACCGGGACGTAGACCGAGGGGCTCGGGGCGACGATCCCCCGCAGGGCGAACCCGACCAGTCCGCCCGCGAAGAACGTGAGCAACACGAACCACTTGGCCGAGAGCCACGCCTTGATCGCCGACCCCTTGGCCGCCCCCATCGTGATCGCCACCGCGCCGACACCGAGGCCGACGCCGAGGCCGACCCGCGCGCGCAGCCGCGCCTGCATGGCCTCGTCGACCGGCGGGCGCGCCCGCTCGGCGTCGAGCAGGGCTTCGATGTCCGGATTCGACTCGTCCATGACTCAACGACCTCCGCGCAGGCGCCGGGCCTGCGCGTCCGATTGCCCTCGCGCCTGCAGCCGGCGGGCCGCCTGCGCGAACTGCTCGCGGGCGAGCCGCAAGCGAGAGTAGGCGGTGTTCAGCGGGATGCCGAGCGCCGTCGCGACCTCCGGGATGGGGACCCCGTCGATCTCGTGCATGACCATGACCGCGCGCTTGTCGAGATCGAGCGCATCGAGGGCCTGGATCACCAGGGCGCGGGCGCGGGCCGCGTCGATGCGCGCCTCGGGCCCCTCGGCCTGGTCGACCTCGTCGCCCACGGTGTCCTCGATGCGCTCGCGACGATGCCGGGCGAGCTTGCGGTAGTCGGAGGCGAAGCGATACGCGAACGCGAAGATCCACGGGCGCAGCGGGCGGGCCGGATCGTACTCGCCGAGCCGGCGGTGGATGGCGACGAACACCTCGTGCGCCACGTCCTCGAGGTCGCGCTCCTGGACCCCGAGGCGGCGGAGCGAGGCCACGACGTAGGAGCACTCGCGCTCGAAGAGAACCCGGAAATCCAGGGGGTCGGCGTCGCTCCGCGAGAGCGTGTCGGGCAGTTCGTCCAACGTGGCCACGTGCTCCACGCCCGGGTCTTGGGGGGGCGGCGTGCGGTCCGTCACGGAAAGAACCCGACCAGGCCGCCACCCAGGGTGCCGGTCACCGGAGACGAGACCCACACCTCTTCGCCGTGCAGGACGAGCCGCGTGTGGGTGAGCGAACCGAGCACGTCGATGCCGAGCCGCAGCGCGAGGGCCGACCCGAAGAGCGGCACCTCGACCCCGAGGCGCACACCCGCGGCGAGGTAGACCGTGGACATGCGCTGCGGGTCGTCGATGCCGGCGGAGGCGCCGAGGAACGCCCCGAGCTGGCCGACGGCGCACGCGAGGAACGGCCCCTCGTGGAGGCACGGCACGAGGTCGCCGACCAGCAGGCGACCGCGCACCTCGCCGCCGAAGCGCGAGCCGAGGGCGCCCTCGAGGTCGTAGCGACCCTCGATCGCGACCGACCAGCGGCTCGACGGCCGCACGCCGAGCCCGAGGAGGAAGCCGACGCCGAGGCCCGCAGGCGAGGTCCCCGCGGCGACGAAGCTCCCGCCGTGGACGAAGACCCGCGTCGGTGGGGCGGGTGTCGGGGGCACCGGCTCGGGAGGCTCGGGCACGTCGACGGTGGCCGGCGGCGCGGCGGTGATCGAGGCCGAGGCCGAGGCCGACGCGCTCGGGGGCGGCGGCGGGTTCAGGTAGAGCGGGTCGACGACGATCGCGATCGCCTGCGCCACGTCCTCGGCCAGGGGCCCGCAGGTGGTCGCCGTCGACTTGAGCTTGCGCGCGCCCGTCACCGCGCCCGCCTCGTCGCGCAGCTCGATCTGCGCGCGCAGCTCGGGACCGCTCTTGCCGAACGACACCGCGAGGGTGCGCGTCGCGTCGTCGCTGAACGGATCGTAGCCGAGCTTGGCGGCGACCGCCGCGCGGAGCCCGTTCGCGTCCGGGCACGAGGCGGCGGCCGTGTCCCGCGTGAATGCGAGGCGATAGCGCGGCTTGTCCTCGGCCGCCGCGGCGAGCGGGACGACGAGCGAGAGGGCCAACACGAGCCGCGTGGGGATGCGTCGCACGCGAAACCAAGATACGGAATCGGGCGCCCATGTCCCAGGTCCTTGCATCCGCTTCGCCGATCGAGCCGCCCCTCGGGGCCGACCCGGTGGCCCTGACCCTGTGGCTGTGTCAGGTCCCCTCCCCCATCGGCGAGGAGCACGCGCTCTGCGAGGCGCTGCTCGCGCGCAGCGCGGGCTGGGGCGTCGTCGCGCCCCCGGTGCGCGTCGCGGAGTCGTTCGCCGTCGCGCTCTCGCGGGGCACCGGCGGCCCGCGCATCACCCTCGCCGGCCACCTCGACGTCGTGCGCACCGCCCACGACGGTCCGCCTCGCATCGAGGGCGACCGGCTGTTCGGCGCCGGCTCGGCGGACATGAAGAGCGGCCTCGCCCTGATGATCGCCGCCGCCGAGGACCGCGCGCTCCGCGAGCGCTGCGATCTCACCCTGATCTTCTACTCGCGAGAGGAGGGCCCGTTCGCCGAGAACGAGCTCGGCCCCCTGCTCGCGCAGCACCCCACGCTCGCGGCCACCGACCTCGCGGTGTGCCTCGAGCCGTCGTACAGCAAGCTGCAGCTCGGGTGCGTGGGCTCGCTGCACGCGAAGGTCACCGTGCGCGGCCGCACCGCCCATAGCGCGCGCCCCTGGGAGGGCGAGAACGCGATCCACCGCGCCTGGCCACTCCTGCGCGACCTCGACGCGCGCGCCCCGATCGAGGCCACCATCGACGGCATGCTCTACCGCGCGGTCATGAGCGCCACCCTCGCGACCGGCGGGCGCGGCCGCAACATCGTGCCCGACGCGTTCGAGCTCAACGTCAACCACCGCTTCCTGCCGGGCGTGAGCGTCGAGCAGGCCGAGGCGGATCTGCGGGCGCTGGTCGACGGCCGCGCCGACGTCGAGGTGTTCGATCGCTCGCCGAGCGCGCTGCCGTTCCGCACCCACCCGCTGGTCGGCAAGCTCGTCGAGGCCGGTGTCCCCACCGTGGAGCCCAAGCAGGCGTGGACCGACGTGGCGCGCTTCGCGACCCTCGGCGTGCCGGCGGTGAACTGGGGGCCGGGCGACCAGGCGCAGGCCCACCAGCGCAACGAGTTCACCTCGGTGAGCGGCCTCCACCAGGGGCTCGCGATCCTCCAGCGCTTCCTCGGGAGCGTGTGATGGCCGCGCGCAAGAAGGCTCCCAAGGAGGACGTGGCGGCGACCGAGGTGCTCGATCCCCACGCGCTCGAGGCCGAGGACCGGCTCGACCGCGCGCTGCGCCCCACGAGCCTCGACGAGTACGTGGGCCAGCGCGTCCACGTCGACAACCTCAAGGTGTTCGTGCAGGCCGCGCGCGGCCGCGGCGAGCCGCTCGACCACGTGCTGCTCTCGGGGCCGCCCGGGCTCGGCAAGACGACCCTCGCGCACATCCTCGCGCACGAGATGGGCGTGAACCTGCACACGACGAGCGGCCCCGCCATCGAGCACAAGGGCACCCTCGCCGCGCTGGTCACCCGCCTCTCGCCGAACGACGTGCTCTTCATCGACGAGATCCACCGCCTCAACGCGGTGGTCGAGGAGAACCTCTATCCGGCGATGGAGGACTTCAAGATCGACGTCGTCACCGGCGAGGGCGCGTACGCGCAGAGCCTCACGCTGCCGGTGCAGCCGTTCACCGTGGTGGGCGCGACCACCCGCACGGGGCTGCTCACGAGCCCGCTGCTCTCGCGCTTCGGGCACGTCATCCGGCTCGACTTCTACGGCATCGAGGAGCTCGCCGCGATCGTGCGCCGCTCGGCCGGGCTGCTCTCGATCGACGTCGACGAGGCGGGCGCGATCGCCATCGCCGAGCGCGCGCGGGGCACGCCGCGCATCGCCAACCGCCTGCTGCGCAACGTCCGGGACTTCGCCCAGGTGCTCGGTCGCGGCGTCGTGGATCGGGCCATCGCCGTCTCGACCTGCGAGCGGCTCGGCATCGACGGGCTCGGGCTCGATCCGATGGACCGCAAGCTCCTGCGCACGATCGTCGACGTCTACGACGGTGGCCCGGTCGGCGTCGAGGCGCTCGCGGCCACCCTCGCCGAGCCGCGCGACACCCTCGAGGACGTGTACGAGCCCTTCCTGCTCCAGCGCGGGCTGCTCTCGCGCACCCCCCGGGGGCGGATGATCACCCGCAAGGGTTACGAGCACCTCGGCCTGGAGCCACCGCGCAAAGGAGGGCCGATCCAGGGGAGTCTTCTGTAACGATTTCAGGCACTTGCCATTTTCTTGGCCACAACGTGCGTTTCTGTATTGCGCACACCTACATTGTGGGGCAATCTCCCTCCCCACGATGCGCACCACGGCCCTCCTCCTCGCCCTCGTCGCCACCGTCGGTTGCTCTGCTGCCGCCACCACCGAGCCGGGTGACGGGGCGAAGCAGAAGAGCCCGACGGAGGACACGGGCCCGGCGCAGCCCGAGGAGGACACCGCGCCGCCGAGCGACGACACCGGCGCGCCCTCGACCGACACCGGCACGAAGCCGCCGCCGCCCCCGGTCTGCGCCGAGGCCACCTCGGTGATGACCGCCACGCCCGCCGCGCACGACGTCCTGTTCCTCCTCGACCGCTCGGGCAGCATGCACTCGAAGGTCGCGAGCGGCACGACCCGCTGGCTCGCCGCGCAGAAGGCGCTCTCGTCGCTCCTCGACGTCATCGGCTCGAGCAGCGTGCGCGCCGGCCTCGACGTGTTCCCGCGCGGCGACAAGCCGATCACCTGCTGCTGGATCGACCCCAAGACCAACTACACCGACTGCTCCTGCAAGACCGGCGAGCTGCCCACGCCCGCCGCGCGCTGCGCCGCGACCTCTTACGCCCCCGCCATCGTCCCGGTCGCGACCCTGGGCGACGCGCAGAAGGCGGCCATCCGCGGCGGCATCAAGGCGTTCGACGGCGACTTCTACTGGGGCACCCCGATGAAGGCCGGCCTCCAGGGCGCGATCGCCAAGCAGGCTTCGCTCGACCTCGACGGCGTCCGCTCGGTGGTCCTCATCACCGACGGCGAGCCCACCTCGTGCAACGCGACGGACGACAAGATCGACAGCGTGGTCGCCGTGGCCGACGCGGGCACCAAGCTGGTCAAGCCGGTCACCACCTACGTGGTCGGCGTGATCGACGGCTCGCTCGCCGCCAACGCCGCGAACCTCTCCAAGCTGGCGGTCGCCGGCGGCACCAAGCGCGCCGACGGCTGCGAGAAGACCAACAGCTGCTTCTACGCGGTCGACGCCAAGAGCTTCGAGACCGACATCACCAAGGCCTTCGCCGACATCGAGATGAAGGCGTTCTCGTGCACGTTCGACGTGCCGATGCCGAGCGGCGGGATCCCCGACTACGACCTGATGAACGTCACCCTCAAGGGCACCGACGGCAAGGTGGTCACCCTCGCGCACGACGCGACCAAGACCAACGGCTGGGAGCTCACCGCGGGCAAGACCAAGGTGCAGCTCTACGGCGCGGCGTGCAGCGCGGTGAAGGCCGAGCCGAAGACCGAGGTCCAGGTGGTGGTCGGCTGCAAGACGGTCGAAGCCGCGAAGTAGCGCTGGTCCCGACTCCGTACCGACGAGCTACGCTGGTCGGGTGCGGGTCGAGAAGCTGCGCAGCTCGGTCGCCCACATCGCGGGGCCCAGCCTGATCCTGTTCGGCTCCATCGTGGTCGGCCTGGTGGCGCTGGCCGTCGCGCTCTCGCCGGCGTTCCTCGCCGCGATCTCACCGGCCATCCTGATCACCGTGTTCTACGCGCTGCACCGCTCCACCCAGCAGCGCGCGGCGGAGTGCGCGGGCGAGCTCTCGCTGCGAGGCGACCACGTGTACGTCGGCGACCGCGTGGTGGCGGACCGGAGCGCGGTGCGGTCCGCGGTGGTGATCCCGCACGCGCGCGAGGGGACGCTCGTGCGGCTCGCGCGCCGTGCCTCGCACGTGGATCTCCTCGTGCACGACGTGGCCGAGGGGCGCGCGGCCGTGGAGGCGCTGCGGTTCGACGCGGCGCACGCGACGGCCAGCTTCGTCGTGCGCAGCCGCGACGTGGACGCGTACCGCAAGCGGCTCCGCTGGATCCTCCTGTGGGTGCTCGCGCCGGTGGGACTCGTCCTGACGGCCGTGGCGCTCAAGAGCCCGGTCGTGATGATCGCCGCGATGCTCGCGTTCCTCGGCATGCTGGGCACCGCGCTCACGCTGTCCGCGTCGCGCACCTGCGTGGTGGGCACCGACGGGATCCTGTTCGGCGGGTTCGGTGAGAAGGAGTTCATCCCCCTCGCCCGCGTGGGTGAGGTGGAGATCGACACCATCGACCTTGCGCTCGGCAACCAGGCGCGCGTGGTACGGCTCTACGACAAGAGCGGTCTCGTCCTGCGCGAGATCCTCGTGGACGCGCTCAAGAACGGGCCGTTCCAGGAGGGCATCCACGCCGCGATCGACGCGCGGGCCGAGGCCCTCGCCGAGCGGATCCGCGAGGTCCAGGAGATCGCCGCGACGGGCGGACTGGTCGACGATCGGGCCCTCGCCCGCGAGGCGCGCGCGGCGGGCGACTG
>CAZUZY010000320.1:0-10188 GCA_964624885.1 uncultured Polyangiales bacterium | reverse complement strand
CGGCCAAGGCCGCGGCCAAGGCCGCGCCGGCCAAGGCTGCCGCCAAGGCCGCGCCCGAGGCTCCCGCCAAGCCCGCCAAGAAGGCGGCGAAGAAGAGGGCCGCCAAGAAGGCGGCGCCCGCCAAGAAGGCGGCCAAGGCGCCCGCCAAGAAGGCGGCCAAGCGCGGTCGCTGATCCCATCGCGCGTCTTCCACGGCCCGCCCCGCGAGGAGGCGGGCCGTGGTGTTTCTGGTGACCGTCAGTCGAGGGCGATCTTGATCGTGTCGCGGATCGGCTGCTCGTGGGTGAGGCGCAGCACCACGTCGCGCAGCAGCGGGAACCTCTCGAGCAGCTCCTCGCGATCGGGGAGCTCGAAGTCGCGGAAGTCGAAGCCGGGGGCGACGGTGCAGCCCACGAGCGCCCAGCCCTCGCCGAGCGGCACCGCGGCCTGCCAGGTGCCGGCGGAGACCACGCCCTGCGGCCGCTCGCCCGACAGCAGATCGGGCCCGAGCCGCATCGTCGAGTGGAGGCCGCTCGGGTCGATGGTGTGCAGCTCGAGCGGCGCGCCCGCGTAGTGGTGCCACACCTCGTCGGAGGTCACCCGGTGCAGCGCCGAGAACGTGCCGGCCGGGAGCAAGTAGTAGATCGCGGTGCTCGCCGCGCGGGCCTGATCGGGCGTCGGCACGCCGGATAGACGGGTGAGACTGCGGAAGGTCTCGGCGTAGTAGCCGCCCTCGGGGTGAGGTCGGAGACCGAGGAGCTCGACCAGCTGAGCACTTTTGAGACGGTGCATGGTCGGGTCGTACCACGACGCACCGCGGTGGAAGATCCCGGTGCGCCCCGGAAAGATTGTTCGGGATGAGCGCGGCGAGCGCTCGTATGATCCGGGCCCTCATGCAACGCCGTCGCCACCTCCTTGCCCCTTCGCTGTTCGCGCTGTTCCTCCTCGCCCTCGGCACGCAGGACGCGCGCGCGGGCTGGCCGCCGCCTCCCGGAGCGACCACCGAGCAGCTCAAGGATCCGGCCAACTGGCCGAACGACCCGGACTACGGTCCGCGCAAGGACGGCAAGCCGGACATCAACGGCGACGGCGGCGAGTGGCAGAAGTGGAGCTGGATCCCGCCGCGCCCCGCGGGGTTCACCAACTACCGCCCCGAGGAGACGGCCACTGGCATGTCCGCGGACGTCGCCTGGACGTACAGCGTCGGTGACCCGCGCGTGCACATCGCGGTGCTCGACAGCGGCATCAAGTGGGACGAGCGCGATCTCATCCACTCGGCGTTCCTCAACGCCAAGGAGCTCGTGAACGCCAAGCCGCTCGACAAGGACGGCAAGCCCTGCGGCGGCACGGGCGAGCTCGCCGGCTTCGACTGCAACGGCGACGGCGCGTTCGACATGTACGACTACGAGGTCAGCAAGAAGGTGCAGACCGCCACCGCCGTCGTCGACCTCAAGGACGGCAACGGCAACGGCGTCCTCGACGCCGGCGACCTCATCGTCCAGTTCAGCGACGGCGTGGACGACGACAAGAACGGCTACGTGGACGACATCAGCGGCTGGGACTTCTTCAAGGACGACAACGACCCCTACGACGACACCCGCTACGGCCACGGGACCGGTGAGGCCCGCGACAGCACCGCGGAGGCCAACAACGGCATGGGCGGGCAGGGGTTCTGCCCCAAGTGCAAGTTCATCCCGCTCCGGGTGGGCGACAGCTTCATCGTCGACGCGCAGGACTACGCGCAGGCCGTCGTCTACGCGACGGACATCGGGGCCAAGGTCGTGCAGGAGGCGCTCGGCTCGGTCAACCAGACCAACTTCTCGCGCGCGGCGATGGCCTACGCGTACAAGAAGAACGTCACCATCATCGCCTCGGCCGCCGACGAGAACAGCCGGCACCACAACATGCCGGGCACCGCCAACCACACGCTCATCGTCCACGCGATCCAGAAGGACAAGGACAGCATCCCGCGGAGCAGTAGCTTCCTCAACTTCCACCCGTGCTCGAACTTCGGCGGTCAGATCCCGCTGTCGGTCTCGGGCAGCGGCTGCGCCTCCGAGGCCACCGGCAACTCGAGCGGCATCACCGGCCTCATCTACTCGATGGGCCTGCAGAAGGGCGTCGACCTCGAGGCGGGCGAGGTGCAACAGCTCCTCAAGATGACCGCCGATCTCATCGACATCCCGGTGAGCTACGACCCGAAGCACCCCGACTACGAGACCCAGCACGACCTCTACTACCCCTCCAAGAACACCTTCTCGCAGCGCTTCGGCTACGGTCGCGTGAACGCGGGCAAGGCGCTCAAGGCGGTGGCCGACGGCAAGATCCCCGCCTCGGTCGACCTCGTGAAACCCGAGCTGTTCGAGGTGCTCTATCCGGCGAACCTGACCAAGGACGTCGAGATCAAGGGCATCATCTCCGCGAAGCGCGCCAAGTCCTGGAACGCGAAGATCGAGTGGGCCGCCGGCGTCGAGCCCGACGACAGCGCGTTCAAGACCATCTCCGCCATCCCCGAGACCCCGGGCAGCAAGACCATGGGGGAGGACGGCACCCCGCTCGCGTTCTTCAAGGTGAAGGACATCGGCAAGATCGACAACGCCGGCGAGGTCGAGAACCGCTACACGGTCACGATCCGCGTGCAGGTGTTCGCCACCTACGAGGGCGCGACCACCCCCGTCAAGTCCGAGATCCGGCGCCCGGTCTACGTCTACGACGACCCGACCATCCTGCCCGGGTTCCCGAAGTTCATCGGCGCCTCGGGCGAGGCGTCCCCGCGCCTCGTCGATCTCGACGGCGACGGCAAGCGCGAGATCCTCTACGGCGACGCCGACGGCCGCCTGCACGCGTTCAAGGCCGACGGCTCGGAGCTCGCGGGCTTCCCGTTCAAGACGCGCCCCCTCGACGGCCTCGCGCCCGACGGCAAGGAGGGCTCGCCGTTCGTCGCCCACTACCTCGGCGGCAAGAACGCCTACACGGACCCCAGCAAGCCCATCGACGTCGACCTCGCGCGCGAGACGATCATGAGCGCCCCGGCGGTCGCCGACCTCGACGGCGACAAGAAGCCCGAGATCATCTTCGGCACCTGGGCGGGCACCATCTACGCGATCCACGCCGACGGCACCCCGGTCGCGGGCAAGTGGCCCATCCGCCTGCCCGACGTGCCCTCGTGCCCCCGGGGCGACCAGCCCAAGCTGCCCGCCGGCACCCTGTGCATGACCGAGAACGCCGGCGTCGCCCGCGGCGCGTTCGCGGGCATCTCGCTCGCGGACATGAACAAGGACGGCAAGCTCGACATCGTCATCGCCGCCTTCGACGGCAAGGTCTACGTCAAGGACGCGGCCGGCGAGGACCTCCCCGGCTGGCCGGTCGAGGTCAACTACAAGGGCTCGCTCGACGCCGACAACATCATCGCCCGCGTGGTCACCACGCCCGCCATCGGCGACCTCAACGGCGACGGCATCCCCGAGATCGCCGTCGGCAGCAACGAGGGCCTCGGCAAGGGCGGCAACGTCGGCGCGTTCTTCGCGATCGACGGCCGCGGCAACGCGGCGCCCGGCGGGCCCTTCCTCCCGGGCTGGCCGGTCGTCACGAGCAGCTTCAAGCTCTTCCCGCTGGTCGGGGAGGGCATCGTCAGCGCGGGTCTGATGGCCGACGTCGACGGCGACGGCACCCCGGAGATCATCTTCCACGGCACGGGCGGGTCACCGTTCGTGCTGCCCGTGAAGCCCGAGCAGCCCGCGGTGCTCGGCGGCAACTTCCCGAACGCCGTGCTGCGCCTCGACCCCACCTTCGGCAGCAACTACGCGAGCCCGAAGGATCTCAAGGGCAACAACTTCATCGGCCTGTTCTCGGCGCCGTCGGTCGGCGACCTCGATCAGGACGGCAAGCCGGACATCATCGCGCTCGGCGCTTCGTTCTATCTCGCGCTCGCGCTGCAGTCGCCGCAGAAGATGGACTACGAGCAGCACGTCGCGTTCTGGCGGAGCGGCAACCCCGTGCCGTGCGCCGAGGACCCGACCAAGAAGTGCGCCCAGATGTTCCCCGGCTCGCCGACGATCACCGAGGACTACACCTTCTTCCACAACGCCACGGTCGCCGACGTCTCCGGCGACGACTACCCCGAGACCATCGTGGGCACCGGCGGCTACTACGTCCGCGCGGTGGACGCGTGCGGGCGGGAGGCCCCCGGCTTCCCGAAGTTCACCGGCCAGTGGATCATCCCCTCGAACACCGTCGGCGACATCGACGGGGACGGCAAGCTCGAGGTGGTGACCGGCACCCGCGACGGGTGGCTCTACGCCTGGCACACCGAGGGCCGCGAGGACGGCGTCATCGAGTGGCCGACCAACCACCACGACAACCTCAACACCGGCAACTACAAGACGGCCATCGACTTCCCCAGGGCCCACAAGGCCGCCAAGCCGCTGGATCTCGCCACCTGCAAGAAGCCCGATCCGGTCGACGCCGGGCCCAACGGCGGGGGACCCGAGATCGCGGGGGGCAGCGGCTGCGGCTGCAACCTCCCGGGGCGCTCGGTGCCCCCGGCGGCGGCCGCGCTCGGCCTCCTGCCCCTCCTTGCGGTCCTGCGCCGGCGCAAGTCCTGACAAAAAGCGCCGGCCGGCGCCGAAAGGGTGAATACCTGCCGCCCTCCCTCGTCTGCCGGGGTGGCTCGAAACCGGGGTTCGGGTGTATCTTCCCGCCCGCTCGAACCCAACCCATCCGCTTACCGCACGCCCATCCATCTCCCGTCAGGGCTCGTGGGTCGGCGGACACGAGAGGAACCCATGACCCAGAAGCGCCACACCCTCGCCCTCGCCGCCCTCGCCCTCAGCGGCGCGTTCGCCTTCGGCGTCGGATGTACTGCCAAGGCCACCACCGGCGAGCCCGCCGCCCCGACCGCCTCCACCACCGCCCCGGTCGCCTCCACGCCGCCGCCGCCGCCGGACAAGGACGGCGACGGCATCGCCGACGCCGACGATGCGTGTCCGGATCAGGCCGGCAAGGCCAACGCCGACAAGGCCAAGAACGGCTGCCCCGACGCGCCGCCCCCGCCGGTCAACAAGAACATCTCGATCGAGGGTAACGAGATCAAGATCGTCAAGAAGATCATGTTCAAGACGGGCAGCGCCGAGATCGAGAAGGAGTCCGACCAGCTCCTGAACGACATCGCCGACTTCCTCAAGGGCGACGGCAAGGTGATCGACCTCCTCGAGGTCGCCGGCCACGCCGACAAGACCGGCGACGCCAAGAAGAACCTGAAGCTCACCGACGACCGCGCCAAGTCGGTGGTCGACGCGCTCGTCAAGCGTGGCGTCGACGTCACCAAGCTCCGCGCCAAGGGCTACGGCCCGTACTGCCCCGTCGACCCGGGTGACTCGCCCGACGCCCTCGAGCGCAACCGCCGCGTGCAGTTCGCCATCCTGAAGATGGGCGGCAAGAAGACGGGCTTCCTCGTCGGCTGCGCCGAAGCGGCCAAGAACGGCGTCAAGCCGCAGCCGATCTTCTGAGATCGATCCGCGTCGTTGCCGAGGCGTCGTTCCCGCGAGGGAGCGGCGCCTCGCGCTTTCGGGAGCAGAATCGGGGCGCCGTCAGGGCAACGCGCCGGTGCGCAGCAGCACCTCGGCGAGGGTGGCCTTGCGCAGCCGGCGGGCGCCCTCGGCCAGCACGATCGCGCGCAGCTGGTCGTACGCCCGCTCCAGGTCTTCGTTGACGATCAGGTAGTCGAAGAGGGCGTAGTGCTCGATCTCGGTACGCGCCTTGGCGAGCCGCCGCCGGACGGTCTCGTCGTCGTCGCTGGCCCGGTTGCGCAGGCGCTGCTCGAGGACCGAGAACGACGGCGGCAGGATGAACACCGCCGCGGCGTCGGGGACCCGCTGACGGATCTGCCGCGCCCCCTGGTAGTCGATGTCGAAGATGATGCCGCGAGCCTCGCTGGCCCGCGCGCGCTCGATCTCCGCGAACGAGGTGCCGTAGAGGTTGCCGTGCACCTCGGCCCACTCGGCGAACGCCTGGGCTTCGACCAGGCGCTCGAAGGACGGTCGATCGACGAAGTGGTACTCGCGACCGTCTTGCTCGCCGGGCCGTGGCTTGCGCGTCGTGTGCGAGACGGAGAACGTGAGGCTCGGGAACTCCGCGCGGAGCTTGCGGCAGAGGGTGGTCTTGCCCGCGCCCGAGGGTGAGGAGATGATGAGGAGGAGGAAGTCCTCCGCCCCGGCGCGGAGCTCGTCGAGCACGGTCATCGGGCCGCGAGCGTAGCAGAGCCCGGACCGAGCCGTGGGGTGAGGGAGTGCGCGCAGCCGATCCGGCGGTCAGCGACCGGGAGGCTCACTCGACGTTCTGGACCTGTTCGCGCATGCGCTCCAGCTCGCTCTTCACCTCGACCACGAGGTGCGCCACGTCGGCGTCCTGCGCCTTGCTCCCGATGGTGTTCACCTCGCGGACCATCTCCTGGAGGAGGAAGTCGAGGCGCCGACCGCAGGCCTCTAGGCCGTTCACGAGGGCATCGAACTGGGCGCAGTGGGAAGCGAGCCGGGTGAGCTCCTCGGTGACGTCGCTGCGATCGGCGAGGAGCGCGATCTCCTGCTCGAGTCGGCCCGGATCGAGCGGGACCTCGGGCCCGGTGAGGCGGGTGATGCGTTGCCGGAGCCGGCGCTGGTGGTGGTCGACCACCTGCGGCCCACGGAGCGCGATGGCCTCGGCACTCTTGCGCACGGCGCGCAGTCGGCCGCGGAGGTCTTCGGCGAGCACGGCGCCCTCGTCACCGCGCATCCGCTCGAGGGCATCGACGGCCCGTTCGAAGGCGACCCGACAGGAGGCGCGCATCGAGTCCCGCTCGCGGTCGATGGCGGCGGTGAACAGGTCGGGCACCGTCGCCAGCAGCGACAGCGGCACCTCGCTGCCCGGCGCCAGCTCGTCGCGCAGCGCAGAGAGCGCCTGGAACGCGGCGCGGGCGCGGTCGCCGTCCAGCGAGATGGCGGTCGGCGCCGAGCCCTCGACGCGGATGCCGATCTCGACGCGCCCGCGGGCCAGCCGCTCGCGCGCGATGTGTTCCGCGAACGAGACCAGATCGCCGAGCTCGCGTGGCGCCCGGACGCGCACGTCGAGGAAGCGATGGTTGACCGCCCGCACCTCGACCACGAGGCGACCCGCCGGTGCCTCGGCCTCGCCCACGCCGAAGCCGGTCATGCTTCGCACGAAGCAATCTTACGGGGGCGGAGGAGCCCCCGCCAAGCCCGAAGCGCGGTCGCGTGCCACGGCACCTGGGCCACGGCGGGCAGACGGTGGCCGGCGCTCGGCTACTTCACGCCGCGGCCGCGGCGGACCACGTCGAGCGCCTTCTGGTACTCGATGTCCCACGCCGCCGTGCCCTCCTCGACGTGCTTGATGCGCGCGCGCACCTCGCGGTCGAGCTCCTCGTCGAGGGCCATGTGCTTCTTGAGGATGGGGGCCATCTTGCGGCGCAGATCGAGGTCGCTCGCGAACACCTCGTCCACGCTGTTCGAGTAGAGGAAGCTCTCGACGAGCTGATCGAGGAGGAAGTCGACGACCTCGTCCCCGGTCTTGAAGCCCTTCTGCTCGGCGACGCTCTTCTTGACGCGCGAGAACTCGGACGGCGGCAGCTTCCGCGCGTCCATGAGCTCCTTGGTCTTGGCGAGGACCTCGCGCTCGAGGCGCAGGTACTCGTTGAGGACGCCCTCGACGTCCTTCTCGACCTCGGCCGGGCTCTCGGCCTCGAGGTCTTCATCGGCCACGAGCTTCTTGACGACCTCGGCGGCGATGACCGGCACCTTGGCGGAGAACAGTCGCATCGCCGCGATCCATACCGGAAAGCGCGCAGGGCCGGGGCAGTTTTCTGAGGCACGTCGAACCCGTTGCCTTCGCCCCGGCATCTTGCGACGCTCGTCGGCCTGGATGTCGTCCGAAGGGCCCCCCTCCACCGGTCGCTCGTCTCGCGTCCCCAGCCGCGGGAGCTCCGGGATGCGGGAGGAGCTGCGTGCGGCCTCGCTGAAGATTTTCACCCTGCGCTACGCCGAGATCGCCGGGCCGGAAGCGGCGGGGATGCTGCTCGGGAGCGCCGACGTGGACCCGCAGGCGCTGGCCCAGGAGACCGGTTGGGTCTCGGTGGAAGCCGCGCGGCGTGTCCTGCTCGCCCTGCAAGAAGAGCAGGGGGCCGAGGCGCTCAAGAGCGCAGCACCGCTGGTGTCGCACCCCGAGGCGCTCGGCGTCTGGGTGCGGCTCGTGCGAGAGGCGAAGGACCCTCTCGACGCCTACCGCTACCTCGCGGCCCACTCCGCCGAGTTGACGCGGGTCGGCGAGTACAGCGTCGAAGAACAGCCCGCAGAAGGTCCACTGCGGGTGGTCCGGGTGACCCATCGTCCTCGGCCAGAGGAGGCCGTCGAGACCGACGATCTGTTCACGCGGATGCGCGCGGTGCAGCTCGCCGGGTTGACCACGTTGTTCGGTCTGCCCCCGGCGGAGGTGCGGGTCGTCGAGAGCGTGGCCCAGGGCGCCGAGGCCTGCGTCTACGACGTGACCATCCGGCTGCCTGTCGTCGACGCTCGCTTCCCGGTCGCGCTGGCAGCGGTCGGCGCGGTGGTCGGCGTCGGAGCCGTCGCCCCGTTCGGGGGCGCGCTCGCGGGCGGGATCTCCGGCGCGCTGCTGGGGGGGGCCGCGTTCGTGGTCGCGCGCCAGCGCTCGCTCCGGACCGCCGAGGAGCGCGATCGGGCGGCGGAGCGTGTCCGCATCGCCGCCCTCGAGCGAGGCCTCGAGCTCCGCGGCGACGCCCCCATCGCCACGCAGGGCGACCTGGTCGGCACGGTGCTCGGCGGCAAGTACAGGATCGGCAAGCGCATCGGGTCCGGCGGCATCGGCGTGGTGCACGCCGCGGAGCACGTGAGCCTCGGCACGCAGGTGGCGGTCAAGGTCCTGCGTGGCGCCGCCGCCAAGGACGGGGCCGAGATCGCGCGGCTGCGCCGGGAGGCCCAGGTCGCGAGCGCGATCGATCACCCGAACGTCGTCAAGGTGGTCGACCTCGACCAGCTCCCCGACGGCTCGATCTACGTCGTGATGGAGCTCCTGCGGGGCCGCTCGCTCGCGGAGAAGCTGCACCGCGACGGGCCCCTCGGTCCGGGGTACGCGATCCACGTGTTCCGCCAGGTGTGCAACGCGCTGGCGGCGGCCCACGATCTCGGCGTGGTGCACCGCGATCTGAAGCCGGGGAACGTGTTCCTCTGCGACGACGGCGAGAGCGCGAAGGTGCTCGACTTCGGGATGTCGAAGCTCGGCCCCGGCGCCTCGGCGGCCGCCGAGAAGCTCACCCAGGACGGCTACACGCTGGGCACGCCGGAGTACATGGCCCCCGAGCAGTGCATCGGCGCCGCGGTCGAGCCGCGCACGGATCTCTACGAGCTCGGCGTGCTGGTCTACGAGGCCGTCACCGGCGACCTGCCGATCAAGAGCACCAACCGCCGCGACCTGCTCGACCTGCACCAGCGACAGGTGCCGCCGCCCATGCGGCAACGCCGTCCGGACCTGCCGATCCCGAAGGAGCTGGACGACGCCATCGCCGTCTGCCTCAAGAAGCGCATCCACGATCGCCCGGCCGACGCCCGCGAGCTCGAGCGCATGCTGGCCGCCGTGCCCCTCGACGACGTCCCCTACCACTACGCGAAGAACATGGGGCGGCACGCGCGCCGCGTCCCTGCGCCTTCGCCCGAGGTCGAGGCCCGCCCCACCGAGAAGGCGCGCTCGTCCCCGTCCCGCTAGTACTTGCGGAACTCCTCGACGAACTCCCAGTCCGCGATGAGGTGCTTGCGCAGGAGGAGCGAGAGCAGCGCGGCGAACATCGCCTCCCAGCGCGGATTCTCGCCGAGGATCTCGCTCGCGTCGGCCCCGTGCGACACCGCCCGCAGCGCGCTGACCAGATCGCGCGCGGTCAACTCGTGCTCCGCGGCCTCGTCGCCACCGTCGGCCCGGGCCTCGACGCGCTCGCCGGCCTCCGGACCGCGCGAGGCGGGGCCACCGCGACGACTGCGGGGCGCCGGGAGCGAGATCTGCGTGCCGTCGAGGAAGGTGAGGGCGATGGCCTTGCCCTTGCCACGACGGGGCGGGAGGGTGATCGACCGCGCCTCGATCTCCGGGCTGTCGTCGACGGGAGGCGCGGCGGCGGCCAGCGGCGCCGGCGAGGCGACGGTCGGCGCCAGCTCGGTC
>CAZUZY010000319.1:0-10194 GCA_964624885.1 uncultured Polyangiales bacterium | reverse complement strand
GCGGGCAGCGCCCGCGCGACGGCCAGCGCCTGCGCCTCGTCGGCGCTCGAGGGAACAGACACGCGCCCGCGCACGCGGCCGTCGATCTGCACGGCGATCGAGCGCTCGGCGGACTCCTCGACGTTCGGCTCCGGCCAGCGGCTGGTCACGACGAAGTCGGTGCCGCCGAGGAGCGCGTGCAGCTCGTCGGCGAGGTGGGGTGTGAGCGGCGAGAGGAGCCGCGCGAGCACCTCGACCCCGGAGCGCACCGTCGACCGCGTGACCGGCGAGTCCGCGCGGAAGGCGCGGGTGAGCGTGTGCTCGAGCTCGTACAGCGCGGCGATCGCGCGCGGAAGGTGCAGGCGCCCCTCGAGCTCCTCGGTCACCGTGCGGATGGCCGCGTCGACCGCGGCGCGCACCGCGGGATCGACGCCCGCGACGCGGGGGGTTCGCGCGACCTCGTGGGTGAGCTGGAACACGCGAGAGAGGAACCGGCGCGCGCCGTGGATGCCGCGATCGGACCACTGGAGGTCGACCTCGGGCGGCGCGAGCGAGAGCACGAACAGCCGCACGGTGTCCGCGCCGTGGCGCGCGACGAGCCCGTCCGGGTCGACCACGTTCTTGCGGCTCTTGGACATCTTCTCCGAGCGACCGGTCTGGACGACGCGGCCCTCGAGGCCTGGCACCTTGGCGCGCCCGTCGGCGCCGATCTGCTCGGGGTAGAGATACTGCGGGCGGCCGTCTTCGCCCTCGATCCAGCGCGCGGGCAGGCGCACGTGCCCCTGCGCGACGAGCCGGGCGAAGGGCTCACGCGGGGTGCTGCGCGGCAGGAGCCCGAGGTCGATCAGCGCCTTGTGGAAGAAGCGCGCGTAGAGCAGGTGCATGACCGCGTGCTCCACGCCGCCGACGTAGCCGTCGACCGGGAGCCACGCGGCCGCGGCGTCGGGGAGGCCGGTCTCTCCCTCGCTCGGCGCCCAGTCCGGCGCCGCGTGGCGCACGAAGTAGAAGCTCGAGTCCCAGAAGGTGTCGAAGGTGTCGGTCTCGCGGCGGGCGGGCTTCGAGGGGTCGCGCGGGTCGACCACCGGCGAAGCGACGCGACCGGGCTCGTCGTCGAGCAGCACGGGGAGGTCTTCGTCGGGGACCGGCAGCGCCGCGCCGTCGGCGCCGTAGACGACGGGGATCGGGGCGCCCCACCTTCGCTGTCGCGAGACGCACCAGTCGCGCAGGCGCACCGCGACCATCGGCGCGGCGGTGCCCGCGGCGAGCAGCGCCCGCAGCGCGGCTTCCGGGGAGTCGGCGCCCTTGGTCGCGGGGGCGACGCCGTGCTCCTCGGCGATGCGCGCGTCGACCTCGTCGAGCGCGGGCGCGCCGAGCACGGCACCGGTGCCGACCTCGGCCTCCACCGTGCTGACGATCAGGACCGGCAGCAGCGCCGCCGTCGTGGGGTGGACCGCGGTGTGCGCCGTGCGCTCGACGGCGAGGGTGCGCCCCGGCACGAGCTTGGTGCCCGCGGCGAGCGGGTGGTCGGGCGACACGGCGACGAACGCGGCCTCGGCCAGGCGCGCCGCATCGGGCACGAACACGTCGAGGTGCGCGCCCTCCGCGGCCGGCCCCGTGGCCGCGAGCGAGAGGCGAACCTTGGTGCCCTCACGACGACCGATCCACTGACGCTGCATGCGGAGCACGTGCTCGGGCCAGCGCCCGCGCAGCGACTCGAGGCCGTCGAGGAGCTCGTCCGCGTAGGCGGTGATGCGCACGAACCACTGGTCGAGGGCGCGCCGCTCGACCGGACCCCCGGTGCGGAAGCACCGCCCGCCCACCACCTGCTCGTCGGCGATCACGGTGCCGAGCTCGACGGACCAGTTGACCCAGGCCTTCTTGCGGTAGGCGAGGCCAGCCCGCAGCATGCGCGTGAAGACGATCTGCCCGAAGTGATAGTGGCGGGGCTCGCAGGTGAGCACCTCGCGGGTCGGATCGTAGCCGAAGCCGAGCTGCGCGAGCTGCTGGCGCATGGTGGCGACGTTGTCGCGGATCCACTCGCGGGGGCTGCGACCACGCTCCTCGGCCGCGAGCTCGGCGGGCAGGCCGAAGGCGTCCCAGCCCATGGGGTGCAGCACGTGGCGGCCGCGCATGCGGTGGAAGCGCGCGAGGACGTCGCCGATGGCGTAGGCGCGCACGTGCCCGAGGTGGATGCGACCGCTCGGGTACGGTGGCATGGCGAGCACGTACGACTTGCGGGGGCGCTCGGCCGGCGTCGGGTCGTCGACGGCGAAGAGGCGCGCCTTGGCCCAGCGCGCACGCCACACCGGCTCGAGCGCGTGGGGCTCGTAGCGCGGACGGTGACCGCCCTGGCCCGGAGCAAGAGCCGGGGGAGCGATCGAGCTCCCCGACGCGGGGCGGAAGCGGCCGGAGTTGGTCACGGCGAGACCTGCAGGGTGATGACGTTGCTCTGGTACTTGCCGAGCCGCCACTGCACCGTGTGCACGCCGGCGGCGGTGAACTTGTAGCGCGTGATCTCCCAGGAATAGTCCGCCCCCGGGCTCTGCATGGTGGGGCCGTCGTACACGTCGGGCACGAACGGGTTCGGGTCGCCGAGCACGGTCGGGCTCACGAGCTTGCCGTCGAGGTGCTCGCCGCGCACGGCCTTGGGCGCCAGCGGGAACAGCATCTCGCCCTCGACCGTCACCTCGTGCACGTGCAGCACGCGCACCTCTTCGCCGACCTTGAGCTTGGTCTTCTTGACCAGCAGCGTGAGGCGGTGCCCGTCGATGACCGGCCCCTTGTCGTCGGCGCGGGGGTAGGTCTTGGCGAGGGTGACGTCGTCCGGCGGCGCCTCGACCACGTCGTCTCCACTTCGCACCCAGACCCCGGGGAACTTGGCGAGATACGCCGGCGGCTCGGGCTTGGTCCAGGGGACTGGCTTGGCGCCGCTGGTCGACGGGGGCGGCGCGGGCGCGGGCGGCGCCGTACCGGAACAACCGATCGCCAGCACCACCGCCGCGCAAGGCAGCGCGCGGGCCAGGCGGGTCGCGGGGGAGGTCGGGGCCATGGCGGTCACGTCGGGCGGATACGATAGACGATCGCGACGACGACCACTGCCCAGGCGACGAGGTTGAGGACGAAGAGGCTGTCCCGCAGCATCTCCTGGGTCGGGGATTCGGCCTTCGGGTGGCCCATGACGATCTGGAGGAACCGCGCCACGCCGATCACCACCGAGGGGGTGGTCATCCACAGCTGGTCGCTCTTGAAGAACGCCCGCGTGGAGTGGTCGAGGGTGTAGGCGACATACGTCACGAGGGTGAGGCCGCCGGTGACGTACAGCGTGATGTCGAGGCCCCGCGCGGTGTAGGCCTCGAGGGCCTTGCGCTGCTTGCCGGCCTTCTCCTGGGCGATCTCGTGGCGCCGCTTGCCGAACCCGAGGAACAGGGCGAGCAGCGCGGTGCAGGCGAACATGTACCAGCTCACCTTGACGTCGATGGCGAGGCCGCCGCCGAGCACACGCAGGACGAACCCCGCCGAGATGCACGCCACGTCGAGGAACGGGATCTTCTTGAGCTTGAGCGAGTACGCGACGTTGAGGGCGAAGTAGCCGGCCGCCGTGAAGACGAACCCGCGCGGGAGGAACAGCGCCGAGAGCGCGAACACCACCACGACGAGCACGCCGAGGAACACCCGTGCCACCGGCTCGGGGACCTGGCCCGAGGGGATCGGGCGGAAGCGCTTCTTCGGGTGGACGCGGTCGGCCTCGACGTCGACGAGATCGTTGAGGGTGTAGACGGCGCCGGAGAGCAGGCAGAACGCGGCCACCGCGCCGAGGGCGCGCAGGAGGAGTGGGGTCTGGAAGACGTTCTTCGCGAAGAAGATCGGCGCGAGGACGAAGAGGTTCTTGACCCACTGGTGGGGCCGGATGGTCTTGACGAGGCCGAGGACCACGCCGCCTCGACGCGCCGGCGCGGGCACCTCGGCGTCGCTGTCGCGCTCGTCGCGGTCTTCTTCGTCGGTGGCGGCCATCAGTCGTCGCCCTCGGTCGGCGGCACGAGGCTCGGGGAGACGCTCGGGGGCACGGAGGGCGCGCCCGACGCGGAGCCGGAGGCCGAAGCCGAAGCGGAGGCCGAAGCCGACGGTGAGGGGGCGAGGCCCAGCTTGGGGAGCGTGCTCGTGTTCCAGGGGGACTTCGGGTCGTCCACCTGGCTCGCGAGCTCCTTGGTGCCCCGATCGAGATCGGCGAGGCGGAAATCGAGCCGCAGCGTGATGCGCAGATCCTCGCGGGACAGGTGCGCGCCGCCGACCGCACCGTGCTCGCCGATCCAGTCGCGCGGCATCTTGGTGAGCTCGGTCTGTACCACCTCGAGCAGCTCCTTGACGGCTTCCTCGACCGCCTTGGCCTCGCTCGCCTTGTCGGGCTCGACGGTGACCACCGCGCGGGGCGCCTTGCCGAAGTGCAGCGCGAGGTGCCCGTTCTGGATCTTGGCCAGGCGGGGCAACACCGTCGTCAGCTCCTTGGGCGGCGTGACGATGCCGAGGACACCGAACGGGTAGTGGCTCGCCGAGACCTCGATCGCGCCTTCGCCGAGCAAGCCGGTGGAGGCCTTGGCGTCCTCGTCGGGGCGCAGCTCGCGGGCCGAGGCCAGGGCCTCGTCCGAGAACGCGAAGAGCAAGGTGCCGTCGTCGGCCTGGCCCACGACGAAGTCGACGCCGGCCACCTTGCCGCGGATCACCGCCGTGGGGCCGACGCCGTCGAGGCGCAGCCCCGCGGGCGCGAGCGAGGCCTCGGTGCGCAGCGCCTCGAACAGGCCCGGGATCACCCCGCCCTTGATCTTGCCGCCGACCGCGACCACCCCGCGGAAGCCGAGGAAGGGGTCCTTGGAGGGCGCCTTGTGATCCTGGTAGACGCAGACCGCGAACTCGCGGACGTGCCCCATGCCGAGGTCGATCCCCGCCTGCACCTTCAAGCGCTCGGCGAGCGGCGGGGGCTCGGGCGGCTGCGGACCGGGCGGGGGCGGCTTCGGCGGACCGCGCAGCAAGCTGTTGATGAGCGGCGGGAGCCCGTTCTTGGCGGGATCGAAGCGGTAGGTGTCCACCAGATCGACCCGCACCGCCACCGTGCACTTGCGCGGCAGGTGCTGCACGGCCACCGGCTTGTAGTGGAAGTAGAACAGGTAGACGGCGCCGAGCCCCGCGGCGAGCAGCGAGAGGGCGCCGAACACCGCGCCGACCCAGGCGAGCGCGCCGAAGCTCTTGCGGCGACGCCCGACGTCCGGCGCGACCGAGCGGCGGGAGGATTCGCCGACCGAGGAGGCGGGCTCCTCGTCCTCGATCACGGTCTGGGCGGGGCCGGCGACCCAGAGCTCGGGGATGGCGTGGGCCGGGGTCCAGTCGCTGATGCCGGTGAACAGCACCTCGGTGTCGCGAGGGAGGGCCCCGCCCTGCAGATCGCGGCGCAGGGCGTCGACGTTCATCGTGCGCGCGGACACCTCGTCCACGGGACGATCGCCCTCGCGTGCTCCGGCCCGGACGTGGACGAGTGCGGGGAGGGTCCTCATCCGGTCCCCGCCCCAGGGTCGCGACGCGAGAGGCCGCGCGCGTGCGCGAGCTCGAGGCAACGTGCCACGACGGCTTCGAGGTCGAGCCCGGTGGTGTCCACGAGGACGGCGTCGTCGGCCTGCCGGAGCGGCGCGATGGCGCGCGACTGATCCTGGGCGTCTCGCTGCTCGACCTCGGCGCGGGTGGCCTCGAAGGTGGGGGCTTTCGCGCCCTCGCGAGCGACCAGCTCGTGGTGGCGACGTCGGGCCCGCTCGTCGGTCGAAGCGGTGAGGAAGATCTTGAGCGTGGCGTCGGGGAACACGACGGTGCCGATGTCACGGCCTTCGCACACGACGCCCCCACCCCCGACCCCCGCGTGGGTCGCGAACGAGCGCTGCGCGTCGAACAACGCCGCGCGCACGCCGGGGATCGCGCTCACCGTGGACGCGCCCATGGAGACCGCGGGCGTCCGGATGGCGTCGCCGACCCGCTCCCCCTCGAGGCGGACGTCCATGCCGGCGTCGGGCAGGGCCTCGAGCACCAGCGCGCGCCGCGCGACGAGATCCTCGGCGACGGCGGTGACGGCGGCGGCGGCGTCGAAGGCGATCCCGCGACGAACGGCTGCGAGCGCGACGGTGCGGTAGAGGGCGCCGGTGTCGAGGAGGGTGAACCCCAAGGCCTGGGCAACGCGGCGCGCGACCGTGGACTTCCCCGCGCCGGCGGGACCGTCCATCGCGACGACGGCGCTCATGCGCGGAAGGGCGGCCATCCGGGGCGGAGGGGTAACCGTTCGCCCGGCGAGCGTAAAGCGCCGTCCCGTGCCGGACCGGTCGGCCGCCCGTGGAGGCGGCCGATGCTTCGGCTCGCGGACGCTAGCCCACGAGCGATGCGTCGTCGGCCAGGCGCCGGAAGCGATGGGTCAAGGCGCGCAGCCGCGTGAGCTCCGCCTCGAGCAGGGGCGCCAACACCCCTGGGCTCGCCTGGTGTCGCTCGTCCTCCAGGGTGGCGAGACGACGCTCGAGCTGCTCGGCGAGGTAGCGGGCTTCGTCTTCGGTGACGTCGATGTGCATGGTCGGACCTCTCCGTCGGCGAACCAGGTGCGCGGACACGCGGTGGATGCGCGTGGCAGCCGGCGAGGCCAGGGCTTCGCGAGGCTACGCCGGACTGGATGCATGCGCGGTTCCAGTTCCGCCGAGCAACCCGCGGAGCTCGTCCTCGAACCCCGCGACCAGGGCCTCGGGATCCGGGATCACCGCACCGTCCGAGCGCACGCCGACGCGGACGGCGCCGGCGTAGCTGAGGACGCTGAGGCTCAGGCCGATGGTCCCGCCCGACGGCGCCCACACCAGCATCGACTCCACCTCACGACCGGCCAGGTGCACGGCGACCGGCGGGCCCGGCACGTTGGTCATCATCACCGTCGCCTTGGCCGTGAACAGATCGACGCCGATCTGCTCGACCGCGCTCGGCACCGCCCCCATCAGCGAGAGCACGTCGACGGCCATCGCCGGCTCCTGCGAGGCCTTGATCGCCGCCATCCGTCCCCGCACCGCGGCGAGGCGCTCGGACGGCGTGGCCAGATCCACGGGCAGCTCGACGAACACGAGGCCGAAATGGTTGCCGAGCGCGTCTGCTTCGCTCGAGCCCGTCTTGAGGAACACCGGGACCAGCGCGCGCAGCGCCCGAGGTGCCACGCCCCGCGCGAGGAGATAGCGGCGGAGCGAGCCCGCCGCCGCCGCGAGCACCACGTCGTTGAGTGTCCCTCCCTGCGCGCGCCCTGCGTCGCGCAGCCGGTCGAGCGAGGTCGAGGACGACCAGGCCACACGCTTGCGCACGCCGAGCGGCCCCTTGAGCGGCCAGTCGGTCGGGTCCGACGAGAGCAGCAGCGTCTCGCCGAGCGCGGTCGCGCGACCGGCGAGCGCCCGCAGCCGCGCCACGCCGGTCAGGTGTGGATCGTCCACGCCCACCACCGCCGGCTGGACGTCGGCGAGCTCGTCGGTCAGCCCGAGCAGCACCTTCACGAGCGCCACGCCGTCGGCGATGCAGTGGTGGATCCGCGCGTGCAGGATCGTGCCGGCCCCGTGGCCGTCGAGCATCGTCACCCGCCACAACGGGCGCGCGGGATCGAGCGGTGTGCTCAGCTCCTGACTCAGGCGATCGCGCAGCGCGGCCTCGTCCGCGGGCGCGGGCAACGCCACGTGCGAGAGGTGGTTGTCGAGGTGGAAGTGCGGGTCCCGCTCCCAGACCGGCCGCGTGCCCTCGCGCACCCGCCGCACGAACCGCTCGTGACGCAGCAGGCGCGACTCGATCAAGCCCGCGAGCGCGGCGCGCTCGAGCGGGCCGTCGAGGAACAGTGCGGCGTCGATGACCATGCGGTTGGTCTCGCCGCCCATGTGCAGCCACGCGGTGTCCACCTCGCGGAGGGGGGTCGTCATGCCGACGCCCGTTGCACGATGCGGGCCTCAGGGCTTGGGCACGGGCGGAGCGCCGTAGAGGGAGATCGCGGTCGGCGTCGGCACGGCCGAAGGAGACTCGGTCGGCGACGGAGATGCCGACCCCGAAGGCGAGGCGCTCTCCGACGTCGAGGCGGTGGGCTCGGGCTTGGGCGTGGGCGGCCCGCCGTACAGGGCGGCGACCGGGGTCGGACAGCCCGCGAGACCGAGGCCGACGCCGATCGCGCCGAGGGCGGCGAGCGCGGAGCGGGAGAGGCGTGGCGTCGCGCCCTCCGGGGTGGTCGGCGCGGCCGGGACCACGCCGCCACAGAACGGACAGGAGGGCTCGTCGAGGCGGACGTGGCGACGGCAAGCCGTGCAGGGGCCGAGGATCATCCCGCCATCGTACTAGAAGCAACCCAACATCTGGACCGTCGTGACGGGGACGGCGGAGGTGGGGTGCTTGAAGAAGCCCGTGCTCGGGAACACGCTCCGCCCGTAGAGGGCGAGATCGGGGTCGCTGCCGGCCGGGCCCGGGTCGAGCCCGGAGAGCTCGAACGAGTCGATCGTGCTCGTGGACAGGAACAGGAAGTAGACGGGGTCTCCCTTGGCCACGGCGGAGATGGTGGCCGGGAAGTTGAAGGTCAGCGCCGAGGGCGTGCTCGCGACGCTCGAAGCCGGCACGAACGCGGTGCCGATCACGGTGCCCGTGCCCCCCGGCACGCCCTTGTAGAGGTACGCGTAGACGTTGCCGTCGGTCGAGCCGCTGCAGCTGCAGACGCCCCCGTCGATCTTGCACGCGCACGCCGGGTCGAGGCTCCCGCACGGGAGCCCGACGTCGCCGATGGGGCCGATGTCGCTCACGCCGGTCTCGGCGCTCGTGCCGACGTCCAAGACCACGCCGGTGTCGCCCGAGGTCCCGCCCGTCGAGACCGGGCACTGGTAGCGCCCCTTGGCGAGCAACACCCGGACCGACTGGATGCGACCGCTGTGGCGCGCGGTGTAGGCGACCGCGAGCTGGTGGGCGTGATCGATCACCGGCGCGAGCTGGGCGTTCGTCTTCGCCATGTCGAGGTCGGCCGCGCTGACCGCGTCGTCGGGCTTGGTGCACGTGGTGGTGGCTAGCGCGGAGCAGGCGAACGTCGACGACTTGCAGGTGCCGCACGCGGTGCCCGGGGCCGGCGTCGCCTCCTTGCACGCGACCGAGTTCTTGTCTCCGGCGCAGGTGTACACGCCACAGCTCCCGCAGGCCGCGCCGGGGGTGCCGACGAGGGTCCCGCAGCCGCCGCAGGCGTTGGAGCCGATCGCCCCCGAGCAGGTGAAGGTCTCGGCGGTGGCGCAGGCCAGCGTGCCGGTGCCGCAGGTGCCCCCGCCGCAGGGGTCGCCCACCTTGCCGGGCAGCGCGGTGCAACCACCGCAGGCGTTCTTGCCGGGGTCGAGGCAGTCGAGGCCGCTGCCGTCGGGCTTGCACACGAGCCGGCCACACGCGCCGCACTTGTCCCCGAGCTTCAGCGTGATGGTGCCGCAGCCGCCGCAGACGTTCTTGCCGGAATCCTCGCAGTGCACCGACTCCTTCGACGGGTCGCACACCATCTTGCCGCAGGCACCACACGCTTCTCCTGGCGTGGTGGGCAGCGGCGTGGTTCCCCCACAGGCGTTCTTCTCGGGGGTGTCGGCGGGCGAGTCGGCGAAGGTGCTGTCGACGACGTCGCTCGCGGCGTCGGCGTCGGTGTCGGCCAGGCCGACGTCGAAGCCCGTGCTCGAACAGCCGAGAAGGAGCAAGAGACCCGAAGGAAGCAGGCGACGCATTCGTCGACGGTAGCAAGCCGACGGGCACGGCGCCCGGACCACGGCCTGCCTTGCGCCCCGGACCAGCGGGGCGCCCGACACGACGCGTCAATCCTTGATCGGCGTGGCCTTCAAAGCCGCCTTCCCGTCCTTCTCGTAGACGGTGAACTTCACGCGCTTGCAGCCGTACTGCTTGACCAGCTGCTCCTTGTTCTTGCGGAGCTGGAGCTGGAACTTGTCGAACGAGAGGCCGGTGGTGGCCTCCCCGCACTTGCCGCGGAGCGCCACGAAGTCGTCGAAGGTCTGCTTCCAGTGCAGCATCTCCTCGGCGTCGTCGATCTGCTGCTGCTCCCCCGTCTTGCTCGCGTTCATGAGCTCGTCGGGGATCCGCGCGACGAGGGTGGCGTCGTCCTCCTCCTCGACCTTCTTCGGGGGCGCCGCGGGCGGGGCCTTGGGCGTCGTGGCGGGTGCC
>CAZUZY010000318.1:0-10281 GCA_964624885.1 uncultured Polyangiales bacterium | reverse complement strand
GTCAGCCCGACGTAGCGGTTGGTGACGAGGAGAAGCTGGTTCCAGGGATGGGCGCGAAGCCGCGGGAGCGCCTCGGACAACGGGCCGCGCGCGAGCAGCATGAGAAACCCGTCCGTGCCGAGCCCGAGGAGGAGCGCGCTATGCTTGCAGATCTCGACCGTGCAGGCGTCGCGCGCGTCGGCGCGCTGGACGACGACGCCTACGAGAGCGCTGAAGCGCCGCTCGAGGACGCGAGGCGCGGGCCTCACCGCACCCCCTTGGCGAGGACCGCGCGAAGGGTCGCGAGCCCGGCCTGGACCTCACCGGGCAGTCCCTCGCCGAGCTCCAGGTCGACGAAGGCGATGGTCTCGTGGGGGCTGACGCAGACCACCCAGCCAGCACGGCGCTCGAGGGTGGCGAGCTCGACGGCGGCCGCGAGGATGTAGGCCTTGGCCGTGGTCACGCGATAGGTGGTGCCTGCCGGCAGCTCGAGCACGATGCGGGGACGGGGCGTGCCGTAGGTGCTCTCGGCGAGGAGGAGCCGAGCGGTCACGCCGTCGAACGTGGTCGTCATGAGGGGCTCGGGTGTGTTGACGCGGCGGGGGCGAGGCATGGTCGTGCGGGCCTTTCGTGCCGCGCGTGCTCATGCGCGGCGTGATCACACGAGTGAGCTCGAACCCGCCGAAGGGAAGTCCCAGAAGGGCCTCTTTCTCCGAGCTGCGCAGCTTGGTCATGGGCCTTGCAGCGGGGCGCGCAGCGCGCATCGGGTTGCCGGCTCGACACCGCTGCGATACCCCACGAGATGCGATGGCCAAGTCGACGAAGATCTGGCGCGCGGTCGACCTCGCGCGGTTCGGGTACGACGAGCTCCGGCAGCTGCGCCTCCCCGAGCTGTGTGTCCTCGACGCGCTCGACCTGGACGACGAGGGGCAGTTCGCGGCCGTCCGGGTCCGCTGGCCGCTCGAGTCCGTCTCGCGGGCCGAGGTGGACACCTCCCTCGAGCGCTGGTGGCGAGGCCTGGGCCGAGCGACGACGGTGCCCCGCTCGGCACCGGCGACCCCGCTGCGGCTTGTCGCTCTGGCGCCTCGCCTGCCTGGCGCGCGCCGCCTGGACACCGCGACAGCGCCCAATGGCAGCCTGCGAGCGCTCGTCGCCCGTGCGCTCCACGAGCTGGAGGCGGACTTCGAGCGCGCGATCGCGCGCAAGCTCGAGCAACTGATGGGCGAGAGGCCCGTACCCCAGCAAGCCCCGCGTCCGTCGAAGAGCCGCGTCCGACGACGTGCCGCGCGCGTGGGCCCCACTCCGCCCAAGCCAACGGGGGCGAGCAGGAGCGCGCGGGACGGGGAGATCCGCGCGCGGATCCTCGCCGCGCTCGCCGATGGGCAACCGCGCAGCCGAGGAGAGCTGCTGCATGTTGCACGGTTGTTCGAGGACCAAGTGCCGATCGTCATCCAAGAGCTCAGGACCCTGCGCGGCCTCGGCGTCGTCGAGGTGCGAGGTGCGCGTGGATCCACCAAGTACGTGCTCGTGCCGAGGAACGCCGACGTCGAGGGGGCCAGTGGGCGCCGCGAGGAGGAGCGTGGCGCACGTTCGACGCACGAAACGCCCGCGGTGGGCCGGCGAGACGGCAGCCCCTCGGTGGCGCCGAACCCGGTCGGAGTCGTTACCGGTGCATAGCGCTCAGCCCAGTTCCGATCATTGCGCGTCCCTGCGTCGGGGGTGGCTCCCTTGCTTGAGCGCCGGAGCCATCCCATGAGCAACGACGCCCTGAACGCGGTCTGCCCCTACTACACGATGTACCCGCTCGACTTCCCGCTGCGCGTTCTGAAGGAGCACGGCGACGAGGGCGACTGGGTGATCGATCCCTTCTGCGGTCGTGGCACCACGAACTTCGCGGCCCGCCTGCGTAAGATGCCCTCGGTGGGCGTCGACAGCAGTCCGGTGGCGGCGGCCCTCGCTCAGGCGAAGCTCGCGTCTGCGAAACCCGACCGAGTCGTCGCAAGCGCTAGGGCCATCCTGAAAGCGGCCAAAGGACCGACTGCGTTGCCCTCGGGCGAGTTCTGGAAGCTTGCGTACCACGAGCACACGCTGGTGCAGCTCTGCCAGCTCCGCGAGGCGCTCCTCGCCGAGTGCTCCTCGCACACGCGCATTTTGCTGCGAGCGATCGTTCTCGGCGCTCTCCACGGCCCGCGCCCGAAGGGGACGCCGTCGTACTTCTCTAACCAGTCGCCAAGAACCTTCGCACCAAAACCGAACTACGCGGTGAAGTTCTGGACCGCGCGGGGCATGCGCCCGACCAACGTCGACGTGCTGTCGATCATCAAGACGCGGGCGGATCGCTACCTCACCCAGCCGCCGCCG
Organism: uncultured Polyangiales bacterium; assembly: GCA_964624885.1. Classification (GTDB taxonomy): domain Bacteria; phylum Myxococcota_A; class Polyangia; order Polyangiales; family JADJMO01; genus JADJMO01. Next base: position 7,941 of record CAZUZY010000318.1, on the reverse strand, counting down.
GACGTTGACGGCAAGGTGCTGCTCGGCGACAGCCGAGTTGCGCGCACGTTCACCGACCTGCCCAAGGCACGCTTCGTGGTCACGTCGCCGCCGTACTTCGGCATGCGCACATACCTGCCGGATCAGTGGCTTCGGCTCTGGTTCCTTGGTGGCCCCGACTGCGTCGAGTACCGCCAGCCCGAGGGTCAGCTCGAACACTCCGGCGCCGACCACTTCGCCGGCGAGATGGGGCTCGTCTGGAAGAACGTCGCCGACCATACGACCAAAGACGCGCGGCTCATCATTCGCTACGGCGGCATCCACGACCGTGACGCCGAGCCGATGGACGTGCTGAAAAGGTCGCTGGTCGACTCGGGCTGGAAGATGAAGACGGCGAAGGCCGTGCCTGACTCCGACGCCGGGCGCCGGCAGGTGCGGCAGTTCCAGGCCGAGCCTAAGAAGGCGATTGCCGAGTATGACGTGTACTGCCACCGTGCTTGAGGGGAGAGAGCCAGTGACGAAGGGCAATCAGAAGAAGCTGGTGGCAGGTGCGAAGGGGCAGCAAACGGCGGCGAGCCATCTGCTCGAGGGAGAGAAGGTCTCGTTCGACAACGACGTCACCAAGCAGAAGGTCAGCGACGAGGAGCTCAACAGCCGCTACGCGAAGGGGGAGATCCGCATCGTCACGGAGCAGGCACGGTATCCGCTGGCGGGCATCCTCGGAATGCTGAGGGAGGAACTCGACAGCGGAGGGGGCAAGAAGGAACATCGCTACAAGCTCGACCCCGAGTACCAGCGTCGGCACCGTTGGAGTGTCGAGAGGAAGTCGCGGCTCATAGAGTCGTTCTTGATGAACGTGCCGGTGCCACCGGTCTTCCTCTACGAGCGCGATCTCGCCCGCTTCGAGGTGATGGATGGGCGCCAGCGCCTGACCGCTTTGAGCGACTTCTACGCCGACAAATTTGCGCTCAGCGGACTCCAGTACTGGTCGGACCTCGACGGTCGTACGTACTCGAAGCTTCCATCAAAGGTTCGCGACGGCATCGACCGCCGCTACATCTCGTCGATCATTCTCCTCAAGGAAACGGCGGTCGGTGAAGAGCAGGCCGCGATGCTGAAGAAGATGGTCTTCGAGCGCCTCAACTCGGGCGGCGTGAAGCTTGGAAGCCAAGAGACCCGAAACGCGGTCTATGGCGGGGCGCTCAACACGCTCTGTATCGCGCTCTCCGAGAACGAGATTTTTCGGCGGATGTGGGGCATTCCGCTCGATCCTTCGCCGGAGGAGAAGGCGGTCGACGAGGAGAGCGACGACGCCGTCGACGAGCCGACCAAAGCGGGCACACGCATGTTCGAAAAGATGGAGGACGTCGAGCTCGTGCTGCGCTTCTTTGCCTATCGGCAGATCGACGAGTTCAAGGCTGGCCTGAACAAGATCTCCGAGTTTCTCGACTTGTTCATCGTTCGGGGCAACAACTTCGGGCCGCCGCTCCTCACAGACTACAAGGCGATGTTCGAGTCGACCGTTTCGTTCCTGTGGGACGTCCTCGGGGCCGAAGCCTTCACCGTGCTCGGGTTCTCCAAGCGCCCCACCAAGATCGTCTACGACCCGCTGATGTTCGTGGCGAACAGCGCGGCGGTCGTCCCCCATCGAGCGAAGCTCATCGCGAACAAGGCAGTTCTGCGGGAGGAGTTGGAGGCCATGTACAAGGCGAAGCATGACCTCTTCTCAGGGCGTCGCACGAACTTCGTCGACACGCAGAACCGGAACCGCTGCGTGAGCGAGTCCTTCATCGCCGCGGTCGGCAAGATCAAGAAGTGATCGCGACGGAACCTTCCTATGCGTTCTACGTTGGATGAACTCATTGCGGAGCTTGCCGAGTTGAAGGCGCTCGTGGCGTCGATCGAGCCGGTCAACGCCACCCTGACAGGCCACAAGGACTCCGTGGTCCAGCAGTACGTGTCGATCCGGCGACGCTTCGACTACGCAGCGTTCACCGTCGCTCTGTACGCCTCGTTCGAGAAGTTCGTAGAAGACCTCATCGCGGCGTACGTGCGGATCGAGGCTCGGCGTGTCGACTATTCAGCGCTCCCGAAGACGCTGACCGACAAACATCTCGCTGGGACCGCGGAGCTACTGTCGCGCCTACGACGAGGGGATAGCCGGTACGTCGGCCTGAGCGAGCTCGGCGTGATCAAGAATCTCTTCGAATGCCTGAGCGGCGCGACGCCCTACGCCCTTAACGAGGCGGTCGTGATCGCGCACGATGCGAACCTGCGCGCGCGCGAGGTCGATGCCCTCTTCGGCGCAGTTGGCATCGAGCAGATCTGCGACCGCGCATGTCGGGCCGACGCGATTGTGGCCTGGTACTGCGCCGCGCAAGGACTCGAGACGCCCCCGCGGGACGGGATGAAGCGGACGGTGCTGGAGGAACGCCTCAAGGCCATCGTCGAACGCAGAAACCAGGTCGCACACAGAGGGAACCCCACTGATCTCCTCGGCGGCGCGGCGATGGGCGAGGCGGTAGCCTTCATCGAGAGCTTGGCGACCTCGCTGTTCGGGCTGGTCGTCGGCCGCTACCTGGAGAGCCACCATCCAGCGTCCCCTGGCCGCTTCGAGCTCGTGATGCGGGAGGGCGATGGGCCTTTCATGCAACGCACGGTAGTAGTCGTCGACAAGCCTGCTCAGAGGCTCTTCGTCGGCCAACCGGTGTTTGTCGTCATGGAGTCCACCGGAGCGCGCTGGGGACGCATCCAGAGCCTACGGGTCGATGATGCCGACGTGTCGGAACTGGCGGCGAGCGCGAACGCGCCCCGGGGCGTCGGCGTCGGTCTGGACTTCAGGTTCCCCAAGAGCGCCGGCGCGAAGCTGGTTGCGCTCGCGACCGATGATGACTTGGTCTGGAGTCCCTTGGTGGTGGCGCCCGCCGCGTGATCGCGTCAGCGCCGATTTTCGCCTCCATGCGCCACCTGCGGTGGCAGTTCAACGCGCGTCGGTTGGCGGGGGGTGCAAGCACTACGCGCCTGGGGGCTCCGTGTTTCCAGGCGGCCGAGCCTGTGGCTCGCTGGAGCAGCTGGCCGCAGCGTCCAGAGCCCGTCAGGTCCACGCGGCGCTGGGCGGGAGGAACTCCCGAGTTGTCCTTGGCGTCCGCCTGCTTGCGGCGCGCGCCCTCAGCGAAGATGTCCGGCTTGTGCTCGAACGCCCAGAGCGAGAGCTCAAACAGTGATCCGCGGCGGGACCCCCGCGAGATCTCCCTTCTCGCCATGAGACTGGCGCCGGTGGCCGGCGTCATCGGCCAGGAACGCCACCAGATCGAGCACCGCGCGGAGCGCCGCCAGATGCTGGGCGTCCGCCTCGTTGAGGAAGCGATACACCCGGTCGAGCCACCCAGGCGTGGTCGGATCGAGCACCAGCCCGCGGCTGTCGATGGCCACACGGATCACGCTGGCGTGTGCGGCTCGAGCGGGATGGCAGCGTGCTCGTCTGGTCGCCGACCCTCCTAGGGGGGGCCGTGGCCGTCGACGCCCACCCGCTTGCGGTGCGCCTCGGCGTCGGCCATCTGGCCGACCGCAGGGCTACTCTTGGGCGGCTTCGCCAGCTCGGCGTCCGCTACTTCCCGCTCCTGGGGCACGGGCTTGGCGCCCGCGAGCCCCTGCCGTGCCCGCCCTCGGTGCCGCACCGCCTCGCACGCCCACGGCCACGAGCCAGCCCGATCCGGCGCTGGGCAGGTCGCCGTAGGGCTGGCTGGGGGTGAGGGCGGCGTCGCGACGATCGCGCTCGGGCCTGCAGCGCTGCACTTGGGAGAGGTCCTCGGGGCAGGTCGCGCTTGGGCCTCCTGCGCCGGGCGCCGTGGCGCGCGCAGTGGTCGCGGCGCCTCGGGCGGTCATGCCCGAGACTGCGTGCCACGATCTGCGGATCCTCCTCCTGCCCTCGGCTTCATCGGCCCGCAGTTCAAGGCACAACGAGACTTGCTGCGGCGCCTCACGAGCTCAGCCGCGCAGCGCACTTGTCCGCGTCTCAGGACGTCAGCGGAATCGCAGAACGAAGCCGCGAACTCCGTCGACCATCCGCGCCACGGAGCCCGCATCGACCTCCTCTGAGCGAGTGAACTCGCCGTGGTCCGCCTGGTTTCGTAGCTTGCCCCACGCCTCAATCTCACCGAACACGACCTTGTCGTAGACCCTCGCCGCGTACAGTGCCTGGTTCAGCTTCGCGATGCCGCTGCTGCCCGACCACACGACCGAGCGTGCCGCTGCAAGGTTTCTCAGGCTCGACTCAAGGACGGCGCCGGCAACCGCCACCGCGGCAATATGGTGCCCCTCGTCGCGAAGGTGAACTGCCGATTCGAGCAGGTCCCCAAAGGCTTCGGCCACCACCAGTTGCCTCAGCTCGGACAGCATTCCGGCTGCGAGGTCGTCACGGGCCGCCTCCAGCACACCTCTGCAGGTGTCGATGTCGAGGTCGTTGCTGTAGACCAGCATCTCGCGACAGCGCTCCAGTTCGCGGCTGTGAGGGCTTTGGGCGCCACACGCACTCGCGACCGTTTGAAGGCTAGATACCATGAAGCGCCAAAGGTCCACCTTCAGATGCGACACCTTCTGCCGCTCGGCCGTGCGCGGTGCCCATTCCTCGCAGCGTGCGATCAACTCGTCGAGGCGTTTGCGAACGTCGCTTGGGGCGGCCATAAGCGCAACCATACTCGTGCGCGACCTCGGGCGGCGACCATCGGAGGCCCTGCCCAGGCTCGGCTTGCCGTAGTCTGACTTGCTGCGGCGCATGCCGGGCCAGGCACACGTGCTTGATCGGGACTTCGCTCAGCTCCACAATCTCGCCGGTGTCCACGAGCCAGCGATCGTTCCGGTGGAGACCGCCGAACTACGAAGTCCCCATCACCGTGTACCAGCTCCTGGCCCTGCGCTTGCCCGAGGAGTGCAGGATGGATGGCCTCGACCTGACCGTCGATGGCGCCTTCCGCTCTCTCTGCGTGCGCTGGCCGACGAGCTTCGGCGAGGAGTTCCGCATGATCGTCGAGGCGACGATCCTCGAATGGTGGGAGCGGGAAGCGACGCGGCCTGGGCCTGGTCTGCCGCCTAGCCCGGGAGCGAAGCGTCGCCGGCCTACCCAGTCCGTCCGCGCCTTGGTGATGCGCGCCGTGGATGAACTGCGCGACGAGTTCGCTGGCCGCGTCGCAGCCAAGCTCGCCAGCATCCTCGGCACAGGAACGCCCGCGCTGCCGTCGAGGGTCCGCACAGCGTTCGGAGGCGTGAGACCTCCGGCTGCGCGAGCCGCCGCACTACCTGGGATCGCGCTCGCGGGTCCCCTCCCGATCCCCCTCAGATCCGTCAGCGGCTCCTCCACGCCCTGATCGACGGCGCCGCGCACGTGGCGCCATCCGCGCACGGAGCACCTTCTGCAACTCGGGCGCACAGGCGCCGACGAGAGGCCGAGGGGCCATGGGCAGGAACTCCCAGAAATTGTCCTTGGCGTCGCAGCGCTTGGTGCGTGCGACGCGCTGGAAGATCGCGTGCGTGTGCTCGTAGGCGTAGAGCGACAGCTCCATCGCGGTGAGGCGCAGCACGTCGCTCGGCACCGTCGCCGCGAGCAGGCTCACGAGTCGACCGCGGCCGTCCTCGTCGCCCACGAACGCCACCTGCTCGAGGGTGGCGCGCAGCGCGACGGGACGCCGCGGGTTGGAGGCGTTGAGGAAGCGGTGCAACTCGGCCGAGGTCGGCGTGGCCGCGAGGTCGAGCCCCGCGTCGTTGCAGTAGCGCTGGTGCGTCTTCAGGAATTCGACAAACAGCGCCGCAGACGCGCTGTCGACGACGGCGCGAGGAAACAACTCCCCCATCGGTGGACCCCTTGCAGTGGAGGCGTCCCACCCTCTTCGGGACGCCGTGTTCATGTCGCTTGTTGGTAGGAGAGATCCCACCACTGCGACCTTGGCGAGGGAGGGTGTCCGGGCGACACTCGCGGACATTATCGGTCCGGAACGCGGGTCGTCGTGCGCCTGCGCAAGCCACAGGAATTGCTCGCAAAGGGCCTCGTTTTGACCCTGGACTTCTGGCGATGCCGTACGCAACCGTGTGTGCCGCAACCCATGGCCGGAAAGACCCTCCAAGCGAGCCGCGTCGCGGCGGCGGCTGCCCTTCGAGCGCCGTCCCCGTTCGCCGTCACGCTGCCCCTCCTGGGGACGCCCGCGGCGGCCACCCGCGCCCTGCTGCGGGCCCTTGGCGGGGTCCTCAGCGGCGGGTTGGCCCGTGGTGGTCCCACCGTCGTCACCGACGCCCAGGGGCACGCGTGGCGGCTCGTGGTGGGCTCGGCGGGCTCGGCGACGCTGGTGTCTCCCGTCCTTGAGGGGGCAGCCGGGCTCGCCACGCTGGGGGCCGTCGTCCGTGCGCTTCGGGTTGACGGCATCCGCCCTGACGAGGCGCGTGCGCTCGCTGTGGACGTCGACGTCGCGGACCTCGACGGGGCGGCCCTCGAGCGGCTACGGCTCCTGACGGCCCGCTACGCGCCGCTGCTCTTCCACGCCCTCGGAGTGCCCGAGGCGCGGCGCGGAGCCCCGCCTGCCGCCCTGCGGCCGCTCGAGCTGCGGCGCTACGGCGCCGCCCAGAAGCGGGCCCTCTCGAGGAGCGCCGCCCTGCGGTGGGCGGCCTGCGCGCCGAAGGACCTCGCCAGCCACGGCTTGGATCGCAGCGGGCTCCTTGCCACGGGCTTCGTGAGCATAGCGCTCGGTGGGGGCGCGCTTCACTCGGGTGAGGTCTCGGCCCTCGTGCAACTCGCGGTGGGGCTTGTGCATCGCGCGCGGGTTGGGCGGGCGGTCACCGGCTCGCCGCGGCCCTTCACCGAGGTCACCGCGCGCTACGACCTGCGGATCCTCCTCCTCCACCTCGGCTTCATCGGCGTGGACTTCGCCGTGCAGCGCGAGCAGCTGCTTCGGCGGATCGTCGGCTCAGCGGCGTGGCGCGGCGGGCGGCCACAGCGCGCGGCCTAGGTCGATCGCTCGAGGGCCTCGCGCCACGCCGCCAGCTCGCGAAGGTTGAGAGGCCGGGCGCGTACGGCGCAGTAGGCGCGGAGAGCATCGGCGAGCTCGCGCTGCGCGGCCACGACGAGCGCGTCGACGGCCTGACGCGCCTCGAAGCGCTCCACTGAGGGGCCTCGCTCCGTCGCGCGCTTGAACAGCGCTTCAAGGAGTTCGCGCTCGATGCCCTGCCGGCGCGCGACCAACGCGACGAACCTCGGGTCCAAGGGAGCCACGAGCAGCCGCAGCGCGCGTGGGGCTTCGTTGTGGGCGAGGTGCGCGACGTGGAGCGTCTCCGCCATCGGTGCCGGGAGTTGTGCCAGTGTGGCAAGGATGGTCACCGCGCGTGGCGAAGGGGACTCACCTTGACGCAGCCGCGTGATCTCCTTGCCATAGAGCCAGCGGAGATCGAAGCGAGCGCGCGCCGATGTCGTGCTCACGCGCTTCCGGGTGCGTGGTTGCTCGTGGTCGCTCTTGGTTGCTTCGATGGCGCCACGGAGATCGCGCCCGGTCGCGGGGCGATCGAGGGGCGATCGAGGGACGATGAAGGGACGGTCGCGGTACGATCGAGGGACGATCGCAAGATCGCCGCCTCACGCGAAGAGCGCGATTCTCTCGGAGGTTTCGGGGTCGCGCGCGAGCGGTCAATAGTACGCCCGCTCAGCCAACCGCGCGAACGTCCACGGGAATCATGTGAGAGTGGAGTCGCGATACTTCTGGCTCTCTCGCGCGCGAGGCCGAAATTTAGCCAGCAGAGGCATGTTGAACGCGTTTGAATCGCGACACTTCGAAGCTGGAACAAGTTCGGAAGTCAATGACTTTGTTCGGCTTTGTGCGCTGCGGCTCGTCGCGTTACTCCAAAAGTGTCGCGTAACGGGTCTCGTCGCCAGGGGACGATCTTTCTGCGCACCCACACGAAGCGGGGCGGGACGTCGTTCTCGGC
>CAZUZY010000317.1:0-10300 GCA_964624885.1 uncultured Polyangiales bacterium | reverse complement strand
CAGCACCACGACCGACATCGCCACGCCGCGCATGGCGCCGAGGATACACCGCGTGGCCGCCGCCCCACGCCCTGCTCCCCGGCGGACACGCGGCGCGGGCGCGACCCCCGCGATCGCGGCCGCGATGTCTCGTGGCCCGACCCTTGAAAGAGCGCGATCGAACGTCCCCCCTCTCGAGGAGGTGGTCCATGCCCCGTCCGTCCTTCGCCGCGGTCACGCTGACCGCGGGCTGCCTCGTCGTGTCCCTCGGCGTCGCCGCGCCCCCGACGCCCGACCGGCTGTCGCTGGTGGCCGTCGACCGCGAGCCCAAGGAGGGCCGGGAGAAGCCCACGCCGCAGAAGCTCGCCGCGCTCGAGAAGGCCGTCGCGGACGCGCCGGGCGACCGCAACAAGCGCTTCGACCTCGTGCGCGCGCTGATGGCCAAGCCCGACCTCCCCGCCGCGCTCACCGCGGCGAAGGCGTGGCGCGAGAAGGACGCGTACAACCTCGTCGTCGTGCGCCTGGTCGGCGACATCTACGCCGAGCTCGGCCAGCCGCTCGAGGCGCGCCGCGCGTGGTCGGCCATCGTGGAGCTCCTCCCCAAGGACGCCGAGGCGCACCGCGCCCTCGCCACCGTGTTCAAGCAGGCCGGAGACCTCGCCGCCGCGCACCAGGAGCTCGTGGCGGCGACCAAGATCGCCCCGGACGACGTGCGCCTGCGCTTCGAGCTCGCCGACGCCGCGCACCGCCTCGGCAAGGACGCGGACGCCGAGCGACTGTTCTCCGAGATCGTCGCCTCGGCCAAGGCGCCGGAGGCGGTGCGCTACCCCGCCAAGCAGCGCCTCGCGCAGCTGTGGTCCGCCGCCCGTCGTGCGGCCCTGCAGAAGTCCGACGCGGCCGCCGCGACCGCCCTCCAGAAGAAGATCGACGGGCTCGCCCTCGCCGGCGGCTCCGTCAACGACCTCAAGGTGTTCCTGTCCTGGGACAGCGATCGCACCGACGTCGATCTGTGGGTCGAGACCCCGGGCGGCGAGAAGGTCTTCTACGAGAACAAGGTCGCCAAGACGGGCGAGGCGCTCTTCGACGACGTGACCACCGGCTACGGGCCGGAGAGCTTCACCGCCAAGAAGGCGCGCGCGGGCACGTACACCATCAAGGTCAACTACTACGGCACCACGCGCACCACGTTCACCGAGGCGCGCGGCGAGGTGATCGTCGTCCTCCACGAGGGCACCGCCGAGGAGACGCGCCAGGCGTTCCCGTATCGACTGTTCGTCCCCAAGCAGACGGTGACCGTCGCCAAGGTGCAGGTGAAGTCATGAGCCGCCTCTCCGTCCTCTTGCTGTGCTCCTCGCTCGCGCTCCTCTCCTGCTCGGGCAACAAGCTCGCAACCGGGTCGGCGCTGGTCGCGAGCGAGCGACCGCTGGTGCTGCTCGACGGCGCCGTCGACGCGCGCCTCGCCGGCTCGACCGCGGACGTCCCACTGGTCGTCGGCACGCCGACCAAGGGCGTCGTGGGCCTCTTCGCCCGCAAGCACGCGCGCCTCTCGTTCGGGGGGGGCGTGCTGCACCTGCGCGCCGGCGCCCGGCTCGACCTCGGGGAGGCCAAGGGGCGGCTGCGGCTCACCCTTCGGGAGGGCGAGATGCGCGTCGCGGGGATCGACCTCGACGTGAGCGGGCCGCTCGGGGCCTACGAGCCCGTGGCGAGCGTCGGTGAAGACGTGCTCCTGGCCAAGGTCGGGGGGGAGACCAAGGTGCTGCGCACGGCGACCCACCTCGTGGAGGCCCAGTGGTCGCTCGCCGGCGCGGGCGAGCCCGTGGGGGTCGGTAGCCTCGAGGTGAGCGACCCCTCGCCGACGGGCAAGCCCATCGCCTCGCCGCGGCTCGCGCTCACCTCGCTCGCGGTGCGCGCCAAGGCGCTCGACGATCTGGTCGAGACCGAGGTCGAGCACGTGTTCCACAGCGACGACGACCGCCGCCTCGAGGGCACGTTCCGGTTCCCGCTGCCCGACGGCGCCCTGCTCACCGGGCTCTCTCTCGAGATCGACGGCAAGATGATGGAGGGCGAGCTGGTCGAGTCGAAGAAGGCCGAGCAGGTCTTCAACGAGATCGTCGACCAGATGCAGGATCCGGCGCTCCTCTCGTGGGAGCACGGGTCCACCTTCAAGCTGCGCGTGTTCCCCATCGAGCCCAAGTCGAACAAGAAGGTCGTGCTGCGGTTCCTCTCGCCGCTCACCAAGACCGCCACCGGCACCGCGTGGGTCTACCCGACCGCGGCGCCCGCCATGCAGGGCAGCGTCGCCCGGTTCACGGTCGACGCCTTCGGCAGCAAGGTCTTCGACCGCAAGGACTTCGTCCCGGGCGAGGACATCGTGGTCGCGCGCGCCGTCGACGCGCCGCTGCTCCGCGAGGTGCGCCCCGAGGGCACCTTCACGAGGGTCGTGGTCAAGCCGGCCTGGGGCTCGCTGCCCGCCGACAAGCCCGCGACCGGGCCGCGCTCGGTCGTCATCGTCGTCGACACCTCGCGCAGCGCCCTCGAGGGGCGCGCGCTCGCCCTCGACGCCACGCGCGCGCTCGTCGACGGGCTCGCCGAGGACGACCGCTACCAGGTGCTCGCCGCCGACGTCACCGTGCGCCCCGTCACCACCGACTGGCAGCCCAAGGCGAGCCGCGACGCGACCCTCGCCGCGCTCGGCAAGCTCGACTTCGACGGCGCGACCGACCTCGGCGTGGCGCTCTCGGCCGCCGGCCAGCTGACCAAGGGGCGCTCGCGCGCGCAGGTGGTGCTGGTAGGCGACGGCACGCCGACCTGGGGCGAGACCGACCCGCTCGTGCTCGGCAAGGCGTTCCACGAGGCCACACCGTCGCCGCTGTCGGCGCTCGCCATCGGCAAGAGCAAGGACCTCGACGCGCTCACCACGCTCTCCGCCCTCACCGGGGGTCGCGTCCAGAAGCCCCGTTCGCTCGGCGAGGCCGGGGCGGCCACGTTCGCGCTGCTCTCGGCGGACGGCGTGCGCCGCATCAGCGGTCTCACGGCGAAGGCGGGCGAGGACGAGGTCGTGCTCGCGTCGCCGACGACGGTGTTCGAGGGCGAGGAAGTCGTCGCCTACGTGCACACCAAGAAGGACCAGAAGCCGGCGAGCGAGCTCGTGCTCTCGGCCCCGGGGTTCACCCAGAAGGTGCCGCTCCTCGCCGCGTCACCCGGCGCGAGCGTCGCGCGCCGCTGGGCCATGGCGGAGATCGCCCGCCTCGAGGCGACGTCGGGCAAGCGCGAGGACATCGTGCAGCTCTCGCTGACCTACCAGGTGATGAGTCGCCACACCTCGTTCCTCGTGCTCGAGAGCGAGGAGATGTACGCCAAGTACGGCATCGCCCGGAAGAACGGGCCGAGCGCGCCGAAGGTGACCGGCGCCGATCTCGAGGGCGGGGCCAAGCCGCACATGGACCCGGACCACCTGCAGCCAGGGGACCCCGAGGTGCGCATCTTCGTGCCCCAGGACAGCAAGTCGGTGGTGCTCGTGCTGCCGACCGGCGAGACCCTGCCGGCGACCTGGGACGTCGGCGCCCAGGCGTGGACGGTGCGGTTCCTCGTCGACAAGGAGACTCCGGACGGCACCTACGAGCTCGTCGTCCGCATCACCCGCCACGACGGCTCGGTCGAGGTGCAGCGCCTCGAGTACGTCGTCGACACCCAGAAGCCCACCCTCGAGGTGACCATGACCAAGAAGGGCGCCGGCTTCGAGATCCACGCGGTGCAGGTGATCACCGCCCACGAGCTCGACGCGCAGATCCCGAAGGCCCGCCGCAAGGGCTCGCTCGCCGAGGACCAGAAGGCCTTCGCCACCGTGCTGCTCGACGTCAAGCGGGTGGAGGTCGCGATGCCCGACGGTCAGCTCCTCGCCCTCTCCGCGAGCAAGCTCGGCGACCTGCACGGCACCTGGACCCCGAAGGCCCCGGTCACCGGCAAGGTCACCCTCAAGGTGGTCGCGGTGGACCGCGCGCTCAACCAGAACGCCTTCGACGTGACCGTCGATCCGGGGGCGCCGTGAAGCGGTGGGTGGCGCTCGTCGCGGCGCCGCTCCTCTCGACGGGGCCGGCGGCGGCGGCCGAGGTGTGGACGGCCACCAAGGACGTGCGCGCGTGCGCGGTGGTCGACGCGCACGTCGTGCTGGCGGCCACCACCGGCGGGGTGGTGCGGGTGAAGGACGGCGCGATCGAGCGCGTGTACACGGCCCTCGACGGCCTGCCGGACACCCAGGCCTCCGCCTTGCTGGTCGAGCCCGACGCCACCTGGATCGGCACCGAGGGGGGGCTCGCGCGCCTCACGAACGGCGTCGTGAGCGCGAAGGGCACCGAACACCCGCACGTGCGCGCGCTGCTGCGTTCCGGGACCGCGCTCTACGCGGGCACCTGGGGCGACGGCGTGCTGCGGCTCGACGGCGAGACCCTCGCCAAGGTCGGCTTCGCCGCGCCCGGGCCGCTGGGTCGCGCCAAGGTGAGCTCGCTCCTCACCCACGAGGGGGCGCTGGTCGCCGGCACCATGGGCGGCGCGTTCCGCCTCGAGGCGGGCACCCTGCGCGCGGTGGTCAAGGACGGCCCGCTCGACGTGTTCGCGCTCGGCAGTCATGCCGGTCGACTGTGGATCGGCGCGCTCGACGGGGTGCGCTCGCTCGGCGCGGGAGACCTGCGCTTCGAGGCCAACGACGACGTGCGCGCCTTCGCCGCCACCGGCAGCGATCTGTGGGCGGGCGCGTTCTCGTCGGGTCTCTTGCACCCGGGCAAGGCGGGGCTGGTCAAGCTCCCGCTCACCAGCGTCCCGGGGCACGTGCAGGCGCTCGGCGTGAGCACGGCCGCGCGGTGCGTGGGCACGCGGGAGGGGCTCTTCGTCGGCGTCGGGAGCGGTGCCCTCACCCCGGTGACGCGCGCCGAGCTCCCGAGCAACGACCTGGTCGCGCTGGCCGCGATCGGTGGACGCACGTTCGTCGGCACCTACGACCGGGGCCTCGCGGTGCTCGAGGGTGGCGTGGTGAAGCCGATCGCGGGCGTCGATCCGCGCGTGAACGCGCTGGCCGTCGACGGCGACAAGCTCTGGGTGGGCACCGCGCGGGGCCTCTACACGGTCGACGCCAAGAACGCGGTGGTGGGCCACGTCGGCGAGCTCGAGGGACTGCCCGCCGGCGACGTGCACGCGCTCGCGCCGCTCGCGGGCGGCGGGGTGTTCGTGGGCACGGCCAAGGGCGCGGCCCTCGTGCGCGGCGGTGCCGTCACGGTGCTCGGCAAGAAGCAGGGTCTCGGCGGCGAGGCCGCGTGGGCCGTGCTCGAGACGCCCGACGGCGCCAAGTGGGTGGGCACGAGCGCGGGCCTCTTCGTGCTGCGCAAGGCGGCCAAGGTCTGGGAGCGCTACTCGCACGTGTCGGGGCACCTGCCCGACGACTGGGTCACCGCGCTGGTCGCGAAGGGCGACAAGGTGTTCGTCGGCACCTACGCGGGCGGCGTGGTCGAGGCGTCGCTGGGCCAGAAGCTCGCCGCGACGCCGCTCGGTGGTGGGATGGTCAACCTCGCCGGGCTGTCGTTCGACGGCGACACGCTCCTCGCCGCCACCATGGACGGCCTCCTCGCGCGCAAGGGGAGCGGTCCGTGGGTCGGGCGACCGGGGGCGCTCGGGCGCGACGTCACCGCGGCGCTGCGCACCCCGAGCGGGCTCTTCGTCGCGAGCCGCCGCGGGCTCTCTCGCGTGCCCTGAGCGCCTTTCCGCAGCGCCCACGACCGCGTATCCTGTCCTCCATGCCCGATTCCGAGCGTCGCAGCGCGTCTCGCTTGCCGGTCCTCCTCGGCGCGGAGATCGAGACCCCCGACGGCCGCGTCCGCAGCGCCGTCTCCAAGGACGCGAGCCCCACCGGGCTCCTCCTCCTCACGCGCGCGGAGCTCGCCATCGGCGACAAGGTCCGCCTGCACGTGCACCGCTCCGACACCGAGCTGCCCCCGCTCGAGGTGGTGGGCCACGTGGTGCGCAGCGAGGCCCTCGACGAGAGCGAGGCGCTCCTCTGGCGCCGCAAGGTGGCCGTCGCGATCGACGACATGCCCCCCGAGCTGTTCGCCGACGCCCGCGAGCTCGCCGAGCGCCAGGCGAGGATCTACCACACCAAGTGAAAGGAGCCCCGCGGGCTCACCACCACGCGGGCGCGCAGTAGCCGGTGTAGATCGCCGGTCCCGAGCGTGCGCACCCGGTCGAGGCGACGATGTCGAAGTTCTCGGTGAAGGCGTTGTCCTTCTTGAGGGTGATCTCCTCGTTCGGCGCGTTCGGGTCGCGCTTCACGCACAGCCCCTGCGCGGCGAGCAGCGTGACCACGTTGTCGAGGAACCCGTCGACGTTCTTGATCAGCGGGCACGTGCCGCTCGTGTCGAACCACTCGGGGTGCGAGGCTACTGTGTCGACGACCGCCTTCTGCACCTTGGTCACGAAGCACGAGGGCGCGTCCTTGCACTGATCGCCCTCGCCAGTGCCCGTGCCGGGTGAGCAGTCCATCGGCGCACTCGCGGCGGGGCACACGTGCGGGTTCACCTCCGCGCCGTCGGCCTTGGTGTCGGCGACGTCCACCGAGGCGTCGCTCTCCGTCTCGAACAGGGGCTGGGTGTCGGCGGCGTCGCTCGACGCGTCGGTATGAGTCTCCAGAGCCCCGTCGTTCGTTTCGCCTTCGATGGATCCTTCTCGACCACAAGCGGCGATCGTGACGGAAAGCGAGAACGCGAGCTGGCGCGCTTGCATGACCTCATCGTACACGCCCGAGCGCGCTTGCTCGAACGCTCGGCGTTTGGGACGATCTCGTGCATGGGCTGGAAGATGCTGGCCGCGCTCGCCGCGGTCCTCGGTGCCTCGTGTGTCGTCGACGCTCCGGCCACGGACCCGTCGACGGGGACCTCCGCGCTCCTCGCGCGCACGCCGGCGTTCGCCGAGCGCCTCGCCCACGCGACCTCGTTCGCGCGGGCTGCGAGCGGTGGGGCGACCGGTGGAGCAGGGCTCGTCACCCACCTCGACGCGCGGCACGGTGGAGCGTGGACGCTGTCGCTCGACGGCGCCGACGTGCTGCGTCTCCGGCCCCACGGCGCCGACGCACCGCTCGCGCTCGACGGCGACCTGGCGGTCTATCGGGACACGCAGAGCGGCGTCGACACCGCGGTCACCGCGGCGCCGGACGCGATGGAGTGGTTCTACGTCGCGCACCGCGCCGAGCCGCTGCGCATGGAGCTCGACGTCGAGGCCTTCGCCGGGCTCGGCGAGCCGCGGCCGTTCCTGGGCGGCCTCGAGTGGCGTGACGACAAGGGCCCGCGCCTCCGCATGCCCGCGCCGTACGCGGTCGACGCGCGCGGCGAGCGACGCGCGGTCCAGGTCGAGTACACCCGCGGCAAGCTGGTGGTCTCGCTCGACGCGCGCGCGCTCACCGCGCCCATCGTCGTCGACCCCGCGCTCGAGGCGGTGCGCTGGACGCTGATCACGCCGACCCCGGGCAAGGAGCACGGGACGGCGGTGCTCGGCGGGCACCTGTGGATCCAGCCCTACAACGACGACGTCCTCTGGGAGCTCGATGGCACCAGCTGGATCGCCCACCGGCCCAAGTTCCGGCCGCCGCGCGGCAACCGCGAGATCGCCGCCGCAGGCTCGCGCCTCGCGTCGTGGGACGGGAGCGGCAGCGAGGTGTGGGAGTACGACGGCGCCGCGTGGACCCGCTTCACGCCGAGCTCCGGCCCCGCCGCGCGCTTCTCGCCGGCGTTCGGCTCGTTCGGCGGCAAGGCCGTCGCCTTCGGTGGCTACACGTTCGCCGGTGGCGACCAGAACGACACCTGGGAGTGGTCCGCGGGCGCGTGGACCAAGAAGTCTCCGGCCACCTCGCCGACCAAGGCCGGCCTCTGTCACCAGATGCTCGAGATCGGGGGCAAGACCTACCTCTACGCCGTGCCCGAGCTGTGGAGCTGGGATGGCACCAACTGGACGAAGGCCAGCAGCGGCGGGGCCTCGATCTACGACGACGGCACGCTGACCGCGGTCGGCGACAAGCCGGCCCTGGTCGGTGGCAGCTCGCCCGACGCCTGGGTGTTCGACGGCACCTCGTGGGCCAAGACGGCCGGTGTCACGACCGACGTGATCAAGAAGGCTCGCGCGGGCGTCGCGGGGGGCAAGATGTTCGTCGTCGGTAAGGACCGTACCTGGGTGTTCGACGGCACCAAGCTCACGACGGCCTTCGACCACGCGCTCCCGACCAACGTGTCGGCGATGGTCGCGGTCGGCACCCGGCTGGTCGCGCTCGGCGGGGCCGCCGGCGACGAGACCTGGGAGTACGATGGCAGCAAGTGGCAGCAGAAGAAGCCCGCCACGCCGCTGCCCGGGCGTCACAACACGGCGATGGCTGCGCTCGGCAGCAAGGCCATCGTGTTCGGCGGCACCGATGCCACCACCTTCGCCCTGCTCGCCGACACCTGGGAGTGGGACGGCACCGACTGGAAGAAGCTCTCCCCGGCCACCAGCCCGACGGGGCGCGAGTTCCACACCATGGCCACGCTGGGTACCAAGGTCGTGATGTACGGCGGCGGCGGCCTGGTCGGCGGCGAGCAGTGGGAGTGGGACGGCACGACCTGGAAGAAGCTCTCCCTCGTCCCGAACCCGGGCTCCCGGTACGAGCCCGCGATGGCGACCGTCTCCGGGAAGATCCTCCTGAGCGGCGGCATCTTCAGCGCGAGCTCCACCGGTGCCGGTCCGTTCGACCTGTGGGAGTACGACGGCACCCAGTGGACGCCGAAGACCTCCAAGAACGCGCCCTCCTCGGCCACCGGGGCGACGCTCACCTCGTTCGGCGCCCGCGCGATCCTGCAGGGGGGCTGGCTCGTCGACGAGACGTGGCTCTGGGACGGCACCGACTGGTCGCGGCTTCCCTCGGCCAGCGCCAACCCCGACCCGCGCACCTCCGGCCGCACCGCGGTCCTCGGCGGCGATCTGTACCTCCTCGGCGGTTCGCCGATGACCGGGTACTGGTTCGGCGACGAGTTCTGGCGCATGCGGTTCGGCAAGGCGCAGGGGGTCACCTGCACCACCGACGCCGACTGCGCGTCCAACGCGTGCACCGACGGCGTCTGCTGCAGCGTCGCGTGCAAGGGGGCCTGCGAGGCCTGCAACGAGCCCGGGTTCGCCGGCGAGTGCGTGCCGGTGGTCGGTGCGCCGCGCACGAGCCACCCCGCCTGCCCCAGCGCGGGCGCGGGCGGACCGTGCGCTGCGCGCTGCGACGGCAGCTCGCGTACCGCGTGTGTGTTCGCCAAGACGGGGGTCAGCTGTGGCAAGGTGGCCTGCGCCAAGGGCATCGCGACCAAGGTCGGCACCTGCGACGGTGCGGGGGCCTGCAGCGACGCGCCCACCTCTTGCGCGCCCTACGGCTGCAAGGACGAGACGGCCTGCGCCACGGGCTGCACGACCGACGCCGACTGCGCGGCGACCGCCCACTGCGCCGCCGGTGCCTGCGTGCCCAAGAAGCTCGACGGCGTCGCCTCGACCGACCCGACCGAGTGCGCGAGCGGCACCGTCGCCGACGGCGTCTGCTGCAACAAGCCGTGCGGCGGCGCCTGCGAGGCGTGCGACCAGCCCACCACCCTCGGCACGTGCACTCCGGTGCTCGGGAAGGCCCGACACGGCGCGTGCCCCGCCCCCGCGGGCGGAAGCGCGTGCGCCGCCACCCTGTGTGACGGCCTGGTCGGCGCGTCCTGCGCCGGGTTCGTGGGCGTCGACGTCGCCTGTCGCCCGCGGAGCTGCGCCGACGGCGTCGAGACCCTACCCGCCAGCTGCGCCGGCACCGGCAGCTGCCCGACGCTCGAGACCAAGACCTGCGCGCCGTTCCGCTGCGGCGACACCGCGTGCAAGACCAAGTGCGCGGCCGACACCGACTGCGTGGAGGGTTTCAAGTGCGACGTCGCGAGCGGCACCTGCCTCGACGGCGCCACCTGCGACGGCGACCACACGATCCACGGCGCCAAGGGCGGTGACGTCGACTGCACGCCGTACCGTTGCGCGGGCGCCACGTGTCGCACGACCTGCGGCTCCTCCGCCGACTGCGTGACCGGCCACCTCTGCGACCCCGCGAGCAGCGTCTGCATCCCCGCGACCGACGCTCCGGTCGACAGCGGCGGCGGGTGCACGACGGGCCGGGGCTCCCGCACCCGCTCGGGCGCGTTCCTCCTGTTCGCGGCGATCGGCGCGCTCGTCGTCCGTCGGCGTCGCGCGCTCGGCTTCGTCGCAGCCGCCGCCGTGGCCGCGTGCTCCACCGCGGAGGCGCCGCGCGAGC
>CAZUZY010000316.1:0-10325 GCA_964624885.1 uncultured Polyangiales bacterium | reverse complement strand
GCGCGGGCGGGCCCCCGCCGCCGCCGCTCGCCCGCGGCACCGCGATGCGGATCTTCACCGGCGCGCCCACCCCTGCGGGAACGCAGGCCGTGGTGATGCAGGAGAACGTGTCGCGCGAGGGCGACCGCCTCTCGATCCGCGAGCTGCCGAAGGCGGGCGCCAACATCCGCGCGCGTGGGGTCGACGTGGCCGAGGGCGCGCTGTGCATCCCGCGGGGCACACGGCTCGGGCCCCAGCACCTGCCGCTCCTGCTCACGTTCGGCGAGCTCGAGCCGCAGGTGGTGCGTCGGCCGATCGTCACCGTGCTGGCCACGGGCGACGAGCTCCGCGCCCCGGGCGATCCACCCCGTGCAGGGACCATCGTCGAGACCAACGGGCCCACCATCGCGGCGTTCGCCGAGGCTGCCGGCGCGGTCGCGCGGGTGCTGCCCATCGCCGCCGACGAGCCCGTCGCGCTGCGCGCCGCCGTCGAGGAGGCGCTCGCCAATGCCGATGTGGTGTTCACCATCGGCGGGGTCTCGGTGGGGGATCACGATCTGGTGCGACCCACGCTCGAGGCGGCGGGGGTCACGCTCGACTTCCACAAGGTGGCGCTCAAGCCGGGCAAGCCGATCGCGTTCGGTCGGCGTGGGTCCACGTTCGTGCTCGGGCTCCCGGGCAACGTGGTGTCGGCGGCGATCACCTATCTGCTGTTCGGCGCACCGCTGCTGGCGGCGTTGTCGGGGGTCGCCCACCCGCTGCCGGTGCCGCGACGCATGCGGCTCGGCGCGGCGGTGAAGCACCAGCCCGGGCGCACGGAGCTCGTGCGCGCGCGGCTCGAGGGCGATGCGGTGGTACCGGTCGCCTCTCAGGCGTCGGGCTCCATCGTGTCGCTCGGGCTCGCCGAGGCCGTCGTCGTGGTGCCCAAGGAGAGCACCGGGCTCGCCGCGGGGGAGCTGGTGGACGTGCTGTCGCTCTAGCCGGCTAGAGCCGGCGCTCGATTGCGTCGGCGACCGTGCGCAGGACCTTGATGCGCGCCCAGCGCTTGTCGTCGGCCTCCACCACCGTCCACGGCGCGAGCACGGTGCTGGTCTTGGCCAGCATGTCGTTGGCGGCCACCTGGTAGTCGGCGAGGCGCTCACGGTTGCGCCAGTCCTCGGCGGTGATCTTGAAGCGCTTGAACGGCGTGTCCTCGCGCTCCTTGAAGCGGCGGAGCTGCTCGTCGGGGCTCACCTGCAGCCACAGCTTGACCACCACGTTCTGGGCCGAGGCCAGCTGGGCCTCGAAGTCGTTGATCTCGTCGAACGCGCGGCGCCACTCGGCGTCGGCGCAGAACCCCTCGACGCGCTCGACCAGCACGCGGCCGTACCACGAGCGGTCGAAGATCACGGCCTTGCCGTCGCGCGGGGCGTGGCGCCAGAACCGCCAGAGGTAAGGCTGGGCGCGCTCCTCGTCGGTCGGCGCGGCGACCGGGACGATGATGTACTGGCGCGCGTCCATCGCGGCGGTGAGCCGACGCACGGCGCCGCCCTTGCCCGCGGCGTCCATGCCCTCGAACACGATGAGCGGCGAGAGCTTCTGGTAGCGCTTGTTGCGGGTGAGGAGCGCGATGCGGCGCTGCTCCACGAGGAGCTGCTCGTCGTACTCCTCGTCGTCGAGCTTCTTGGTGAGATCGATCTCGGAGAGGGGCTGGGTCTTGGCGACCGCGCGCAGCTTCTTGGGCTTCTTGTCGGCCTTCTCGGCCTTCTCGGCCTTGGACGCCTTCTCGGCCTCGGCGAGCGACTCGAGGCGAACCCGGAGCGCGTCGTTGACGGCGTCGCCGACGGTGAGGGCGGCGGTGCGCCAGTCGCGGCCGTCGACGATCTGCCACGGCGGATCGGAGGTGAGGGCGAGCGCCTCGTTGGAGATCTTGCGGTAGCGGTCGTAGTCCTGGAACCGCCGCCACTCCTCCTTGCTCACGCGCCACGCGGTCTTCTTGGAGGCGGCCAGCGTGTCGAGGCGTTTGCGCTGGTCCTTCTTGGAGAGGTGGAACCAGAACTTGAGGACGAGCGCGCCTTCCGCGGCGATCATCCGCTCGAAGCGCTGCACCACGCCGAGCGCGGTCTCGAACTCCTCGATGTCCATGGTGCGCTCGACGCGCCCGATGATCGGCTGCGTGTACCAGGAGCCGAAGAAGATGCCGGTCTTGCCCTTGGGCGGCAGGCGGCGCCAGAAGCGCCACATCGGCGGGCGCTCGAGCTCCTCGTCGCTCGGCAGGCCTACTGCGTGGGCGTGCACGTGGCGCGGGTCCATCCACTCGGTGAGCTTCGCGAGGACCTCGCTCTTGCTCGCGCCGTCCACGCCGGCCACCACGATCACCACCGGGAACTTGGCGGCCTTGAGCGCCTGGTACTGCGCGTCGAGCAAGCTCACGCGGAGCTCCGCCGCGCGCGCGTCGTAGGCTTCCTTGGTGACGATCTCGCCCCGCTCTGCGTCCTCGAAAGACATGCTCCGATCAGACCAAAACCGCGCGCGGCCGTCTACGAGCGTCGCGGGGGTCGGGGCGCGATCACATCCATTGGTCACGGCGCCTCGCGGCCCCCTTCGCCCCGTGCCTCTCCGCTAGGTCAGCGACCGGCGCTTGATCGGCTTGTGGGGGTGGATCGGCAGGATCATGACCGGGTCGCCGACCTTGGCCTCGATCGCTGCGGCGGCGCTCCTCGTGAGGGCCACCTGGTGCTCGCCCGCCACCTCTCCGCGCGCCTCGAACGGCACGAGGACGCTGCGCCAGAACGGGGGCTCCTTGGTCTGGGTGGCGATGACCGCCCGGTGGCCGGTCGGCTCCTGATCGAGCAGCTCCACGAGCCGCACGTGCATCGAGTCCTGCACGAGCGTGATCTCGTCCGTCTTGGCGAGGAAGTGGGGGCCGCCGTCGAAGGGGTCGACGCGCTCGCAGTACCGGAAGCCGATGCGGGTGAGGAGCTTCTCGACGCCCTTGGTCTGGGGTCCGACCTCGCCGATCACGCGCTGGGCCTCGGGCTTGAACACCGAGGCGTAGACGTCGCCCTCGGGGAACAGGCCCTTGATGAACTCCTTGTTCTTCTTGGAGAGCTTGTCGGCCTCCATGTACGAGAGGCCGGTGAAATGGCGGCCGAGGGCCTCCCAGAGGTGGCTCGTGCCGTCCGACTCGAGGGGCGGCAGGAGCTCGGCGAGCACCTCGTCGCGGAACTTCTCGCGGTGCATCGCGATGAACAGGAATCGCACGTACGACAGGAACTGGCCGAGCCGCTCCGGCACGAGGCGATATTCCGGCAAGAGCACGATGCCGCCGATCTCGGTCGGGCCGTCGTAGGAGTACCCGATGCGCAGGACCGTGTGGTGGAAGTGCTTGTCGAGCGTGCTCGAGTACTTCTCCTCGCTGCGGACGTCGAAGTAGATGTACGGGGCGTCCCGACGGCCGAGCTGCCCGATGACCATCGAGGTGCCGACCACCCGGCCCGTGGCGAGCTCCTCGAGCGCGAACACGTACTCGGCCCGCTTCGGGGGGACCTTGCCCAGGAACGACTGGGTCGAGTGGTCGATGATCCCGAGGACCGCCTGGTCGTCGTCGGGCAGGTTCACCGAGTTGAGGTGACGGGCGACACGGACGAGGTCCGTGTGGTCGCTCGGCATCACGCCGCGGATCCGGAAGCGGGGCATGGGGGGACGGGACCATAGTCGGGTCGTGTACGCGCCGTCACGCCATGGTGCGTCGCACGCGCTATGCTCCGCCCGTGCAGCTCTCCACGGCCGCTGACCTCCTCCTCACGGGGACGTCCCTCGCCTATGCCGGGGCGGGCGGGCTGTTCTTCGCCCGCATCGCCCGGCGCGGCCAGGAGGCCACGCAGGTGCAAGCCGGCGATACGCTGGGGCGGCGCGCCGAGCTGTTGTTCGGGGTCGGGGCGCTCGCCCACTTCGGGTACTTCATGCTCACGGCGGCGACCGTTCGCGCGTGTCCCGTCGAGGGGATCCAGCAGGCCGCCTCGCTCATGGGCCTGGTCGCAGCCACCGTGTTCCTGTTCGTGAGCCGGGCCAAACGGCTCGACGCCGTGGGCGCGTTCGTCGCGCCGATCTCGCTCGGGGCCCTCCTCTCCGCGCGGTTCCTCGGCGGTGGCCCGGCCGCACCGCTGGTCAAGAGCGCGGTGCTGCCGTTCCACGTCACGGCCATCCTCGTGGCGAGCGCGCTGTTCGCGGTGTCCTCTGCCCTGGCCGCGACGTACCTCGTGCAGGAGAAGCAGCTCAAGCAGAAGCGCACCCTCGGACGCACGCGAGGCCTGCCGCCGCTCGAGGTGCTCGAGCGCGCGTCGCACCGGTTCCTGCTCGCGGGCTTCCCGCTGCTCACGCTCGGCATCCTCACGGGGCTCCTGTTCATCGGGAAGTTCGGCGACGCGATCGGGCGCGCCCAGCTCCTGCGGCAGATCCTCGCCTACGCGGCGTGGGTCTGCTTCGCCGTGGTCCTGTTCATGCGCAGCGCTGGTGGCTGGCGTGGCCGTCGCGCGGCCTGGGGCACCCTCGTGGGCTTCGGGTGCGCGGTGCTGGTGTTCGTCGTCTACCTGGTGCGCGACCGCGCGGGACGAGGATGAAGAAGAGCGGCGTAGAGCTCTGTGTGGTCGGGGTGTCGTATCGGTCGGCGCCGGTCGCCGTCCGCGAGCGTGTCGCCATCGCCGGCGACGAGCGCGCGCCCCTGCTCGGGCGGCTGCGGGAGGACGGCACGGTCCGCGAGGCGGTGCTGGTCTCGACCTGCAACCGGGTCGAGCTCTACCTGTCGGGCGCCGACGACCACAGCGTCGTCGCGCAGGCCCGCAAGATGCTCGCGACGCGGGTCAAGGAGGAAGACCTCCGCCCTTACCTCTACGAGCATCGCGGTGAGGACGCGCTGCGCCACGTGTTCCGCGTGGCGGCCTCGCTCGACTCGCTGGTCATGGGCGAGCCGCAGATCCTCGGCCAGGTGAAGGAGGCGTTCGAGACCGCGACCGAGGCGGAGGCCGTCGGCGGGGTGCTGGGGCGCGCGATGCACCGCGCCTTCCACGTGGGCAAGCGCGTGCGCACCGAGACCGCCCTCGGCGCCGGCCAGGTCAGCGTGGCGAGCGTCGCGGTCGATCTGGCCAAGCGGATCTTCGGCGACATGAGCAAGCACGAGGTGCTGCTCCTCGGGGCAGGCGAGATCGCCGAGTCGGCGGCGCGCGCCCTCGTCGCCGCCGGCGTCACCAAGATCCTCATCGCCAACCGCTCGTTCGAGAAGGCCGAGGCCCTCGCCCGCACCATCGACAACGCCGAGCCGCGCTCGCTCGGGGAGCTCCCCACCCTGCTCGAGCACGCCGACATCGTCCTGGTCTCCACGGGCGCCTCGTCGTTCGTGGTCACCCGGGAGATCGCGGCGGCCGCGGTCAAGCGGCGCAAGGGGCGCCCGCTGTTCTTCGTCGACGTCGCCGTCCCGCGCAACGTCGATCCGCGGGTGCACGACCTCGACAACTGCTTCCGCTACGACATCGACGACCTGGAGCAGGTGGTCGCGGAGGGCATGCACGAGCGCAAGGCGGAGGCCGAGGCCGCCGAGCGCATCGTCGCCCACGAGGTCGCCGAGTTCGCCAAGTGGGCGCGCCAGCTCGAGGTCACCCCGACCATCGTGGCGCTCCGCGAGAAGGTGCGCTCCACGCTGGCCGCCGAGCTCGACCGCTCGCTCTCCCACAAGCTCAAGCACCTCGGCGAGGACGACCGCAAGGCGCTCGGCGTGATGCTCGACGCCGCCGCCAACAAGATCCTGCACGCGCCGACCCAGCTCCTCAAGGAGAGCCTCGATCGGCCCGACGGCGAGCAGATCATCGCCATGGTGCGCCGGGTCTACGACCTGCCCGAGGAGCAGAAGCCGCCGGCTCGGGCCGAGGAAAACAGCGCCGAACCCGAGGGGAAACCGGTCCCGGTGGACGACGCGGCGGCGCCGCGGCATTGAGGCTCTCGATGCAGCTCGTCGTCGCCACCCGAAGGTCCGCCCTCGCCCTCGCCCAGACCCGGGCCTTCGTCCGCGACCTGTGCGCGGGCAACCCCGGCCTCTCCGTCGAGGAGCTCCAGGTCGTCACGACCGGCGACAAGGTGCAGGACCGTCCGCTCTCCGAGATCGGCGGCAAGGGGCTGTTCGTGAAGGAGATCGAGGAGGCCCTCCTCGAGGGTCGAGCGCGCTTCGCGGTGCACTCGATGAAGGACCTCCCCGCGCGGCTGCCGCCGGGGCTGTCGATCGCGTGCGTGCCGGAGCGCGCCGATCCGCGCGACGTGCTGCTCGTCCCGCGGGGCCGCGAGCCCTCGCTGGCCGCGTTGCCCGCGGGCGCGCGCGTCGGCTCCTCGAGCATGCGGCGCAAGCTGGCCCTCCTGCGGGCGCGGCCCGATCTCGCCGTCGAGCCGCTGCGTGGCAACATCGACACCCGCCTGCGCAAGCTCGAGATGAGCGAGCTCGAGGGCGGCGGCTACGACGGCATCCTGCTCGCGGCGGCGGGGCTCTCCCGCCTCGGTGTGCCCCTCGAGAGCCTCCCGCCCCACGCGGCGCTTTCGATGGACCAGATGCTCCCCGCCGTGGCGCAGGGCATCCTCGCCATCGAGGCGCGCGACGGCGACGACGAGACGTGGAAGGCGCTCTCGGTGAAGGCCCACGCGCCGACGGCGCTGCGAGCCGCGGCCGAGCGCGGGGTGCTGGTGGCGCTCGAGGCCGACTGCACCGTGCCGCTCGCCGCCCACGCGGTGGTGGAGGGCACGCGCCTCGAGCTCCGCGCGTGGCTCGCCGAGCCCGATGGCTCGCGGCTGCGCGAGGGCTCGTCCGACGGCACGGTCGAGACGGTGGAGCAGGCCCACGCGCTCGGCTTCGCCCTCGGCAAGAAGCTCGCCGCGGGCTGAGGCGAGCGTAAGCGAGCCGAAGCATCGGCCGCCTCCATGGGCGGCCGACAAAGATTCACAGGCTCTGCGCGAAACGAAGTGGAGCGAAGCATCGGCCGCCTCCATGGGCGGCCGACGAAGATTCACAGGCTCCGCCCTCGGTCTCAGTACTCGAACCCGCTACCGCCGATGAACTCGCGGAGCAGCGAGGTGGGCGGGACGTGGTCGGGGTAGATGGTGACGAAGTGGTCGATGAGGCGGCGCAGCCGGTAGGCGGTGGTGTAGCCGGGGTGCTCGCGCGGCACCTCGAGCAGGTAGCGATCGGCGAACACCTTGAGCACCGATGGCTCGTAGGCGAGGGAGCTGTCGAACACCGTGTCGGCCTGCGGCAGGAACGGGAAGATGTGCTTGCGCTCGCCGTCGCGCACCGCGGGCCAGCGCAGGATGTTCTGCGCCGCCGAGAGGTTGCGCGAGTGGCGGTCGCGGACGATGCGGCGGAGGAGCCGGATGTCGGCGGGGCTCACCGAGGTGAGGCGATCGATCGGCAGCCCGACCACCGGGTGGATGAACGTGCGGAACACCTGGTCGCGGGGCGCCGCGTCGCCGAGCAGGGCCGGGTTCAGGCCGTGGATGCCCTCGAGCATGAGCACCTCGTTCGACGCGAGGCGGAGCTCGGGGCCGCCGTCGGGGTGGCTCTTGCCGGTGACGAAGTCGTAGTGCGCGGTGCGCACCGCCTCGCCCGCGAGCAAGCGCGCGAGGTGGGCCTGCAAGAGCGGCAGGTCGAGGGCCTCGAGGGCCTCGAAATCCAGGGCGCCGGCCGGGTCGAGGGGGGTCTTGTCGCGGTCGACGTAGTAATCGTCGAGCGAGATCGCGCGGGGGATCATGCCGTTGATCTGCAGCTGCACGGTGAGGCGCTTGATGAACGTGGTCTTGCCCGACGAGGAGGGCCCCGCGATGGTGATGATCCGCGGTGCGCGGTCGCGGATCAGGTCGGCCGCCCGCCCGATGCGCTTCTCGTGGAAGCCCTCGGCGGCCCGGATCAGCTCGGAGACGTCGCCGCGGATGCAGCGCAGGTTGAACGCACCGACGCTGTCGACCCCGAGGGTGCGCAGCCACGCCTTGTGCTCGACGACCATCTCGGAGGAGCGCGGGGCTTCGGCGCTGCGCACCGAGAGCGTGGGATCGCCCACCTCGCGCACGCCCTCCGGCAGGTTCTCGGAGACCGGGCTCCCGAACTCGAGGAGCAGGTTGCCGGCGTACGGCCGCACGGTGAGATCGGAGAGCGCCCCCGTGCGCGGCAGGAACGGCGCCAGCGAGAGCGCGTAGACCGTGCCGCAGGTGACCAGCCGCACCGTCGGATCGCGCCAGGTGCGCAGCATGGCCTGCGCGTCCTCCCACTCGCGCGCGGCGAAGTGCGAGGTGGCCTCCTCGACCGCCCACAGCTCCTCGACGATCGGGACGTCGGCCTCGGCGATGCGGCGGAGCTCGAGCTCGAGCAGCTCGGCGAGGGCGAAGCGGTCTCCCTCCTCGGGGAGCTCGAGGATCTGCGCCGACGAGAGCGAGGGGCCGGTGCGCAGGGGCACGCCGATGCGCGACGCGGCCTCGAGGAGTACGAGCCCCGCGCTCCGCCGGTACACCTCGCGCCCCTCCCAGCTCCGGGTGGTGAGCGGCTCGATCGTCGCGTCGGCGAGGAGCGGCGTGGCGAGCGCGGTCGGCTTGCGATCGACGAGCGCGGCGACGACCAGCGCGCCGTCGTGGTTCGCCGGCAGCACGGTGTGGAGCAGCGTGCCCATGGGCACCTGCTTCATCGCCCCGAAGAGCTTGATCTCGATCGAGGTGCGCCGCGGCAGCGTGCGCTCGCGGAGCAGGACCCCGACGTTCTCGGTCATGTGGACGAGCTGCAGGCCGAGCCGGTCGACGACACGGCGCAGCAGCGAGAGGGCCAGCGCCGGGCGCTCCGTGGCCATGCGCTCGAACGAACGCCGGGACAGGCGGGCGAGCGTGAGACGCTCGTCGGCCACCACCGACGCGGCCCGCGGTCGCTCGGCGAGCAGCGCGAGCTCGCCGAAGTGGTCGCCGGTCTCGAGGCTCTGCACCTCGAGGCCTGCGTGGAAGACCCGCGCGCGGCCCGCGAGCACGAAGAACATGTCCACCCCGGGGTCGCCCTCTTTGAGGATCGACTCTCCGCCCTCGACCTCCATGACCTCGAGGAAGCGCGAGAGGGCCTGCGCGTCTTCGGGGGGCAGATCGGTGAGGAGCGGGTTCTCGCGGAGGGCTTCGGCGGGGTGAGGGCTGGGGGTCATGTGCACGCAAGCGATTCAGGGGTTCGCAACGTTTGCAGCGACCTTGCGGAAAGCTGCGGGAAACTGCGCGCAGAGGAGGGCTCTCTTCGGAGGAGACGCAAGAGCCTCGCCAGCCCTCTGCCCGGGCGAGCAGGTCGCGCACGGCATGCCCCGTGCCGGAGGTCCGAGGAACGATCGCCGCCCGCTCACGCGTCGGCCTCGCGGGTCATCTCGATCATCGTCCGACGGAACCCGAGCGACGCGAACAGCCGCTGGGCTGCCTCGTTGGAGACCGCGGTGTCGAGCACCACCCGCGGGGCGCCCTTGGCGGCCAGCGCGGCGGCCATGCCGAGGACGAGCGCGCGGGCGAGGCCGAGGCGCCGCGCCGGGGCAGCCACGAACACGTCGTGGAGCTTGCCGTGCGCGTCGAGCAGGTCGTTGTAGTTGCGCCCCTCGAGGGTGCCGTAGCAGTAGCCGACCACCTCGCCCTCGCGCTCGGCGACGAGCACCACCGCGCCCTCGCGGAGAGCCTCCTTCACGAGCCAGCGTCCATAGCCCTCACCGATGCCCTCTCCCGGCAGGAAGCGCGCGGGGTCGAGCTCGTGGTGCAGGCGGACGAGGCCTTCGGCGAGCTCACCGAGGCGCGCGCGATCCTCGGCGACGGCTTTGCGGATGGTCACCGCGAGAGTAGAGGACGCGCGCTCGTCGCCCGCAACTACGAACGCAGCGCGACGACCCCGGCCACCACCACCGGGATCGAGATCAGCGCCACCACCGCCGCCTCGACGAACGCCCGCTGGAAGAGCAGCCCCGCTGTCCACCCGAGCATCGCTAGCGCGCCGACGACGTCGAGCCGGCGCCCGATCACCCGCGCGCGGGCCCGGAAGCGTGGCGAGACCCAGGCGAGCAGCGTGGGCCCGAGCCGCAGCGCGACGGCGATCGCCAGTGTGAGGACGAGCGCGCGCTTCACGACAGATCGAGATCGCGGAGCTCGCGCAGGCGCGAGACCCCCTCACGCCGCAGCTCGTCCGCGAGATCGCGGGTGATCTGCGCCGGGAAGCGCGGCCCTCCGTAGATGAAGCCCGTGTAGGCCTGCACCAGGTCGGCGCCGGCGCGCACGAGCGCGACGACGTCGGCCGCGGTCTCGACACCGCCGACCCCGATGACCACCGCCTCCGCGCCGAG